>JAJTGP010000281.1 GCA_021299265.1 Hyphomonadaceae bacterium | reverse complement strand
TACTGACACCACGCCGTATACAGATGTCGCCCCCAGCCCAGCCAGTCCAGGCTTCAAAAGCCCCCACCAATCCAAGCCCTCAGCCGAAATCCCCATAGCCACAGCCCACAACACCAAAGATTCGTTCTTCGGATACTTTCGTACGCCCAAGAGCGCCCGAAACTCTTCACGAAAGCGGTTGGTCTGGTTTGGAGGGCGTGGGGTCGGTAAGCAGACGTTCGGTGGAACAAGTTATCGCACGACGGTGCCTGCAGCATTGGTCGTAAGGATGGGCGCGCCGTGATGGTGGGTGTGTAGCCAGTTGAGCGTGCCAGCTTGGCCGCAGCGTGTTATTTCAGCTCACCTGACGTTCAGACGGGTCCCACCAAGCTGAGCGCAGCGCCTTCTTATCTATCTTTCCGACGGAGGTTAGCGGTAACTGTCCAACAACTTCAAATGATTTGGGGACATGGGCCGGCCCCTTGCGCGAACGGACCCAGCTAGCGAGATCATCCTGGCTGACTGAATAGCCCGGGCGAATCACGATGTAAGCCTTTACTGCCTCCCCCCACCTATTGTCAGGCACGCCGATAACAGCCGCTCCAGCAATCGCCGGGTGGGCGTTCAGAACGTTTTCCACTTCGCTTGGAAATACATTGAAGCCCCCAGAGATCACCATTTCTTTTTTTCGATCTACAATGAAAAGCCGCCCCTCTTCATCCTGCCAACCGATATCGCCTGTACAAATCCAACCATCCTTGATGGTTGCAGCAGTTAGGTCAGGTTGATTCCAGTAACCTTGCATCGCATAGGGAGCGCGTACGCATATCTCTCCCTTTATACCCGCCTCTGTCATCAAACCGCTGTCATCAAGCACGCAGACTTCGCAGTCGAGCAAAGGATGTCCAGCAGAAGCTAGTAGCTCTGGGCGAGCTAGGCTGTGGTCTTCGGGTCGAAGCGAGGCTATCCCAAAGCATTCAGTCTGACCGTAAAGTTGGCAAAAAACTTGGCCAATGCGGTCAAGCCCTTCCTCAAGGCGAGATGGAGCAATGGGAGAGGCACCGTATAAAAGCAGCTCCAATGAGGTCAAATCAGCGCGGCTCCAAGTCGTATGGTCGAGAAGCGCGTATATCATCGATGGAACGAGCAATGACATATTGGCCTTAGAGTCAAGAAGACGTCGGATAAGTGCGTCCGGCTCAAATCCAGACATGAGATCGACGGTGCCCCCTCTAGCAAGTACCGGCGTAATGAACATACCCGCCGCATGACTAATAGGCGCGGCGGCCAAATAAACTGGCAATTTCGGAAGTGGGAAGTTTGCTAGAACAGCAATAGACCCTGCAGTAAGCTCCCTATGACTGCGTCTTACACCCTTTGGACGGCCGGTTGTCCCACCCGTGTAATTGATGATCGCTAGCTCATTCGGTCGCGATAAATCTTTCGGACTAAATGACGCATCCATCGCCTCTGCAATTAGATCTTTTCCAAAGGACGCAGGGCCCAGAACTAAAGTGGTTGGGACAGATGCGTCAACGCAAAGCTGGCCCGCTCGGTCGCCAAATGCAGGGTCTAAAATCAAGGCTGTGGCACCTGAGTCGGCAATCTGGTCAAGATGATCTTGGTGGGACCCAAGTGGATGAAGGGAAGTGGTTGCCGCACCCAACCCATTACAAGCCACGCTAGCGCACCAAGCTTCAAAATTGTTTGAGGAAAGACCAGCAATGACGTCCCCGCGCCCAATTCCGGCCCTAACCATCGCCGCTTGCATTCGGCCTATTAAGTCTCGCGCAGCCCTATAACTAATCGCCCTTTTGCCAGCCATAAAGGCGGTACGTTCACCAAAGCGCGCCAAAGCATGTAATACGAAACTTGCATGGGTGGGCCCATCATGCCAGTCCAACCTCATTGCCAACCCTGCCAATCGAGCTTCTGTGCTGGGTAAGTCGTTACAAAATACAAGAGATTCCCTCCCGAACGCATCCATCGGTCATATCGAGTCTATTCGATCTGGCAGAAGTGATACTAATTTGTATCATTTTAATCCAATGGCAGTCAACAAGCCTTGCTGCTTGGTTTAAGAGATTCGAAGCCGCGATCTGGGGAAACAGTTAGCGACATGGACTGTGATGATCCTTTTGTACCCGTCGAGGCACAGAAATACGCTAACGACACTCAATTTCGGCTAATATAGCTAACTGCTAAAACTCGTATAACTCAGAAGAGGCCTTGAGGAAGGCTTGATTGAGCAGCATCTCGGCACACAGCCGCGAAGTTGCTTTTTCACGAACCATAGTCCGTATCCACATTGATTCAGTTTTGGGGGTTTCGCTCAAGTGGACGATTTTGCGCTCAAGTTCATAATTAACCCCCGGGTAGAGCGGCCCGTCGATGACAACAACCTCCTGATCGGCAAAAAGGCCTACAACAGGTTGGCGAATCGGAAATGGATCCTGATCCGCAACCGACTGGCAAAGGACGCTGATCATTTCAACAGGCAGAATGGCTCTGGTCCATGGTGTATTTGTCTCCTCTGAGTACCATGGACTCGGCTCGGTTATGACATCCAACTTTTCAACAAGACTGAAGGGGTAAAGGCCACCTAAAGGTGTTTTAGCATCCAGCCGGATACAAACCTTTGGTGCAGCTAGCCCCGGATGGCAGCCAGCGAGAATACGTGGCTCGGCTAGTGCTCGTGAAGCGGCAAGCCGCTGACGTGCGAAGCTATTTTCTGGGGGGCTCCCAACTCCTGCATTCCCCATAAGTACAACTGTGCCATCACGCTTCACCATCGATAGATTGGCGGAGTCTGTGGCACCTTGACTAATTCTGGCCTGAAGCTCCTCGCCTTCATAGCTGGCCTGTTTATAGGTGACAGAAATACTACCGAAATCAAACCAAGAGGAGCCGAAGGCATGGTGTAAAAGGGGCGCGAACTGGCTGAAATGCGTGGGCCCCTCGATCGTGCCGCCTTGAAAGCCCAAACTTTGGGCAGTCGCATCATCGTGTATTGAAGCGTGATTGGCATAGCTCTGTCGCTTCAGCAAGTTAGATGGACGGCGCCAAGGCCCCACAAGGATAATTGATCCATCCTCACTCCTTTCCTCGCGGATTGTTGCAGAAAAGGGATGCTGCGGCATTCCGTCACTCGGCTTCATGGCACTTCCTCAACTCGGGGCAGAAGATATCGGCCGTTTAGTAGACTCGGGTCAGGATTGTAGGCTCGTAATACCAACGCAAAGCGTGCTCCCGATGCAGGTAGCCAATTTGACCGCCTACTTTCACCAGGGTCTCTGGCACCGATCCAAATCGTCAATGAACCGTCTGCTTCGGTAAGTAGCCCTGGGGTCCGATCACCGACGGCATAGCGGCCGAGCGAATTTTGTGCAAAAAAGAGACGGCCATCCTCTTGAGCTTCATAAAGGCTTAGGGACCAGAAAGCCTTCGCAGGTGGCGCACCTTCTGGGCCAAACCGCAGCATAAAAGATTTATTTGCCGGAAAAGTAGTCTGCCCATCCTGAGCAACTGCCCGGAAGTAGGCCGCTTCGCGCAAGGGCAACGCGCCGAGTCCCCAAGTAGCGATAGACGCACGATAAAGGTAATCGGCACGAAAGTCGCCAAGCCCTGCTTCAGGGTAAATCCAGCCGGAAATCGGGGTACTCACTGCTAGACGTTCAGCTATGCGTTTTCGCGCATCCTGAATGCCGCGAACAGCCGCACCTCGTTGGGAAGCTGTTGCTACTGCAAGGCCCAGAGGGGTTAGCCCAGCCTGCTCCCAACGTGTCCGAAGCTGATGCTCGCCCGAAAGGGGCGGCGCTTCGGCAGCGAGCAATCCAACAATCGCTTGAAGCTCTTCGAAAGCGTCGGTAGTGGCCGGTACAGGACCAGGTGGCGGCGATTGAGCTCCCACGATCCGAAGGCCATCTTGGAGTTGGTGCGCAACGCCAATATCTTCCGGCCCAGAGACCAAGGTCCGAACCTGCGCCCATACCCAATGTGTTGGAGCAACAATCTCATCGCCGCTGGCGCGTTCATTCGGCGCGACAAGTCGCACACGGCCGGAGTCACCAAGAGTTTGCCTTGGTCCTAAGACAACAAAATTGTTAGTGAACATATCGAGGATGGCGATGGAGAGGTAACGCTCGGATGCCTTGGGATATGTGAGCTCCACCGGCCCCTTTCGCAAGTCCAGCCAAGCAGAAGAGTAAAGTGTGTCATTATTTGGCGTCGTGACTCGGCGAGATGAAGCGTCAGCCAGCCGACGGACATGCCTCCATTGATTGGCCGCACTCCCAATCGTACGCTGCCGCGCTCGTGCCATTTCGAGTACAGGCAGGCCATAGATGTATAGGTCACCGCAGGCCGCCTCAAAACTGGCTAGATCATTTGAAAATGTCGAAGTGCAGGCGCCCACACTCGCCAACCCCATAACTGATGCCCAGCTTAATAGCATCCGCCTATTTGGAGATTGTTGAGGCCCCGATCCCTCGGGGCATTTGGCCAGATACTCCGCGCCGCCTAGATCGCTGTTCAAAAAATACGACATGGCTAGGATTGCGTTGTCCTGCGCTTACGTTGAACGAAATCAATCGCGGGCGAACTTTGGCTCTGCCTCGATGCGCTTGCATTTAACTCAACCGCTCGCGCAACACCTTGAGAATGCATGGCGCGTGCTTGTGAAAACGCGGCAGCCCCAGCTCCAGCCGCTATTAGCTTGAAAAGCTTCTTATACCCGCTGAGGTCTTTCAGTCGCATATCGCGTGTTGCGATGGCCAAGTGGCCATATAACTCTGCAGCACCAATGCTAAGATCCCTTATTGATTGGGTCAGTCGAGCCGATCCAACAATGACATTCATTTGCGCAACATAACGATAGGTTGCGGCCTGGAATGCACGGGCGGTAGATGCCGGGTTCCGGGCAATTTGCTCCAATTGCTCTAATTCCCGCCGGAGGGCTTCAACTCCATCAGGAGTGGCAGCCGACGCGCATCGTTCTGCGAGCAGCGCAAACAAAACCTCCCGAACGGCCAGCAAATCCTGAACTTCGCGATCATCAAGTCTTATGACGAATGCACCACGCTGTGGCACAATCTTAACGAGGCCCGATGACTCCAGCAGTCGCAACGCTTCCCTAAGTGGGCCACGGCTAACGCTGAATCGCTCAGCCAGCTCAACCGTCCCAAGGTGAGAACCTGGCAGAACCTCCCCGGACTGGATCATCAAGCGAATCTGACGAGCCAGGGCGGGAGGGCTGCGATCACCACCTGAAGGAGAGATAAATCCATAGGCAGTCATTAAGTTGCATCCTTTGCTGAATGGCTGACCAACGGCTATCTCAGCCAACCGAGGAGAGCAGCTACTTTGCACGAAGTGCAAAAACTGATCCCTGTATAGCTCTTTAATCTACCTCATTATGGAGACGTTTTCAAGGAAATATGTTGACAGATTGAAGCACGAAGCTGCTGATTCCGACCTTTGCGCGTATAGACCGAATTCAGGGGAGCACTTCAATCTGAATAATAGCCTCCCGTTCCCAATGCACCGACCAAGGTTCAGTTCTTTAGTTGGCCATATTTTTAAGGTAAATTATTTGTGCTCATGGACCTATCAGGAACTCAAGCGGCTCAAGCTGCGGGGCCCAGAGTTTGTTTGGTGTCGCTTTCAGCCGACCATAAAGTGGGGGTCTAGTTCACCATATGGTGCTGGCATTCCATCGAGAATGTTCTTAGAAGCCGCTAATGATTGCGTTAAAATCAATTGGATGAAGCAGAGTGACGCCGCTCGTTTGGCAGGGGCGGCACCGTCTATTTTCCCTCGCAAAGCTTTTATCTGCCTAAGCCATAACCAAGCAACAATCGTGTCGCCAACAAAGATAGAAAATGGACTTGCCCAAGCACGTGCATCGTCTTCGCGGCCAGTTACCAGCTTAGCCGTACACTCTTGAATATTACTCACACATGTCACCAAGGCTTCGAAAAGCGCTACCTCGTGCTGACCCTGGATTGAGCTAAGGTCGGAAACGATTTCTTGCAGAAATTGCAGTAGGGTGGCTCCGCCATCTCTTCGTACGCCTCTGAGGACGAAGTCTATCGCTAAAATACCACTCGTGCCTTCATGAATCGTGTTGAGGCGCTGGTCCCGGAATAGTCTTTCTACTGGATGATCACGCACATACCCGGCTCCTCCCATAACCTGGATCGCTAGCGAGTTTGCCTCAAGGCCGCGTTCTGAGCACCAATGTTTCACAAGTGGGGTTAAGAGACCAAGTAGGATCCTAGCCCGCGACGCCTCACTTATATCCGGGTGACTAAATGCGTCATCTACCATTCGGGCCCCGTAAAGACACAGACAAAGACCACCTTCGCAAATGGCCCGCTGTAAAAGCAGCATTCGCTGGACGTCGGCGTGGCCGATAATGGCCATAGGCAATCCTGTTTCGCGGTCGCGCCCTTGAAACCGCGTCTGTGCATACTCTGTTGCATGCCGGAACCCTGCATACGCTGTCGCTGCAGCTGTCACCCCGACACCGATTCGGGCTTCATTCATCATGTGGAACATATATGAGAGGCCTAAATGGGGTTTGCCGATCAGATACCCAATTGAAGGACCCTTTGCACCAAATTCCAACGCACAATTTGATGTGCCACGATGGCCAAGCTTGTGATTAAGGCCGATTGTGGCAACTCCATTTGATTCCCCGTCAAGGTTCATCTTTGGCACAATAAGGAGTGAGAGACCTGAAGCGTTTGTTGCACCCCCGTCAATCCGCGCCAACACAAGATGGATTATGTTGGCTGTGAAATCTTGGTCTCCCCCAGAGATCCACATTTTGGTCCCGGTGACATCGTAGGAACCATCATCGCGCAATACGGCCCGGGTCCGAATCTCGCCGAGCGCCGATCCTGCTTGAGGCTCACTTAGGCACATGGTCCCGGTCCAGATTCCATCGCGCATTGGATTTATAAATGTTGACTTCTGCCATGTATCGCCAAACGCTTGAATGACTCTGGCTGCAGCGGTGGTGAGGAATCCATATCCTGCTGCAGGGTTACATGCCGCTCCAAATATTGCCATAAGTGCCGTTGATATGCACGATGGTAATTGAAGCCCCCCATTTTCGAGGGTCAAACCAGCGCCTAGTAATCCAGCATCGGCATAAGCATGAAACGCCTGAGCCACATCATCGTGGACCAACACTCTGCCTTCAACGAATAACGGCTCTTCTGCGTCGATTCTAGCAGCGATCGGGGAAAACTTACGCTCAGCTAAGTCATCCGCGGCGGACAGAATGTTCGCTAAGTCAAGCCTGTCTAAGTGACCAAAAGTCGGCCAGGTTAACACGGCCTCAGCCCCCAGCACATCACCTAAAAGGAATCGCAATTCTTGTAGCAGCAAACGAGCACCTAATGTTTACATATTATAAGTTATGTGTCGACAGATTAACAGAATGGTTTGACACAAAGCAAGTTATTTCTTGCAACTCAAGCCAAAAATTCGTGGTTGGCGGGTTTGCCTTCGACATTGTACGATTTTGTAGGTGCCCCATTCGACAGGTCGTGCAATGCCAATTGTCCTGAAAGCTTCTTGATCTTGAGAAAAATGCGTTGTTATATGATACTTAAAAGTATCTATTTATCGGGAAGTGAAAGTCGAGAGAGAACTGCTGTCTTACGCAGGCCAGGAGGGACTAAATGCTAATGTTATCCTTACACTTTTGGCGTCGGCTTCTACTCGCAGCTACCCTCGTCGGTGTTGCCGTATTGGGAGCATGTGGTGGAGGCGGAGGCAGTCCACAGGCCCCTACGGACGGTCCTCAGCCTTCGATTTCAAGCTTTAGCGCTTCGCCAAATTCCATCAGCTCGGGACAAAGTGCCGTGCTGACATGGAGCGTCAAAGATGCAACCAATGTGTCCATAGATAATGGCATCGGCACTGTGCTCACGCAAACAAGTGTGACAGTAAATCCATTAATAACAACAACTTATACTTTGACAGCAAGCAATGCGCGCGGGTCGGTCCTGGCAGCAACAACCTTGACGGTCTCGCCGAGCCCGCCTCCTTATCCGGTTGGTCTGACAGATGACTTTCTCCTCGTAAATGGCGTTCGGCGAGACTACAGGGTCCATGTACCTGCCTCGCTTGGAGGGGCAACTCCGAAGGCAATCGTATTGGTGCTGCACGGCGGCGGAGGCGCGGGGCTCTCTGTTGCAAATACCGGGGCTCATCCACTGGCGGTTTTTAGAACTGTTGCTGATCGTGAAGGTTTTGTTGTCGTGTATCCTGGGGGACTCCCCCAGCTTGATGGTGGTGCGGGTTGGAATGACTGTCGAAACGACAACAGCCTTGCAGCTCCAACGGACGATATCGCATTCCTAGACGCCCTAATTGACAGAATACGATCTCAATACAAACTTCCCGGTGAAAAGGTGTTTATGGCGGGCGGGTCCAACGGTGCGCAAATGACCTTTTCCTATGCCTTGGCGCGAAGCGAGCGTGTCGCTGCAATTGCCACTTCGAATGGAAACCTGCCTGTTGATCCGAAACCAGGGGCATGCCGAAACCTTCCTGCTCGTCCCATTCCCGTCTTAATGGCCCACGGTACAGCCGATCCGGCGATGCCTTATGGTGGCGGATGTGTTGCAAATGTTGGGTCGGGTTGTGCACGTGGTCGTGTCATCAGTGCAGAGGCAACACGCAATTTCTGGCTTGAAGCAAATGGCTTGGCCAACAAGGTTCCATCGCAAACCATCTTTGAAGTCGATTCAGGTGATGGAGGACCCGCCAACCGATTTCAGTATCAGGGTGTCCCTGCCGTTGAATGGTGGCGCATGGATGGTGGGGGGCATCCGGTCTCGAGTCAAGCTGTCTTAATCCCGACCAACCCTACAAGTGGTATCCAGAACAGGGATGTTGAATTTGCCGAGATAGCATGGTCCTTCTTCAATAAAGCTCTTGCTTCTGGTACTGTGCCGACGAGTACAGCAATCGCAGCAGCGCGGGATTATAGCTCCAGTGTTGGCGGGCAAACGTTCCTCATTATGCATAACGGAAAGATACTAGATGAGGCTTATGCCAATGGCGGCGCGCCTGAACGCGTGCAACTCTTGGCAAGCGCCACCAAAGGCTTCACAGGGATGGTGGGTGCTATTGCAGCCTCTGATGGTCTTTTTAACCTAGATGAGCCCGTGGCAAGTCGAGCAATTACAGAATGGAAGAGCGACCCGGTTCGGTCTAGAATCACTTTTCGGCATCTGCTGACCATGGCAAGTGGTCTTCAAGAGCTCAATGATTTACCTGGCTGGAGTAGCTATCTCAATGCCCAAGCGATTAATGACCCCGGCAACGTCTTTATCTACAGCGGGGATCCTAATATTCTTGGGCTTGCCATGCAGCGTTTGCTTCCAGCAGAAAAAGTAGAGGATTACTTCAGTAGGAAATTATTCAGTCCGCTTGGAATGACCTCCGTGCGCTGGGCCAGCAATTTCTCAGATGGCAATCCCCAGTTATCGGGTGGCGCATATGCTACCGCACGAGATTGGGCAAAGTTTGGCGAGTTCGTCCGGCTGACAACTAGCCGCGAATGGAATGGGAGCCCACTTTTGGAAGCCTCATTATTCGATCAAGTATTTCAAGGTTCAAAGGCACATCCTGCTTATGGATTTTACTGGTGGCTAAAGGAGTCTGTTCCAGCCCAACTTGCTGCGACAATTGACGCAAACAATAAGGAACAGTTCTCGCGGCAGATTAAGCCGATAATTGATGATGCTCGCGTGCCCGACGATTTTGTCATGGCTGCTGGTGCCTATGGTCAGCGGCTGTACATTATACCATCGCGCGGGTTGACGATTGTT
>JAJTGP010000046.1 GCA_021299265.1 Hyphomonadaceae bacterium | reverse complement strand
TCTAGCGTCACCAATTGCGGATTCTGGCTTTCTACCCAGTCAACCAATCTGGGTAGCTCCCGCACGTGAAGTCCAATGATAGGCCCAGAAGAACTGGCCCCGTCAAAGCGATATTTGGCAACGTCGATCCCAATAAAGGGTCTAGAAGATGGTTTTTGTGTCTCTGTCATAGCTCCCTCCTCGTGCATACGAGCTTGCCAGAAGCCACGCCAAGATAACCCTTAGCTAGGCCTCCGACAGCTCAGGCAACTGTTCGGAGATTAAACAAATGACTGCCCGCCTATGCTTGACGACGTATTCTAGATACTGAGGCGCATAACTCAGGCTGGACAGTCACTATCCTTAAACACCCTTGTCTAAGGACTTGTCCATCATACGAGGGGTTGCTGGTTGGGTAGCTGTCGAACAGATTGTCGGCACCCACCGAGATCTTCAACTTGTCGGTCAGGTCATAACCAACTTCGGTGTCGAAGGTAACTTGTGCGTCTGCATAGATTGGCAGCGTTGGGTCATCGGCATGTGGGTCGTAATATTCGCCATAATAGTTCAGGCGAGCCGAAACGCTCCACTTGTTTTGATAATGGTTGATCGAGATGTTGCCACGATACTTGGGCAAGCCTTGCTCAAGCTGCAATAAACCTGCCGAACCATCAGCTTCGATACCGGCCAAACGCTCACCACGGGTGATGTCGGTTTCGGTCCAGTTGGCCACCAAGTTCAAGCTGGTCTTGCCGCCGAACAAGTCGAGCGGATAGGACGCAACAAAGTCCACGCCTTGGGTCGTGCTGTCCACGCCATTGACGAAATATTTGAAGTTGGTGAAGTCAGAGGTCAAACCACCGATCGCGTTGACGGCGGCCAATTGGGCTGGGGTCAAAGCGGCGATTTGAGCTGGCGTCAAAGGCACGCCCGAACGCAGACGGATACGATCTTCCATCTTGATGTTGAAGTAGTCGACGGTAACTTTCAGGCCACCGAGGTCCAATGCACCCCCCAAGGAGAAGTTCTTGGACTCTTCAGGCTTCAGTTCCTTACCGCCCAACAATTGACCCAAGACGCTGGTTGGCGACACCGTGCCGGTGTTAGCCAAAACGCCGCCGATCAAGCTGGTCGTGGTGTTCACCACATTGGCTTGGCCCGGAGTTGGTGCACGGAAACCGGTCGAATAGGTCGAACGCAAGGTCAAAACGTCGGTCGCCCGCAACAGGCCCGAGAGCTTGTAATTGGTGGTTTGGCCGAAGGTGTCGAAGTCTTCAGTACGGACAGCCGCACCCAGAACCAATTTCTCGGTCACGTCGGCTTCCAAGTCGACATAGAAGGCCGTATTGGTGCGGTCCCAAACGCCAGCGTCAGAAGGACGGAAGCCGTTGAAGCCGTTCGAACCGATCGAGAAGCCTTGGTTCACAAAAGGACCAACCGTGTAAGAAGCCGCATCACCTGCGATCAACTCAAACTCTTCATTGCGCCATTCAAAGCCGCCAGCGATGTTCAGGTCCGAAGCAAAGCCCTTGACTGGAACGGCGTAGCTCAAGTCGATGTTGAAGTTCTTCTCGGTTTGGATTTGCTGACCGGGGGTGAACTCCGTTGGCGAGTTCGGGCCCAAGGATGCGTTGATGGTATTGTTGATGTGGAAGGTCACATCGTTACGACCGGCGCTGAAGCTGACGTCATAGTTCAACTTGCCAACATTGCCTTTGGTCCCAACAGCACCGGCATAATCCACCAACTCATCGCCAAAGCGTGGGGTGAAGCCGCCGGGGAATTTCTCGATGAAGGCAAAACAGGTTGGGTCAGCTTTGACCTGTGCGATCAGGGCTGCTTCATTTGCGGCACTGATCGTGATCACAGGGCAGGTGGTGCCTGTGCCTGGGGTGGTGTCGGCAACCAAACGGGTCACGCCACCATCGTTCGAGAACACGCCACCGCGGGTGTTTGGGTTACGATAATAGAAGCCACCATCGGTTTCGCGCGTGCCATAATTACCGAAAGCATAGATGCTGCGGCCATTGCCAAGGTCGAACCCGGCATTGACGAAGGCCTTATAGTCGCTCTTCAACTCTGGCTGACCCCAGATTTGGGCTGGGTTTGGAATGGCGGTGTTGCCAGCGGCTGCCAAAGCAGCAGCATCACCACGCTGGACCGAACGGCTGGTCGCGCCAGACTGACGATACTCAAGGCTGACATTGGCAAAGCCATTCTCGCCAAGACCGAGGCCGAAATTGCCGGCGACTTGATAAGTCGTGCCATCGCCTTCGTAGAATTGGCCGTACTTGGCTTCCACTTCTGCGCCGCTCGAGTCGGTGCGCAGGATGAAGTTCATCACGCCGGCAATGGCGTCAGAGCCGTATTGAGCCGCTGCACCATCGCGCAGAACTTCAACTTGCTTCAAAGCAATGCTGGGGATCGAAGAAATATCTGGACCTTGTGCACCATCAGATACACCACCGCCCAAGAAGTTGATGACGGCAGCGCGGTGGCGGCGCTTACCATTAACCAGTACAAAGGTTTGGTCAGGTGCCAAGCCGCGCAGGTTAACTGGACGGACGATAGAGGAGGCGTCGTTGATCGCTTGGGTGTTCACGTTGAAGGACGGAACCAAGTTGCGGATCAGGTTGGACGTGTCGGATTCACCTTGCTTCGCGATTTCGGCACCGCCGATGATATCTACCGGTGCTGGGGTGTCAGCAGCAGAACGCGACACACGGCGTGTACCGGTAACAATGATCACTTCTGCGGAGGGCTCATCAGCCGCTGCGGGTGCCGCTTGAGCGAAGGCAAATTGGGGAGCTGCTACGATCAGCGCGGATGCGACCGAAAGGGCCAGCATGCTTGCGCCGCTCAGGTTATCGTTTTCTTCATGGATGTTTTATCCTTAATGGTGACTTCTCGAAGTCAGATTTGTAAAAACACTGACTTTTCGTCGATATCTCACAAAATTGTTATGACAAGGCAGGGAGCATCCAAATCTCCGAAATTCCGCACGAGATTGGCGCTGCAAGCGTCTTTGACTCAAACTTGTTGCAGAACAGTCACAAATTCGTGAGGTGTGTGCATCAAAATTGTGCAATCGATTGTGGGTGCTTTGGCTTTGACCGACTTATTCTGCCGAGATCAAGGCTTCTGCGCGACTCAAATCAACACTCACCAATTGCGACACGCCGCGCTCTGCCATCGTGACGCCAAACAAGCGGTCCATACGGGCCATGGTGATGGGATGGTGGGTGATGACGATAAAGCGAGTTTCGGTCCGCTGGCGCATTTCATTCAACAAGCGGCAGTAACGGTCGACGTTGGAATCATCCAAAGGCGCGTCGACTTCGTCTAGGACGCAGATTGGCGCTGGGTTGGATAGGAACACCGCAAAAATTAGGGCTGAAGCGGTCAGCGCCTGTTCACCGCCGCTCATCAGGGTCAGGCTCTGCAGCTTCTTTCCAGGCGGGCAGGCATAGACCTCCAAGCCACCGCCCAGTGGGTCATCGCTTTCCGTCAGCCGCAGTTCAGCTGTGCCACCGTCAAACAAGGCTTCAAACAAGACCCGGAAATGGCCATGCACCGTGTCAAAGGCTGCAACAAGGCGCTCCTTGCCCTCTTCATTGATTTGGTCGACACCACCACGCAGCTTGGCGATGGCCGAAGTCAGATCGTCCTTATCGGCAACCAGAGCGGTTAAGCGGGCTTCTTGTTCGGCCACTTCTTCGTCGGCCCGCAGATTGACCCCGCCGATGGCCTCCCGGTCATAAAGTAACTTCGCCAGCCTTTGCTCGGTCGCTTGGATCGTGGTTTGATCAAATGCTTCGCCCAAGGCGGCCCGCGCGCGACGTTCGCAATCGGCTGGGTCCATTTGTAGGGCGCGGCGGATCTCGTCACTCAGTTCAGCCAGACGTTCGGTAGCGGCCTCGGTCCGGATGGTAGCGGCGGCGCGGGCTTCTCGTGCGGCTGACAAAGCTTGGCTGGCTACCCGGTCTTGATCGCGCAGGCTGCGGATACTGGCCTCGGTTTGGCTCAGCGCGTCATCAGCTTTTGCTTTGCGCGCTTGGGCGGCGGGGACTTGGCTCAAGAGTTCGCGTTGGCGCTTTTCAATGTCAATCGGCGCATTGCTTGCGGCCTGTTTGCGCGCCATCGCCTTGGCGCTTTCTTGATCCAGTTCTGTCAGCCGCGCTTCAGCGGCCTTCAAGCGGGTCTGCCAAGAACCCAAGTCGCGCTTTAGATTGGCTTCTTGGCTGTCACGGGCTCCGGCACGGGCGAGGATTTGGTTCAAACTGGCTTGGGCTTGGTTTGCCCCGGCGCGCGCCTCTTGTGCTTGGCCTTGCACCGCATTCAATTGGCTCGTGTCTTCTTCCGGTGGCAAAGCGGCCAGCAATTCAGCGGCGACATCAACGAGCAGGCTCGCTTGGTTTTGTTCTTCGGCGGCGGCAGCAGCACTGATCTCTGCTTGTTGAAAGCTGGCTCGCGCCCTCGCAAAGTCTGCTTCCAAGCGGGCGATGCGGTCGCGTGCTCCGGCGACGGCTGCAAAAGCGCGGGGTGCCTCTGCGCGAGCGTGGCGCGCTTGAGCTCGTTTTTGATCCGCTTTTGCGCGTGCTTCTGCTGCAGATTTGGCTAGGCCTTGGGCGGTGTCTTGGGCTGCTGGCACTTGGCCTTGCAAGGCTTCAAGGCGGTTTCGTTGTTCAAGTTCTACCGCCGCGGATGAAACCGCATCCTTGCGCCGAACAAACCCATCCCAGCGCCGCATGTCGCCTTCCATCGTCACAAGGCGGCCACCGGTCGGCAAGTCCGTCAGGCGATCAAACAAAGCGCTATCAACCAATCCAATCCCAGCAAGGCGAGCTTCCAACTGAACGGGAACTTGCGTGATGAAGTCCGTCACGGCCGTGACCTCTTTGGGCCAATCAAAGCTGCGCACCTCTTGGCCTGTCCAAGCGGATGGCGCCTTTGCGTCAAGGGCTGCCTGCAATTCATCGCCAAAGGCTGCCGCTACTGCGCGCTCATAGCCCGCTTTGGGACGAATGGTGTCGAGGACCTTGGCCCAAGACCCTGCGACAGGCTTTTTTGTCATGGCCTCGAGCGCTTTTAGTTCTGACATCAGGCGGTCGAGCTGGTTTTGCGCTTGACGGGCGGCCTCGCGGGCCTCTGTCTCTTGAGCGGCAACCTCTTCGGCTTCTTTCTCGCTTTGGTCTGCACGCTCAGCGGCTGCATTGGCAGCGTCGCTGATGGCCTCTGCTTCCTTGCGCGCAATGGCGAGCACATCATCATTCGGCAGGGCCAGCTTGAGGCGGGCCACTTCGGCTTCAATGCGGGCAAGCGCTTCTTGCCGACGGCGCAATTGCGCTTTGGCATCCTCATAGGCGCGCGACTGCGCATTGCGTTCTGCGACTGCTGCGGCGCGCTGGGAAATAGCTGTAGTCAAAGCAGCTTCCGCCGCTTCGCGCAGCTCATTGGCTTGAGACGTGGCGGTCTTTGCCTGCTCGATCTCGCCATCCAAAGCGCTACGATCAGGCAGGTTTGCCAAAGCCTCCGATACCAGTTGGAGATTTTGGGTCGCATCTTCAAACAGGGTTTGTTCGCGCGTCTTGTCATTCCGGATACGTATCATATCGGCTTCTGCGGCATTCAAGGCATCCCGCGCACTTTGAAGATCACGCTCGCAGGCGATCCGTTGCCCCTCCAGTCGACGAAGGATGGCTTCTGCGACCGCTTGTTCTTCGCGCAGACCGCCTAGGCTCTCGTCTGAGTTTTCTGCTGCCGCCGCAGCTTTATTGGCAGCCAAAGTTGCATCGGCCAGCTCTTGCTCCGCTTTGCGCTGATTTACTTGCGCTTGGGCGAGGGCAGACTGGGCCTCATTATAGCGTTGCGCGAACAGGAATGTTTCCAACGTGCGGATTTCTTCGGCAACGGCGCGATATTTCGTGGCTTGGCGTGCCTGACGACGTAGACCATTCAATTGGTCCTGCATCGCTTGGATCACATCATCCAGCCGCTCCAAATTCGTCTGCGCGCCGCGTAGTTTGAGTTCGGCTTCATGACGTCGAGTATAAAGACCTGAAATACCCGCAGCTTCTTCGAGAATGCGACGGCGATTTTCGGGCTTGGCATTGATCAATTCGCTGACTTGATTTTGCCGAACCAAAGCCGGTGAATTTGCCCCAGTTGAAGCGTCAGCAAATAGAAGCTGGACATCGCGTGCACGCACCTCCTTGCCATTGATCTTGAAGTTTGAGCCTGCCGCGCGACGGATTTTCCGGGACACTTCCAGAACCGGGTCTTGATCAAACGGAGCGGGGGCGCGGCCTTCGCGATTATCCAGACTGATGACAACTTCGGCAATGTCACGGGCTGGACGCTTGTCAGTACCTGCGAAAATGACATCGTCCATTTCCCCGCCGCGTAGCGCCCGGGCCGAGGTTGCGCCCATCACCCAACGAAGCGATTCCAAAATATTGGATTTGCCGCAGCCATTTGGTCCAACTATGCCAGTGAGGCCCGGTTCAATCTTCAAATGGACGGGGTCCACAAAGGACTTGAACCCGACCACGCGCAAATCGGTTACCCTCATGGCTTTTTGGCCTTGGGCTTTGCTTTGACTTCTGTTTTGGTCTTTGCCTTAGCAGGTCGGGCAACCGAAGGCGGTGGCAAGGTAGCGATCGCCTCATCTAAAGCACGACCCACGCTTTCTGCATCGTAGGGTGGCTGAATAAGCGTGACGCCTTTAGACGTCTGGATGAATAGGGTTGGGGTGCCCTCAACCCCCATCTCTTCCCCCTTCAAGGATTGCTGATTGACGGCTTCGGCAAAAGACTTGTTGCGCAAACAGATGTCTGCTTGGGCTGCATTCATGCCGCTTGCTTCCGTGAAGACAGAATAGACCGCATCCTTCGCACCGTTTCCTTGCTGGGCGGCGTCAAAGATTTGGCGTTGCTTTTGAAAGAAAGCATCCAGTACGCGGTGATAGCCCTTGGGCCCAGCACATCGCGCCAGACTATGCATGGGATAGGACAAGCCCATTGGCGGAGTTGGAAAGGCACGAAATACATATCGCACGCGGCCCGTGTCGACATATTTTTCCTTTATGCCTGGAAGCACATTATTGTTGAAGTCTGCGCAATGGGAACAGGTCAAGCTGCCATACTCAAGAAGGGTCACTTGCGCCCGCTCGGACCCCAAAGGCCAATCCGCAACCGGGGCTGGAACGGTAGGTGCCTTGGCTGCAGCCGATGGCGCTTTTGGCTTTTCCTTGGCCGCAGCGAAACCGCCTGCCGCCGTCAGCGCTAGTAGACTTGCCAGCAGGCAAGCAGCCGCCCGAGCATGCCAAGTGGCAGCACGACAAAAGTCTAGCAACGGGCGGCGTTTAAGCAACAGCGTATGACCTTATTTTGCTTTGGCCAGAGCTGCATCAAGAGCCTTGCTGACATCGTCAGCAGTCATTTCACGACCGCCTGGCCCTTCGAACTTCTCGCCATTGATAAAGATGGCTGGAGTGCCCTGAACGCCAGCTTTAACGCCGCCTTCTTGCACTTCCACCAAGATTTTGAGTTGATCTTGATTGGCCATACAGGCGTCAAATTGGCCTTCATTCATCCCGACGGAAACCGCTACGTTTAACAGGGCTTGCTTGGCACCCGATGGGCCTTGGGCTTGCGTGACAAGATCACTTTGCCCACGCATCAGGACATCGATCACTTGGTCGCGCTTTTCACCACCCGCACAGCGCGCCAACAAATGGCCAGCGGTTGCCAGTTCGACAGGCATGGTCGGGAATTCGCGGAACACATAACGCACCTTACCTGGCGTGATGTATTTTTCCTTGATTGTGGGCAACACATTGGTGTGGAAATTAGCGCAATGTGGGCAAGTGATCGACGCATATTCAATCATCACCACTTTGGCATCCTTGGAGCCCATTGGAAAATCGGTGGCATTCTCAAGCGCACTGCTGGGGGCACCCCCAGACTTGCCGCCAGTCGACGGGCTACAAGCGCTCAACGCCAAGGCAGTGGCAACGAAGGCGAGTTTGGCTGCAAAACCAAAAGTGCGGAACTGAATAGACATCTGGTCACTCCTATTGCGCCTGCATCGCGTGGAGGCGAGGCCGCATTGTCATCCTATGTGCCTTTATCGGGCAAGGTCATCCCTTAGTCGATAGATGCGGTGGCTTCGGCCAACCGAGTCAAGGCTGCTTTCAAGCTTGGTTGGGTCACCTGTTCAAGCTGTTCATCCAGTTTTCGCTGCTCAGTGGCGTTCAATTTTCGTTTTG
The DNA here is from genome assembly GCA_021299265.1 of Hyphomonadaceae bacterium. Lineage (GTDB taxonomy): Bacteria > Pseudomonadota > Alphaproteobacteria > Caulobacterales > Aquidulcibacteraceae > Aquidulcibacter. The sequence goes on along the minus strand of JAJTGP010000046.1, from coordinate 38,231 downwards.
TTGTCGAAGCCGGTGCCTTCATTGCTTGTTTGAGAGGCGCACGAACCAAAGACAACTTCTTGATCTTACTGGCCCCGGCGAGCCGAACAAGCCCAACAATCTCGTTTGATCGCATGGAAAGCAAAGGTGCTGCTGCTGCTACCACTTTTAGCACCAGCGTTTCGCCCTTGATCTGATCGGGCTGGCAAATGGTGGCAATCTTGTCTCCCACAATCTCAGCCCACCGCCCTTGAAGCTCGCGCGCGGTCATGCCGGCTTTGCGCTGATCTTGGGGAACTAAATTGGCAATGAGGCGTGCCACTGGCGGCGGGCCTAACCAAACGGGTTTGCCGCGCCGCTGCGATAACCAAGCGGCTGCTGCGACCTCTAACTGCGCGTCAAAGCCGGTCTGTTCGCCGTCAGGTGAAGTTGGTTCCGCCATGATCGATGCTTACCCTATTCGGTGCTGATCTGCGAGGCCCTGATGTATTTGAGACGCGAAGCGGCTAGGGACAGCACATGCACACGCCCGCTTCTAACGCACTTGAAGACTTAAGGCACCAATTGCTGGATTGGTATGATGCCCACGCACGTCAGCTCCCATGGCGCGTGCCGCCAGCAGAGGGCAAAGCGGGCCGACGCCCTGATCCCTATCATGTGTGGCTATCAGAAATCATGTTGCAACAGACCGGGGTTGTTACGGTAAAGCCTTATTTCGAGGCTTTCTTGATCCGCTATCCACGCTTGGGAGATCTGGCCGCTGCGCCCTTGGACGATGTTTTGGGGTTGTGGGCTGGGCTGGGCTATTACGCCCGCGCGCGCAATCTGCATGCAGGCGCTAAAGGGGTTGCATCTTTAGGCGGGTTTCCGACTTCTCTAGCTGACTTGCTGATGGTCAAAGGCATTGGCCCTTATACCGCGGCGGCGGTAGCGGCCATTGCCTTTGACCTGCCCCACGTGCCGGTCGACGGAAATGTTGAACGGGTCCTCTCACGTCTTTGGTTGATTGAGGCGGCTTTGCCTGCCGGCAAGCCTGTTTTTCGCGATGCTGCTGCAAAGCTAGAGGACACCCACAGACCTGGCGATTTCGCTCAAGCGCTGATGGACTTGGGCGCCACCATCTGTACCCCACGCAACCCTTCCTGCGGGCTTTGTCCTTGGTCCGAGAGTTGTGCCGGGTTCGCACAGGGTGTTGCGGCCGACTATCCGAAAAAGAAAGCGAAAAAGCCAAAGCCTGTGCGCTATGGCGTTGCTTTTGTGCATCAAGATCCTGGCGGCATCTTGGTCCGACGCCGGCCAAATGAAGGTCTGTTGGGTGGCATGCTGGAGGTCCCGAACCTTTCGTGGCGCGATACACCTTATGAACCCTCTGCGTGCGTCATGGACGGATTTCCAACGAAAACAGACTGGCAAGCGTGCGAGCCTGTGCGCCACGTCTTCACCCATTTTGAACTGCGGATGCAGGTCTTTGCGGCCAGTCACGCCCAAGTCCAGAACGTGGTTGGTTATCTTCATTTGGCACTAGGGGAATTGGGCACGGCAGCTTTGCCCAGTTTGATGCAGAAAATTGTCGCATCGGGACAATTAGGCTTGGCGGCGGCTTAACCGCTTAAGCGGCTAACGACCGACCCTCTGGCTTCGCGTCAGGTTCAAGGATTGGTTCAGCCGCGCGATGGGCCTCATCATATTGCAAGATGGTCAGCTCAAACATCGAGCCAATATTGGTCTCACTGCTGACGGTCACATCGCCACCCATGAGGCGAGCAAGCTTGCGAGTGATTGCCAAACCGAGGCCCGTGCCGCCGAATTTGCGAGTGGTAGAGTCATCGGCCTGCACAAAGGGATCAAAGATGCGCGTCAATTGTTCTGCCGTCATCCCAATCCCATTATCCTTCACCTGAAACAGCAAATGATCCCCGCGCTGCTTGAGTTCTAGAGAGACGATGCCGCTGCTGGTGAACTTGGCTGCATTGGAAGCTAGATTATACAGACATTGCCGCAATCGCATTGGGTCGCCATAGGCATTCATAATCGGTGCAGACTGGACGGCGAGCACATTGTTGTTAACTTCAAGGATCGGGCGAATGGTGTCGGCGATTTCTTGGAGTATGGACGCAGGCGAATAGGGAATTGCCTCGGTCTCCATGGAGCCCGCTTCAATCTTCGACAAGTCTAGAATCTGGTTGATGACGCCCAGCAAATGCGTGCCCGCAGCTTTTATCCGCTCTGCATCGGCGCGGCTTTGTGCTTGGTTGGTGCCTTGAAGATCTTCTTCCAGGATTTCGGCATAGCCGATGACGGCATTCAGCGGCGTACGCAACTCATGGCTCATGATAGCCAAGAATGCCGACTTCGCTTTGTTGGCCGCTACAGCGCTTGCCCGCTCGGCTTCGGCTTCAAGCCGCCCAGCAGCATCAATACGCAATCGCTCAAATGCGCGGGCGAGGGCACCCACTTCATCCGCACGCCCTTGCAACGGCGTTTTCTCGCTCAGATCGCCCGCAACAAATCGTTCGGCGACTTGGGTTAGAAGGGTCAGTGGCTTAGTCACACGGAAGCGCAGGAAAGCGAACACAAAGACAAGCGCCACACCAAACAGGATTGAAGTGGCCAAAAGCGATTGGCTGCGCGCAGACTCGAGGCGGTCAATACGCTCTTGTAACAGGCTGGATAGCTCGGTTGCAACGATCAGGCTAACGTCATGAAACTGCTTGCGCGCTTGCCACTCCAGTGAGGCAGCAACCTTTGGCTCAAAGGTCTCGCTTCCAACCGATAGGCGACGGGTATAGGTATCCAAGCGGTCGAGCGCACGAATACCTTCGGCAAACTCACTTTGGAAAATGCCAAGCCGATCGGCTCGACGAGAGTGGCGAAGTGCTGAAGACGCCGAATCCTCCAACTGGTCGATCGCCACGCGATAACCACCACTCAGTCGCAAAAGCTCGTTGCCGTCTGTGGTAACGTTGGATTTGTCCTCGCTCCTGAAATAGCCCATCGCTGCGGCTTTGGAATCCAGGATCGCTTGCGTCTCAGGAAAGCGGACAATCAGCAAGTCCATGAGATAATAGGAATCAAGTTCTGGATCGAGGATCAGGTTAGATGCATCGCCAACTTGTCCTGTCAGTGTCCGCAATTTTGCGCGAATGGTGTTGACGGCACCAATTTCGGCTCTGCCGCTTCCAGCAATTTCTAGCAAATCCTCAGAAACTTGTGCGACCGTGGCCTCGGTGGAAAACGCTGCGCCAAATCGGCCTTGAGCGAGTTTGAGGTCTGAAACGGATGTGAAAAGTTGCGAGGTTAGCGCGCCGCTGGTCTCAGACTGAAACATCGCTTGGCCAATGCTGATGTCGGCATCGTTGATAGCCTTGGCCATTTCAACGCCGAGGAGTTCCTTGCTTGCAAAGTCGATGGCCTTTTGCTGCTCTTGCAAAAACAAGACAAGCAGAAGCGCTATTGGTGCCAGAAAGGCAGCAACAGCAACCGTCAGGCTGGCCGTCAGATTAAATGCTCGAGGGGTTACGGCACTGAGGTTCATTACCCGCTGTATACGACCCTGAGGTTATCATTGCGCTAAAATGGACATCTCAATTGCGTGCAAACGGGCCGCTTTTAAAGCGGCCAGTCGCGGGTTCTCAACGGTTCTGGTGGGATTTGGCGGCTTTAGGCCGCCATGCGCGCACGTACTTCGCGGCGCAAGGTGTCGATTGGAACAAGGCCTGAATCGGTGCGGAGGTGCCAATAAGTCCAGCCGTTGCAAGCCGGGGCGTGTTGAACTTGCGCGCCAACCCGGTGGATGGAACCAACCATTTCGCCTGCCATGATTGAGCCGTCCGCACGGACGCGTGCCGCCACATCGCCGCGCGGTGAGTAAATGGCGTCGCCTGCGCGCAACAAGCCTTGCTCTACGATAGTGCCAAAAGGTACGCGAACCTCGTCCTTCTTCGACTTCATAACCGCGAGGTCATCGAGGTGTCCGGGCTCTACCCGTGAAATGCGTTGCTCGGCGGCCAAGGCATAACCCGCGTCACGTTCCAGACCGATCCAGCGACGACCCAAAGCTTTGGCAACCGCGCCAGTAGTGCCCGAACCGAAGAAGGGGTCCAAGATAAGGTCGCCTGGTTTGCTGGCGGCCATCATGATGCGATGGAGCAATGCTTCTGGCTTTTGAGTGGGGTGTACTTTCTTGCCAGCTATGTCCTTCAGCCGCTCATGACCAGAACAAATGGGGATGGACCAATCAGAGCGCATTTGCAGATCGTCATTGAGGACCTTGAGCGCGTCATAATTAAAGGTGTAACGCTTCTGATTGGCGGATTTGGTTGCCCAAATCATCGTCTCATGTGCGTTCTGGAAGCGCGTACCCTTGAAGTTTGGCATCGGGTTAGTCTTGCGCCAAATGACGTCATTCAAGATCCAGAAGCCTTGGTCTTGCAAAGTCGCGCCAACGCGGAAGATATTGTGGTAGGAACCGATCACCCAGATTGTACCTGTGTCGGACAAGCAGCGTCGTGCAGCTGCCAACCAAGCCTTGGTAAAGGCGTCATAGGTAGCAAAATCGGCAAACTTGTCCCACTCGTCATCGACGCCAGCAACTTTGGAATTGTCAGGGCGAGTAAGGTCGCCACCTAATTGAAGATTGTAGGGAGGGTCGGCAAAAATCATATCAACAGAGCCTTCAGGCAGGCTGTTCATGAGCTCAATGCAATCGCCAATCAAAATGCGGTTTTCATAATCTGCTGACATGGTATGCCCCTTCTGTGTGCGGGGCCACTTGAATCTATTAGGGTTAAAAAAGGATTCACAAAGTGACTCAGTGATTCTTTTTTTCTGCAATACTGCAGTAAAAGTTTTTTCCGATTTGGCCGCCCTCTGAAGGGGGGCTCAGAGGGCGGCGCTCGGGGGTCGCTTCAGGGCTTGCGCGACCCCTTGTTAAGACGGGCCAATTTGATAGCCACGTCCTAAACTAGCGGCATTTGCCATAGCGGTCAGGCGAGGCACCTGGGCCACCACGGATACCTGGTGGGTTTTCCCAATTTGTACCGCGACCACCGACAGGGCTTGGCGGATTGTTGTCATTGTCGAGCCAGCAGCGGGACTTTTGGTTCCAGAACCCAAAAGTCGGGTGCCAATAGCCAAAATGGGCATTGTAATAATAGCCATGATTATGCGGCGCGAAGGCATAGCGTATGCCATTGTGACGGTAGTAGCGATCGGGCGACGTGCCGGGGCCACCGCGCGGGGCTGGTGGGTTTTCCCAATTGGTGCCGGGACCGCCAGCGCGACCAGGGGGATTATTGTCGCGATCCTTGGCAAAGGCAGGGGCACCGGCACCGGCCAGTAGGACGAGGGCAGCGGCAGCCGCAAGCAAGCTAGGAATAGGTTTCATGTTACATCTCCATCGGTTGGGTCCCGTCGAGATGAGAAACGCAGCGATGGGCGCAATTCCGTCTGACGCTGTCGCCACATTGCAGAAGTTTAATCCTGGAAGGACTGCAGCACTTTTGCGACGGGCTTGTAACTTAGCCGGTGGATCGGGGAGGGGCCTAAGCGCGCCAAAGCGTCTTGATGGGCTTTGGTGCCATAGCCCTTGTGCTGGGCAAAGCCATAGCCCGGATAGAGATCGTCCGCCTCGGCCATCAAGCGGTCGCGTGCGACCTTGGCCAGAATGGAGGCGGCTGCGATGGACAGCGAAAGATGATCGCCGCCGACCACGCAAAACGCAGGGCAGATTAGGTCTGGTGTCCGATTCCCATCCACGAGCGCGAGACTGGGTACTTGGTTTAGCCCTTGAGCCGCCATCGCCATCGCCTTCAAAGTAGCCTTTAGAATATTTGTAGAATCAATTTCTTGCGCAGAGATCATCGCAAGGGAACTGGCGAGGGCTTGGTCTTGAATCACATCGAACAGGGCTTCGCGCTGGGCGTGGGTTAAGCGCTTAGAATCATCAATGCCCTTAGGTAGGTGTTTGGGGTTGAGGATGACCGCAGCCGCCGATACGGGGCCGGCCCACGGTCCGCGTCCGGCTTCATCAATGCCACAAACCGCTTCAAGCGGCACGCGCAGCTGTTTGGCATAGGCTGTTTCAAGGGTCAGGTCGGGCATCGCTGCAACACTATGGCGGATTCGCTCAAGAATTCGCATCTCTCCCACATCGGCCCCCTTTCTTATCTTGGGCGGCTTGCTATGGTCTCCCAACCACATAGGAAGCACCCATGAGCAGCAAGACCGAGCCAAGCCAGTTTGACGCCTATTCCAAGGCCGAAACCGACGAACCGTTTTTCACGCTTTTGGCACGTGATCCAATTGCCCCATCCTTGGTCGAGGCATGGGCCTATCTGCGGTCGGGCCAGATTGGCGCGGCCGAGATTGCCTTTAAGCAGGCGGTAGACGCTGCAACCCATATTGATCCGCAAATGCCAGGTGAAGCGCAAATTCGCTCTGCCTTCGAGGTCGCTGACGAGTGCCGTCAGTGGGCGCGCTCGAAAATGGTGTCAGGACGCCGGTAAACCATGACTTCTGCCCCCGACGCGGCAGTTCTGCCGCAAGGTGGGCTGTTGAAAAAGCTCCTTTTATTAGCCGGACCCGTAGCGGGATCGAATGTGCTTGTCATGTTGATGGGCTTGGTCGATTCCATTCTGGTTGGCCGCCATTCTGCGACAGAGCTGGCAGAACTCGCTTTGGCGTGGAGCCTGAATGGCACGGCGCTGGTCGCGACCATCGGGCTGTTAGTGGGCGTACAAGTGTTGGCCGCGCGCCGCTATGGCGAGAATAACCCGCGCTCCATTGGCTTGATTTGGCGGCGTGGTATTGTAACCTCGATCGCTATGGGTTTTGTGCTTGCCCTTGTGCTGCACTTTGGGGCGCTTTGGGCACTCAACCACTTAGGCCAACAGCCGGATCTGGCCAAGGGGGCTGCATCATGCGCGGCTATTTTGGGCCTCAGCCTGTTACCAAACGCGATTTATCTGACCTGTGCAAAAACCTTAGAAGCATTATCCCGGCCACGGGTTGCGCTTGCCCTAATGGTGGGAGCGAATGTGGTCAATCTGGCTTTGGCGACTTATCTCGTGCCACTTCAAGGTGCTGATGGTGCTGCTTGGAGTACGTTGGGCGCGAGGCTGTTTTTGGCCGTAGGGGCAATGATCTGGCTGTTGAATATGCCTGACGCCAAGCAGTTTGGCTTTCTAGACTTTACCACCCGCGCCGCACCGGGTGAGGCGAAAGAGCAAGTCTCCATCGGTTTGTCAGCGGCGGGTAGCGGGATTTTGGAGGCAGGTTCCTTCAACATCCTCACCATCATTGCGGGCCTTGCCGGTGTCGTCCAAGTCGGGGCGTTCAACATTGTGATGAATATCATGTCGATTGGCTTTATGCCGGCCATGGGGATTGCCTCTGCAACCGCTGTGATCGCCTCTAACGCGCGTGGCGCAGGCGATCTGGTAGGTGCGCGCAAGATCGCTTGGATGGGCCTTGGCCTATCTGGAATTTATGCAGCTTTGTTCTCCGTGGTAACGTGGGTTGCCGCAAAACCAATCGCGAGCGCATTTACAACCGACCCGAGCCTGATGGCCTATGGCGCGGTATTGGTTGGACTTGTCTGGTTGATGGCCGTACCCGACTTCTTACAAGTCGTGGCAGCCCAAGCCCTGCGCGCCCTTGGCAAGCCTTGGTTTCCCACAATGAGCCATTTTGTCTCATATGTGCTGGTTATGTCGCCCTTGGGCTGGCTGTTTTGTATTCATTTCGAACGTGGCGCACGAGGCCTTGTTGAAGCAGTCGCGCTTGCCAGCATCGTTTCAGCGGGTATTTTGGTTCTGCGCCTCTTGGTGTTAGGCCCGATCTCCTCGACTGAGGCCGCAAAAGCAGTCGATCCCCAAGCTAATTAGACCTTATCCCCATAAACAGCGACTGGGGCATTTGCGCTGGTCTCAATCTTGCGGTCTTTCACCCACCTGTACGGTTTCGGCACAGGTTGGGAGGATCACGTGCGCACTTTTGGCAAGCGGCAATTACGTACGGCAGGAGCGACGGCCTTTTTAGGTCTGCTCGGCACGTCGGCTGCACTTTTGCCAATCGCGATCTTTGCGTTGTTCAGCCAAGGCGAACCCGCGCACTGGACCCTTTATGCCGGCGCATCAGTTGTCGGCGGTGCGGTTATTGGCTGGGTCCTGCGCCGCTAAAGCCGGCTGGGCGGGCTAAACACCCAAGATCCAGCCTTCTTCTTGCTCAATCGTCTCAATTTGCGCGTCGGTCAGGCCTTTAGCGGGGCCGAAGGCAGCGGCTAGTTTTCCAGCCTCATCCAAGGCCGCGAAATGTTCGGCAATCGCGCGCACTTGTGCCAAGTCCTTCACCTCGCCAACGGCAGGTGTCGATTTGACGATGGAGGGATAGATTTCTGCCATCACGATTTTGACCCTATCTAGGTCCTCGCGCGATAAAGGCTTGTAGCCGGTTTCAAAAGGCCAAATTCGCGCATCTGCCCGGGCATCGCGCAGCTTCTTGACGACCGGAATTCCCATTAAAGCCTGCGAGCCTACAGAACCTGCCGTATAAAGCTTCCAGATCGGACTCGCGCCCTTTGCGGCTTGCTCAGCTAGACGATGCTCTGGCAGATCGCCTGGGCCATGTGGGCGAGTTTTCTTCGATTGCAACGTCGTCAACACGTCGCGTGGTGGACACCCCCAGAATGGGAATGGCCCACCCGAAATCAGGCGGTTCATCATCGCCGCCACTTGGAAGCGATTATTCGCATTATCTGGCTTGTCCTTGATTTCCTTGGTTAAGAAAGCCTGCATAGTGAGCCAAGGGGCGCCCTCAAACTTCAGGGCAGCCGAAGTCCCCTGTGGATAGCCAAAGGGAAAGTCAAAGCCGATCAATGTGCGGTCGCCGCGCTTATCAAACTCTGCCAATAGGCCAGTGATTGCTTCCAATGCAGCTTTGCGGGTCGGTGGATTTTGCGCTTCAAAGCGCAATTGCAGGCGCACGTCGCGACGTAGCGTGCCGATCCAAATGGAATCCGCCCCAGTCGCAGGTTTGGCCGCAGCCGACCAGTCAACCATCACATAATTGTCGAAAAGGCGGCTCATGGGTGGTTTCCTATTCAGGGTCGAAAATTGAAGCGCGGCTTCTACAGGGCAAGACGACGTTCGTCACCCTTGAATTGCAATGCGCCAGGCCAGCCTGCGAACACATGCGAGACTGGCCTTGGCTTTTCGGGCGTTGGACGTCCGCTTAGGCGAGTTTGACCAACATTTTGCCAGCATTCGCACCACTGAATAGGCCCATGAAAGCAGCAGGGGCTTGGTCAATACCGTCCATCACGGTCTCTTCCCACTTGATCTGACCATCTTTGATCCATCCGCCCATTTCAGCCAAGAATTGGCCTTGCATGCTGGCATAGTTGGACACGATGAAGCCTTGGATCTTTAGGCTCTTACCAACAATGTAAACCAAATTACTGGGCCCCGGGACAGGTTCCGTCGCATTATATTGGCTGATCATGCCGCATTCAGCAAAGCGGGCACCGGGGCGGGCCACTTCGAGGGCGACTTCGAGATGTTCACCGCCGACATTGTCGAAATAGATATCGATGCCTTGGGGGGCAGCCGCACGAACCGCCCCCAAGAGATCCGGCACCTTCTTATAATTGACGACTTCATCAACGCCGACAGATTTAAGCCACTCGCCTTTTTCATCCGAACCGCAAGAGGCCACGACCTTGCAGCCTTTGATCTTGGCGATCTGGCATACGAGCGAGCCAACAGCTCCTGCTGCGCCGGAGACGAAGACGGTGTCCCCGGGCTTTGGCGCGCCGATTTCAAGAAAACCGCAATAAGCGGTCATGCCGGGCATGCCCATCACGCCCAAAAAGGCCTGCAACGGGATGCCATGGGTGTCGATCTTGGTGAATAGGACTTTGGGACCTGTTACAAATTCGCGCCAACCCAGCATGTGGCTGACAATGTCACCTACTTGAAAGTCAGGATCGCCGCTCTCAATCACTTCGCCAATCGCGTGGCCTTGCAGCGCTTCGCCCAATTGGAAGGGCGGCACATAGCTTGGGCGGTCGTACATGCGGCCGCGCATATAAGGGTCAACGCTCATCCAGTGGTTCTTCACTTGAACAAAGCCTGCAGCTGGGCTTGTGCTCTCGACGCTCGCGATCTCGAAGTTTTCAGCGACTGGCGAACCCTCTGGCCGCGACTTCAGGCGTACTTCTTTAGATGTAACTGCTGGCATGTGTTTCTCCCTGTTATGTGGTGGTACTCTTGTACGCTTCTAGGATGGGAATGACGGTCTTTTTGGGGGCGGGTCAAGTCATCCAGGCGAAGGCATTTGGAGCCTGCTGTAAATGTTTCCGGGAAATCGCTGGTTTGCTGAAGTTTTTTCTGGCGCACGATTGATGGACGCAAGCGTTTTATGCTTGAGCACCACGCGCTTGTGACAGATGCGTGAAGCCACTGTGACAAATAGGGACGACAGACCCGATGATGGGGGCCCAATCAAGGGTGCCCAATGAGGGTTAAAGGAGCCGGTAAGAGCTTGTTGAAGGTGGGACTCATCGGTGCTGGTGTTGCGGGGGAGCGGCATGCTGCTGCGCTACGCGTGACGCTGGGGGCGAATCTCCTGGGTCTCTATGAGCCAGATGTGCGGCGCTCTGAAGGCTTATGCGCACGGTTTGGAATTGAGCCCTCGTCACTCGAGACGTTGCTTGAGCAGGCTGACGCGGTGATCATCGCGGCTCCTGCAGGGACCCACGGTCGTTTAAGTCTTCAGGCCCTTGCTCAAGGATGCCATGTCCTAGTTGAGCGTCCAATTGCGATCTCGCGCGACGAAGCGCAACAGATGGTGGCCGAGGCGCGCGCCAAAAACTTGATTTTGCAAGTCGGCCACCGTGAAGGGCCGATGATTGGTGCGCTGGGCCTAACACCTAGCATGGTTGGATTACGCAGCTTTGAAGCGGTGCGCGAAGCCCCCCCGCGGGAGCATGTCAGCGATGTTTCCGTTATTCTCGATCTGATGATCCAAGATATTTATGTGGCAGCCGTCTTGTTTGGCTCGCGCGCTGTTTCGGTGCGGGCGACCAAGCTTGGTGGTCGCGGTGCTGCAATTGATTCTGCTGAAGCGCGGGTACGATTCAAAGGCGGCGGGGAAGCCCGCCTGCGCGCGACACGGACCGCGAGTGTTCGCACCACGCAATGGATGTTGGATACCGGGCAAGCGCAAGCGCAAATGAGCGTCGATTTTGTGCGCGGCGTGGTCACGCATGGGGCTAATTGGCCAAGTCCAAGGCCATTTTTGGCCCAGGATTCAGACCCAGTCGCCCAAATGTTGGCTCAGTTTGTAGCCGCTTGTTCTGCGCCTTATGCGGAGGTGTCCAACCAAGAAGCACTCACCGCAATGGACTTGGCCCTTCAAATTGAAACCATTCTCAGCGCAAACCTTTGAACCAAACCGCGCATCGGGTTAGTTTAGGCACATGAGCCAGACCCAACAGAAGCTGCACATCCTCTCCGCCCAACTGAACCCGATTGTTGGGGATATTTGGGGTAATCTTGCCAAAGCCAAGACCTGCTTGGGGCATGCCCTAAGCGTTGGGGCGGACGTTCTTGTTTTTACTGAGTTGTTTTTGATTGGCTATCCGCCGGAAGACCTCGTGCTAAAGCCCGCTGCGGTGAAGGATTGCGGTGAAGCGACGGAAGAATTGGCCGCGCTAACAGCCGGTACCAAACTTACGGTGATCATGGGCACGCCGTGGCGGAATGAGGATGGGCTCTATAATGCAGTCGCGATCCTGTCAGATGGGCGCGTCGCCGATCTGCGGTTCAAACACGAATTGCCCAATTATGCTGTGTTTGACGAAAAGCGCGTGTTCAATGCCGGGCCTTTGCCGGCTCCGGTGAAGATTGCAGGGGTCTTGGTCGGTATTCCGATTTGTGAGGACATCTGGTTTGACCGGGTGACCCAAAGCCTGAAGCAGCAGGGAGCTGAGCTTCTGATCGTGCCCAACGGTTCGCCCTATCGCCGCCCAGTCAAGCAAGAGCGTTTGGCCAGCGCGCGCGCAAGAGTTTCTGAAACCGGTTTGCCGCTTATTTATGTCAATCAAATTGGTGGACAGGATGAACTCTGTTTTGATGGCGGTAGCTTTGCGTTGGATGCGAGCGGGGCATGTGTGCAATCCCTCCCGAATTTTTCTGAAAGCCAGTCGAGTGCGCTTTGGGAAAAGCGCGGCGATAGCTGGGTTTGCAAGCAGGCAGAGCAACTCGACCAAGTGGAAGGTGAGGCGGCTGATTATGCCGCGATGGTGCTTTCGCTTCGAGATTACGTCAATAAAAATGGCTTTCCAGGCGTTCTGCTGGGATTGTCCGGCGGGATCGATTCCGGCTTGAGTGCAGCGGTTGCAGCCGATGCTTTGGGGGCAGACCGCGTGCGCTGTGTGATGATGCCCTCGCGCTTCACCAGTCAAGAAAGCCTCGATGATGCGGCAGACAACGCGCGCCGCTTGGCCATCCCCTATGACGTTATCTCGATTGAACCGGCGGTGGAGGCATTCGCGCAAATGTTGAGCGGCCAGTTCGCCGATACGCAAACTGGGGTTGCCGAAGAAAATATACAAAGCCGCAGCCGCGCCGTCTTGCTGATGGCTCTGTCCAATAAGTTTGGCCATATGGTTTTAACGACCGGGAATAAGAGCGAAATGGCGGTCGGCTATGCCACCCTCTATGGTGACATGTGTGGCGGCTATAATGCCTTGAAGGACCTTTATAAAATGGAGGTTTACGCCCTGTCGCGGTGGCGAAATGCGCATGTTTGTCACATCGGACTTGGCGCTTCGGGCGAAGTCATTCCCCAACGCATTATCGACAAAGCGCCCTCGGCGGAATTGCGCGAGAACCAAACCGACCAAGACAGCCTGCCGCCTTATCCCGCACTCGACGACATGCTGCACGGCTTTGTCGAAGAAGAGGCCGAGATTGAGGAGGTGATCGCACGCGGTCATGACCCGGCCGTGCTGCACCGCATCCAGAATCTGCTCTACGTTGCCGAATACAAACGCCGCCAAGCGCCGCCGGGCGTCAAGATTGGCACGCGCAACTTTGGCCGCGACAGGCGTTATCCCATCACCAATAAGTATCGGGATAAGCCGTAAACCGTCGGTATCTAAGCCTTACGCGCCTCAACCACCCAAATCGCGCCGCCGAGCGAGAGGTAGCCATCTTCGAGGCGGGGTTCGATGGCTGTTTCCATTTTTTCCCGCACCATAGCGACAGTCTCGGGCGGCAATTGCGCGATAGGTAGAGCTGCAGGCCCAACTTCCATTACGAAATCGGCAGCCTTAATTGCGCCTTTGCCGGAGCCCATCGACATGGTTGCATCGACCGGGGTGAACTTAACGTCGGTTAAGCCTGCCGCTTCCAAAATGGCTGTCGTTCTTTCTGGATTGGCAAATGCAAATGGGCTGGGCGCATCGGGTGGTGGTGGGGCAAGTGGTTCTGTCACACTGACCAAAACCTGCATGGGCATCGTCACCCATTCGTTCTCGGCAGGTGGCCGCCAGCAGACAAATACGACCCGACCGCCGGGCTTCAGTTGCTGAACCATATGGGCAAAGGCTGCGTGCGGGTCATCAAAGAACATCACACCAAAGCGGGAGACCAATAGGTCAAACGGGCTGTCGAACACAGCGTCCGACGCATCAGCTTCAAGGAAAGTGACGCCCGCGCGGTCGCCCGCGCGCTTTTGGGCCAGCGCCAGCAAGGAGGTTGAGATATCAACCCCTGTCACCGTGTGGCCCAAATCTGCGATCATCAAGGAGGTTTCACCAGAGCCACAGCCGACGTCGAGAACATTTTGAGAGGCGCTGCCTTCAAGGCCAGAAGCCTGCATTAAGGCTTGCGTGAAGCCTGACAGCATGGCGTCAATATCGACCTGCCGTCTGGTCCAGCGTTCTCCCGCAAATGTGTTCCAGAGTTCTTTCTGCGCTTGGTTTTTACCTTCAGACAAGTTTGCTCTCCCGACCGGCCCAATAACGGTCACGAAGCAACCGCTTGTAGAGTTTACCGGTGGGATAACGCGGCAATTCCACCATAAAGTCAATGGAGCGGGGTGCCTTTACGTGACTGATGCTAGCTCGGCAAAACGCCAGCAGCTCAGCTTCTAATTCGGGGCCGGCATCAGCCATATCCATCGGCTGAATCACGGCTTTGACCTCTTCGCCAAATTCTTCATTCGGCACGCCAAAAACGGCAACATCGGCGACTTTGGGGTGGGTTACCAGCACATTTTCGCTTTCTTGCGGATAGATATTCACCCCGCCAGAAATGATCATGAAGGCCTTGCGGTCGGTCAGGAATAAGAAGCCTTCCTCATCGACATAGCCCACGTCGCCCAAAGTCGACCAGCCCAAAGAATTGCGGCTGTCAGCGGTTTTCTCTGGACTGTTGTGATATTCGAACAGCGGGCCATTGGCGAAAAAGACGGTGCCAGACTCCCCGGTAGGCACAACATCGCCATCTTCGCCAACGATCCGAAGCTCACCCAAAAGCGCTTTGCCGACGCTGCCTTTTTTGCGCAGCCAGTCGTGCGGCGAAATGGTGCAAAAGCCATTGCCCTCGGTGCCTGCGTAATACTCATGGATGATTGGGCCCCACCAATCCATCATTTGCTGTTTGATCGCGACTGGGCAGGGAGCTGCAGCGTGCACCGCCATTTTGAGCGATGAAAGGTCATAGGTTTTGCGGATCGCTTCATTGAGCTTCAGCATGCGCACAAACATGGTCGGCACCAATTGGCTGTCGGTAATGCGGTAGCGCTCAACCGTGGCCAGATAGGTCTCAGGCTCAAACTTCTCCATCACCACAACGGTGCCGCCAATCTTATGGACCGACATGCACCAGCGCAGAGGTGCCGCATGATAGAGGGGGGCGGGCGAGAGATACTGGCTGTCTGCTGAAATGCCATAAATGGCTTGGGCCATCATTTGCAGCGCGTTCGGTGTGTCGATTGGCGCACCGGTAAGCGGGATTTTGATACCTTTTGGTCGGCCCGTGGTGCCCGACGAATACAGCATGTCGGCCCCGGCACTTTCATCGACAATCGGATCCGTCGTCTGGGCGTTACGCGCCGCTGAATAGGGTGAGTGCCCTTTGGGATCGCCACCAATCACCAGAGCAGGAATTTTCACCCCAGCATGGCCGAGAGCTTCTTCGGCCAATGCCAAAAGATTTGCCCCAACAAACAGGACTTTGGCGTGAGAATCCGTCAAGATATAGGCGATCTCATCGACCTGAAGTTTTGTGGACAGACAGGTGAAATAAAGGCCAGCCCGCTGTGCACCCCACGCAATCTCGAAATAATCAGAACAATTATCTAATAAGACCGCGATGGCGTCGCCTGCCTTCAGCCCTTGTCCGCGCAACAATTGCGCAACTTGATTAGAGCGCGCATTAAGCTCTGCATAGCTTAAAGCCTCGCCAGTACCCGCCATGATGACGGCGGGCTTATCCGGTGTTTGTGCTGCATGGTGAACTGGATGCATGAACGTCTCCCAAAGTGCGAGATTCTTCGTGATCTCGGCGCCGCGTTAGTCGTGGCACCCCCAGCGGAATGATGCAAGTCAGTTCCGCGTGAACCTGAAATTGTGACCATTGTGCAACATCTTACCTGTTAAGGCGGCGATTTACCCCCTCGAAGTCACGATTGTGTCATGCGCTGACTTGAAACCTCGGGGATCGAACGTCACATGCCCCCCGAGGGTGTTTACCCGCTCAAGAGGACAAATCATGGACATTTCTATTCGCGCGATGATTATCGCGATGGGTGCCGCCGCTTTGGCTGTGCCAGCGTTTGCGCAAGAAGGCCCCGCCACTAAGGAAGCCGAAGTCGTTGTTGTGACCGGTACCCGGGTTGCTGCTCGTTCCGCACTCAGCACCGCCGCACCTGTCGACGTTGTATCTTCTGCACAATTGGCGCAACAAGGTTCGCCAGAATTGAACCAGCAATTGGCAACCGCTTTGCCAAGCTTCAACTTCCCTCGCCCTGCAATCGTTGACGGCACCGACTCCGTGCGTCCAGCCACTTTGCGCGGCTTGGCACCGGACCAAACTTTGGTCTTGGTTAATGGCAAACGTCGTCACACCGCGTCTTTGGTCAACATTAACGGCTCGATCGGCCGTGGTTCATCGGCAGTTGATTTGAACACTATCCCAACCGGCATTCTAGAATCCGTTGAAGTGCTGCGCGATGGCGCGTCGGCTCAATATGGTTCCGACGCGATCGCCGGCGTGATCAACTTGCGCCTGAAGCAGCGCCGCGAAGGTGGCAATGTCACTGTGTCTTACGGCCAACGCCAAACCACTGTGAACACTGATCCCGCACCTGCGTTGCCAAACGGCACCACCAACTTCACGGCTGCTAACATCGTCGCAAACCCAAGCTGGCAATCGATCCGTTCGCGCGACGCGAACGACGGCGCGACCACCACAGTGAATGCTTGGGTCGGTTTGCCTTTGTTCGAAAATGGCTCTTTGACCATTGCTGCGGAAATTCAGAACCGTGAGTCGATCAACCGCCAAGGTTATGACACCCGCCGTCTTTATAACTTGCTGCCAGGCGGCGCGCTTGACCCTCGTGAGGCCACCATCAACCGCTGGAATCAGCAATATGGTGACGGTGAGCTGATCCAAGGCACCTTGTTCGCTAATGCCAGCATCGATTTGACCGACACCACCCGCCTGTATGGTTGGGCGAGTGTCCAAGGCCGCGATTCCACTTCGGCAGCCTTCTTCCGTTGGCCAGCCGATAGCCGCAACGTCGTCGAAATCTATCCAAACGGCTTCTTGCCCAAGATCAACTCACTGATCACGGATAATTCGTTCGCTTTGGGCATGGAAACCAAGTGGAATGGCTGGGATGTGGATCTGAGCTTGAACCGCGGTTTCAACGAGATGGAATTTGTGATCCGCAACACGTTGAATCGCTCCTTGGGAGTCGCTAGCCCAACGTCATTTAACGCTGGTGGTTTTAATAACACCCAAACCGTTGCAAGCGTGTCGGCTGTGAAGGGCTACAATGTTGGCTTGGCGTCTGATTTGAACGTCGCCGTCGGCCTCGAAGCCCGTCGCGATCATTACGAAATCTTTGCCGGTGAGCCAGGCTCTTACTTCCAGCAAGGTTCCTTTGTCGCTGGTTCGCAAGGCTTTGGTGGCTTTAAGCCATCAAACGAAATCGGTGTGTCCCGTGACGCCATCGGCGGTTACATCGACCTCGAAGTCAATGTAACCGACGCGTTGTTGGTTTCGGGAGCTGTTCGCGTTGAAGACTACACCGACTTTGGCAACAATGTCAGCGGCAAGGTCTCGGGCCGCTATGACTTCAATGAAGTGTTTGCGCTGCGTGGGTCGGTTTCCAATGGCTTCCGTGCTCCAAGCTTGCAACAGCAATTCTTCACCGCCTCGTCCACCAACGTGGTTGCAGGTGTGCCGCTGGAAATCCTAACGGTGCCATCGACATCGCGGATCGGTCGCGCTTTGGGCGGCACGGATTTGAAGCCAGAGGAATCGGTAAACTACTCGCTAGGCGGCGTTCTGCGCTTTGGTGACTTCAACGTCACTTTGGACGCTTACCAAATTGAGTTGACCAACCGCATCGTGTTGTCGGAAAACTTGAACCAGCCAGCAGTGTCAACCTTGCTTGCCGCTAATGGGATCGTTGGCATCAACGCGGTTCGCTTCTTCCTGAACGGTGTGGACAGCACCACTAAGGGCGCGGATCTGGTTGCCAGCTATCGTCTGCGCACCGACTTTGGTCGCTTTGACTTCACCGGCAGCATCAGCGTCAACGAAACCAAGCTGGATAAGACCCCCGTCATCCCAGCTTTGACCGCAATTGGCTTGACCCCAACCCAATTGTTCAACCGTATCAATACTTTGACGCTGACCGAAGGCCAGCCAAAAGAAAAGGCCTCGTTCAATACCAATTGGACGCTCGGCAAGTTTGGTACGACGTTTAAGGCCACCTATTATGGTGAAGTGACTGAGCCCGGCACCGATGCCGCGCGCGATATCGTCCTGTCCCCAGAGGTCTTGTTCGACATCGAAGGCCGCTACAAGCTGACCGACAAGATCAGCCTGACCTTGGGCGTTGAAAACGCAACCGACGTCTATCCGCGTAAGACGCCAGGCACCACGGTCCTGACACCCTCGACTTTCACGACCTTGAACAACTCGGGCGCATCTGCGTTCTCGCGTTATTCGCCATTCGGCTTCTCGGGCCGTTATGTGTACGGCCGCGTCTCGCTCGACTTCTAATTGTTGACCAGACCCGTCAAATAGAAAGGCCGCGGTGGGAACACCGCGGCCAATTCTGTTTTAGGTTTGGGTTAGACTAGCGGCGGCAGAGGACATCTTCCAGATTGCCATTGCGATCTTGGCCGGAATAGACCGCATCGCGCAGGCCTTGGTCGCGGCAAAATTGGTTTGCGTCATTGCGGCCACTAAACTGGCCCTGGGAGACCGAGCCGGGGAAGAACACCGTGGCGCGACCCGATGTTGTTTGGCCAGTGTAGCGCGGTGGATTACCATAATTGCCACCATTGCCAAAGCCACCACTTGGTGGGCGGTAGCCGCCACCGGGGCCATAACCACCGCCTGGCCCGGGGTTTATGACGCTGCCCCGCCCTACATAGCGAATGGACGAAATGCGACCCTTAAACGACTCCAGATTGGGGATAGAGTCGCTGTACGTCCGGCAACGGCTGCCATAATTGGGGTCTAGACAGACCTGCCAGTCGCCGCGTGCCACCAAACTCCCGGCGGCTTCGTCGAAATTGAGCTGGCGCAGGTCAGGCACGTCGCCGGTAATGGTTACCGCCTGTCCGCGGAAATCGGTTCCGGCGTACAAGGTGATGGAAGGGCGGCTACGGTCAAAGCGCTGGGCTTCAGCGGCAGGGGCACTGGCCAGAGTGGCAAGGCCAGTTAAGGCAAGTATCAGAGCTTTTTTCATCTTCAGTCTCCAGACGCAGGCACCAAGACCGAGTGCTTGGGGCGATGACCCTCTTTTTAAAGCGCGCCATCTGAACGACCTGTGAGGTCGCCATTTCATTTGCGTTCATCTTTGGCTCAACGCACGAAACGAAAAAAGGGGCCATGTGAACACGGCCCCTGGATCTTTACGATGTTGCACCAAGCCTCAATAGGCCAAGGCTGTGCCATCCTTGCGGCTTTCAGTGGCGGCTTCATAGGCCCCTGTTTTGGGGTCCCGCTTAATGGCTTGATAACCGCCAAAATCACCGTCCGCGCCACTCAAGGTCCAGCCCTTCTGGGTAAGGCCTGCGCGCGTTGCATCGGGATAGCCAGATTCAATGGCAACCCGACCCAGTCCCGGCTTACAGCCGCCTTCAGGTTCGCAACCGCCCTCATGTCGCCAACGAGGCGCATCGCCTGCCGATTGGGCGTCCAAGCCATAATCGATCATATTGACGACAATCTGGGTTTGGCCTTGTGGCTGCATCGCGCCACCCATGACGCCGAAGGCCATAAAGGCTTGATTATCCTTGGTCACAAAGCCCGGAATGATCGTGTGGAAGGGCCGCTTGCCGGGTGCATAGACGTTGGGCAGAGCTGGATCGAGCGCGAAGGCCTCGCCACGATTCTGAAACATAAAGCCCAAGCCATCGGCGACAAGGCCAGAACCCATGCCGCGATAATTGGACTGGATCAACGCGACCATCATGCCGCTGGAATCTGAGGTGACCAGAAATGTGGTGTCGCCTTTCTCAAATTGACTGGGGTCGCCGGCACTTGCTTCGACTGTTGCCTTGCTTGGATCGATCAGCCCGGCACGGCCTTTTAAATAGGCCGGGTTGATCAGGCCCGAAGTCGGAACATTTGCAAAAGCAGGGTCAGCCAAAAACTTCGCGCGATCTTCAAATGCTAAGCGCTTGGCTTCTATTTGCAAATGCAAGCTTTCGGGTGTGCCAAATCCTGCGCCTGCTAAGTCAAACTGATTGAGGATGCCCAGCATTTGTAGTGTGGTGACGCCTTGGCTATTGGGTGGCAATTGCCAGACATCATAGCCACGATATTTGACCGAGATCGGCTCGACCCATTCACTCTTATGGGCTGCGAGGTCGCTCGCCCGCAGGGGCCCGCCAATCCGGCGCATATAGGCGTCAATTGTCTGGGCGATAGGACCTTTGTAATAAGCGTCCCGTCCGCCACGGGCGATCAAGCTAAGGGTCTTGGCCAGATCGGGGTTTTTGAAAACTTCGCCTGCTTTAACGGGGCCATTGGCGAAATAGGTTTTACGGGCATTGTCAAACTCTTCCACTTCCCCCGCTTTCGCACGCTCATCGAGGCGTTTGAGATTTCCCGCCAAATAATAAGCAATCACAGGCGGGACGGGGGTGCCGGCTTCAGCATAAGCGATGGTTGGAGCCAATACTTTGGCCATAGGCAATTTCCCGAAGCGGCTGTGCATCGTGTACCAAGCATCGACGGCCCCGGGTACGGTGACGGTCAAGCTGCCAAACGACGGTCTGCTCCCTGGGATTCTGGTCTTGATCTTGGCCTCGCGTGCTGCGCGATCGGCGAGGCTCATGCCCATGGGCGCGCGGCCAGAGCCATTGATGCCGTAAAGCATTTGCGTCTTGGGGTCCCAGATCAGGGCGAACAGGTCGCCACCAATGCCGTTGCCAGTAGGTTCCAACAGGCCCAAGGCCGCATTGGCGGCGATTGCAGCATCTACGGCCGTTCCGCCTTGTTTCAGTGTGTCAATGGCAATCTGGGTCGCGATAGGGTGAGCCGTGGCGGCTGCCCCATTCATGCCATAGGCGGGGCTGCGGGTAGCGAAGGCTGGTCCGGCGATGCGGTCGCCTGGACGAACGATCCCTGCGGTTGGACCAGTCTGAGCTTGCACGCTTTGTAAGGGCGCAAGAGCGATACAGCCTGCAAGCGCACAAGAGCCAATTTTTTGCCAAAAGTGAGTTGAGATTCGCATGCGCGTAGACCCCCTAAGTCGCCAATTTGAGGCACTGTAAACAACATTGTTATCCTCGTCATCTAGCGCGTCTGCCACCTTGGCAAAGGGGCTAACCTGTGGTTGGATCGGTCTATGATTAAACAGTTCATTGTTCGCACCGCTTCGCTTTTTTGTATTTCAGTTTTGCTTGCCTTGCCCGCTCTACCTCAACAGGTTGCAGCCCAAGCCATTAGCCAAACGCGCCCAGTCGCGGCCACGCCGCCCGGTGCAGTTTGGCCGTGGGAAGGATCGGATCTTAAGCCCAGTAAAGATGTGGTCTATGGCGTTTTGCCGAACGGCCTGCGCTATGCCATCCGCCCTAACAAATTACCGGAAAAACAAGTGTCGCTGCGCTTTCGGATTGAGGCGGGCTCGAAGTACGAGCGTGACGATCAGCGTGGCTTTGCCCATTTCATCGAGCATATGGCGTTTAACGGCTCTACCAATATTCCCGAAGGTGAACTCACCAAGACGATGGAGCGTTTGGGCGCAAGTTTTGGTAGCCACGTCAATGCGCATGTGAATCTTGAAGAGACAATGTATAAGCTCGACATCCCCAGCGCCGATGGTGGCCGGTTGGATACGGCTCTATCGATTTTTCGCGAGACGGCCGATCGTCTGTTGTTGAAAGACGATGCGATTAAGCGCGAGATCGGCGTGGTCATTTCCGAGATGAATGACGGTGATGGGCCGGGGCGGCGGATATCGCGGCAAATCACTGAATTCTTGTACCCCAAAGACATCAGCACGCTGCGCGATCCTATTGGTGTGAAGGAAACCTTGGAGACTGCGACTGCCGCCAAAGTGCGCGAATTCTACGAAACGTGGTATCGGCCAGAGCGCGCTGTTCTAGTGGTTACAGGCGACGTGGATGTGGAAGCCACAAAGGCCCTCATCACTGCAAAGTTCTCAGATTGGAAGCCGAAAGCGGCCAAAGCACCATCTGATCCGAACAATGGCACGTGGGACGTGAGCCCACTTCGGGCCAAAATCATTGTTGAACCTGAGCAGCCCATTGTTGTTATGGTGGCGCAGACCCGTCCCGATGAGACCGATTACGGCGATCTCGATACACAGGCGAAACGCAAATGGTCGGGCTTACAGTCCTTGGCGCAAGGCGTATTCCAACGACGGCTCGCCCGCCTTCAGTTGGTTGATAATCCGCCTACCCTGGGGGTCTTTTATCAAAAGGTGACAGATGAGAATGGACTAACGGCCACTTTTGCCGTTCTGCCGAGAGAAGACGCGTGGCAAGAGGCCTTGAAGACTGTTGTGATAGAATTGCGTCAGGCTTTAGCCACCGGCTTCACAGCGGCAGAAATTGAAGAAGAGATCAAAGAGAACAGGCTTGGACTTGAGCGCGCAATTAAGGAAGAGCCTACGCGCCGGACGACAGGGATATCCGGCTCATTGATCGGTGCGCTTGGTGCTGATGGCGTGACAACCAGTCCGCAAGATAATTTGGCCATTTTTGACCAATTGGCCGCAGCTGCAACGCCAGAGGCGGTCAATCGTGCTTTCGTCTCTTGGTGGCAGGGTGGGGATCCAGCGCTCATTCTGATTGCTAAAGCACCAGTCAACGGCGGCGAAAAGACGGTTCTTGATGCTTGGAAAACCGCCATGGCGGCTCCGCTGCCCAAACGTGAGGAGGTCAAAAAGGCTGAGTTTAAACCCCTCAATCTTGGGCCTCCGGGCAAGGTCAAAAAAGTCGAAGAACTCGCTCATCCTAAAGCCAAAGTGGTGATTTTTGAGAACGGTGTGCGCCTGTCCTTCATGCATACCGATTATACAAAAGACCGCGCCAATATCCGCATTGGGATTAATGCGGGCCATTTGGCCTTCCCACAAGATAATCCTTTCTGGTCTACATTTGCCGATGCTGCTTGGGGTGGTGACGGTGTTGGAGATTTGACATTGGATCAATCGATCAGCGCCTTTGCAGGTCGGTCAACTTCATTAGCCTCGGTCCGGATCGATCCTGACACGCTGGAAATGTATGCAAGCCCAGCGATCGCGGATTTGCCTGAGCAATTGCAAGTCATGTTGAGCCAAGTGGTTGAACCACGGATGGGTCCACGCCCGGCTCTAATGATGCGCGATGCACTCAAAACAAGTTGGGACTCCTATAATCAGACGGCTTCAGGCGTTTTTGGATTTTACAGTTCGACCTATTTTGAGACTGGCAATCCGGCCTACGAAGAACCAAGCTTGCAGAAGTATCTCGCCAATGATGACGAGAAGGGTAAGGCCTATCTGAAGCGGTTGCGGGAAGAAGGCACCATCCATGTCGTCGTTGTCGGCGATGCAGAGTTTGATTCTGTCGTAGCTGCGGTGGCCAAGACCTTTGGAACCTTACCCAAACGTGCGGGGCTGGCCTTAAACACAGCTCAACTGGCAACGATCCGTTCTAAGCCAACTGGCCAGCCAGCGCGCGTCCTGACGCATAAGGGGCCACCCGAACAGGCGATTGTCCATGTATCCTGGCGTACCAAAGGCGGCATTGATCCGTTCGAGGCTGAGCGCTTTTACATTCTGGCGGAAATCCTCCAATTGCGCCTGACCGATAAGGTCCGTGAAGCTGCAGGCCAGTCCTACTCGCCAAATGGCGGTTGGACGTCGACGTCCTATGCCGATCTTGGACGCTTCTATGCGCATGCTTCGGTGACGCCAGATCAAGTCAAGCCGGTCGAAGCCATTATCGACGGTATCGCCGCTGATCTGGTGCGAGACGGGGTGACCTTGGACGAGCTGAAGCGTGTGGTCGAACCTGCTGTGAAGGGTCAAGAGCGGTCACGCCAGAACAATGGCTATTGGTCCTCAATTCTTTCTGAATTGGACACACCTAAGCTGCCTGGCTCGAACTCTGGCTTCCGAAAGGATCGCGAAGCGCAAGCAGAAGCGCGTCTATTGGCTATCACGCCCGCGCAATTACACGAGATCGCGAAGCGTTATCTGTTGCCGCAAAACGCCATTCGCATTCAGGTCTTGCCAGAGAAGGCCGCTCCGTCGGACTCTAAGGCTGCCCTGACCAAACCCTGAAGCGACGGGCGGGCTTGATTTGCTTATCCGAGCGGCGTAGCGGCCTTTGTTAAGCAAAGGCGAGGGCGGTGCAGCGTGAGCGAGAGCGTGCAGGAAATGGAGGGCTGCAAGCGCCATGTGGGGGATGTGCTGAAGCGGCGCACCGTCCTAAGCTTTTTGTCATTGTCGCTGACAGGTTTTGCGGGCCAAGCTCATGCGCGCTCAAAGGGCACCCAAGATTGGATAGCCCTGAAGTCGCTTTCAAATTTTCGCCAATCTGGCCGTGAATACGCCCGGCTTTTGAATGTGACGGATCGGATCTGGCGCACTTTAGGTCAGCCCAATGCGGGTTTGGAAGTCGGCGTTCTGGAAACCGGAGCTGTTCGCGCGGAGGTTTTGTCTGGTGGCAAGGTTTGGGCCACGTCCGGCTTTATTGCGGCCTGCCAGTCAGAGGCAGAATTAGCCGCTTGGTTCTGCCAGCGCACACTGGCTGCTCGACCTGCTGTTCGCGGCGAGGCTTTAGACCGCGGTGCTTTGGAGGCCCATCTTGCCTCAGGCTATGACCCTCGCGCTGTCCTGACCTTCAGGAGACGCCGGGCCACCATAGAAAGTTTGCGCAGTTCCAGCCGGTTCAAAGACATCCCTGGAACGAGCACGCGTCTCGGCGCGTTGCGGACCCAGATCGAAAAATTGGGTTATTTGTTCTAGCGCAAGCTGAAGCAAAACATGGATTTGAACACTAGGGGACTTGAAGAAAAAGGGCGGACAGTATATCTCCCGCCCCCTCGCATGTGTGCCGT
Organism: Hyphomonadaceae bacterium; assembly: GCA_021299265.1. Lineage (GTDB taxonomy): Bacteria > Pseudomonadota > Alphaproteobacteria > Caulobacterales > Aquidulcibacteraceae > Aquidulcibacter. The sequence continues at coordinate 13,416 of JAJTGP010000046.1, read as the reverse complement.
GGTAGCTCAGTTGGTTAGAGCGCCAGATTGTGGCTCTGGAGGTCAGCGGTTCAATTCCACTTCACGGTACCATGCGAGTTTTTGCCTTTTGGCCATTTACGGCCTCAGATGGCCTTTTCGACATTTCATCTCTTTGGCTGAGGGTTGAGCCTTCCCCATGACACAGCCGATCCAATGAGAATGCCGCATCAACCATCCATTTTGATCGTCGGGGCAGGACCTGTCGGCCTTTGTACTGGCATCGCGCTTCTCCGGGATGGCTATCGCGTTGCGATTGTTGATTCAGGCGTGCGTGGCGCTGGTTGGGCCTCTGGCGGCATGCTGGCACCGCTTTATGAGATGGCAGCTGATCCAGCCTGTCCGGACGCTTATGTCCAATTCGCCTTGAAGAGCGCTGAACAATGGCAACAATTGGCGCAGACTTGCGCGATCGATTTGCAAGCACCCAGCCTTTTCCTAGCTCGCACGCAAGATGAAGAGGGGGCGCTTTCAGCCTTACAGCGCCGGGCCGCTACACTAGGCTTGGACCTCGAACTTGTTTCTGTGCCAAACGGCCTAACCGCACGGGCGGCCTTTAGAGCGCTAGGCGAGCGCGCGTTGGACCCCCGTGCGGCCCTCAAGAGCCTGCTGAACCAGTTTCAAGTGCTCGGTGGCGACCTTGTCACCGGCCAAGCCGAGATACTCGCCCCGCATCGCGTTCACCTTTTGGATGGACGTACCCTTGAAGCGGAAACAATTGTGCTTGCCCATGGCTATGGCGCGGCAAGTCTGGGTCAATCTATCTCGACCTTAAGAGCCTTAAGCCCAGTCAAGGGCCAGATGGTGCGCGTGGCGCATCCAGGAATGGCTAGCCCTATTGTGCGTGCTGGCCGGATTTATCTGTTGTCGCGGGGTGGGAGCCTCATCATTGGCGCGTCCTCTGACCCGCTGGCAGCCCCCACAATTAGCGTCGACATCGATCCAGTGTTGGCACTGCTGGCCGAAGCCAAAGCCATCCTCCCATCATTGGATGCGTCTCCGGTCGTCGAGGCGTGGGCAGGGCTGCGCCCCAATACGCCGGACCATCTGCCCCTGGTCGGGGCAAGTGGAGCAGTTGGTGTCTATCTCGCTACAGGGACCTATCGGAATGGCTGGCTGCTGGCACCCGCTATTGGCGCCTATTTAAGCCAGCTTATATCTGGCAAAATACTGGATGGGGTTTTGATGAACCTCTTTGCACCCGAGCGCTTTTCCAGCTAAAAGGCGGGTCATAAATGTCCGGACAAATGCACGGGAGACGAGTAGAATGAGCGGCTTTGAAATGAGTGAAGAGCACCGTGCGATTGAAGAAGCCGTGGGCCGCATCTGCGCCAAATATGATGATGCCTTTTGGTCTGAAACCGACGAGACGGGCTGTTTCCCAGAGCCTTTTGTGGCCGATATGGCAGATGGCGGTTGGTTGGGTTGTGCCTTCCCAGAAGCCTATGGCGGGGCGGGGCTTGGCTTGGTTGAAGCTGCCATCGTGATGAAGACAGTGGCCCAATCTGGCGCTGGCTTTTCAGGCGCTTCGGCCATCCATTTGAACATCTTTGGCCCAAAGCCGATCGAGAAATTTGGGACTGAAGCCCAAAAGCAGGCCTTCTTGCCCAAGCTCATTACCGGTGAACACAAGATGTGCTTTGCCGTGACAGAGCCGAATGCTGGCCTTGAGACCGCTGCAATCACCACGCGCGCCTTACGGACCAATGAAGGCTATACGATTACGGGCCGAAAGATTTGGACCACCTCTGCCCAGCGTGCCGACAAAATCCTGATTCTGGCACGCACCACGCCGCGCGAAGAAGCTGCTCGCCCAACCGACGGCCTCAGCTTGTTTTACTGCGACTTTGACCGCACCACCATCGATGCCAAGCCCATCCCGAAAATGGGCCGCAAGGCAGTGGAATGTAACATGCTGTTTATCGAGGATTTGAAAGTCCCCCATGACGCCCTGATTGGTGAAGAGGGCAAGGGCTTTAAATACATTCTTTCAGGCCTGAACCCAGAGCGGGTGTTGTTTGCCGTCGAAGCCATTGGCTTGGGTCGTGCAGCGCTTGCCCGTGCTGCCCAATATGCCAAGGAGCGCGTTGTGTTTGGCCGTCCAATCGGCATGAATCAAGGCGTCGCGCATCCACTCGCTAAGTCTTGGTGCGAATTGGAAGCCGCAGAGCTTTTGGTGATGAAGGCTGCCGCCTTGTTTGACGCAGGCCTTGATTGCGGCGCAGAAGCCAATGCCGCCAAATATCTTGGCGCAGAAGCTGGTTACCATGCCTGCGAGGCAGCCGTGCTGGCGCATGGCGGGATGGGCTATGCCAAGGAATATCAGGTCGAACGCATGTTCCGCGAATCAATGATTGCTCGGATCGCACCGGTTTCGCGCGAAATGATTCTCAATTTCGTGGCGGAGAAGGTTTTGGGCCTACCAAAATCTTATTGATTTCTGCATGTTAGAGTTACGCTAACAGAGTCTTAACCATGTTTGGTTGATCCTGCACCCGTGGAACCGGACGCCCGAAGTGCGGCTGAAGCGCTGTAGGAGACAAGCAAGTGACACCTGAAGCCATTGGCGGCTCACCCGTACGCCAAGCTATTGCCCACGCCTCGCGCACCACGGGCATGAGTTTCCAGTTTCTGTTGTCGACCGCTGTCCGTGAGAGCTCGCTCAATCCTAAGGCTGAAGCCAAAACGTCTAGCGCCACGGGCCTGTTTCAGTTTCTTGACGCAACATGGCTCACAACGGTCAAGCGACACGGCGCCAAGCACGGCTTGGGCGCGGAGGCGTCGATGATTGAAATGGGGGCCAATGGCCGCCCAAATGTGTCGGACCCTGGCCTGCGTCGAGCCATCTTGGATCTGCGCTATGACCCCAAAATTTCATCCCTGATGGCGGCAGAATTTGCCAGCGACAATGCAGATTATTTGCGCGGTCGCACCGGTCAGGAGCCTGAAGCCGGCGACCTCTATGCCGCGCACTTTCTCGGGGCAGGCGGGGCTGCTGAATTGGTCAATGCCGCGCGCGACCGGCCATGGGCCAGCGCTGCCGACTTGTTTCCTAGTGCAGCAGCCGCGAACCGTCCGATTTTTTATAAAAATGGGGGGGCCGAGCGCACGGTTGCAGAAGTCTTGGACAATCTGCGCGCGACTGCTAACCGGCAAGCACCCGCTGTGAGCCAGCACGAATTAGGTGACGAGCCCGCCCATTTGTTTGGTCCCAAGACTTATGCAGCAGGCACAATTGATCGTGGAATGGCCAGTCGTCTAATGTCAAGCCTGATGGAAAATGATTCGTTTAATGGTCAGCCTAATGACTTCATGCGTCTCTTGGGGCAAGTTGCCGACGGCGATGAGAAGTCCCTGTCGGGTTTGAACCCCACCATGCTTGCTCAACTTTATGGGGCAGGGGATCAAAAGCAGGAAGAGGCTGGCCTTGATATCATCCAGTCTCTCTTGGGAATGAAGTCTATAGCCCAGATCCTGTCGCCAGATGGCGCATCAAGCCGTAGTACTGGTGACGAGTCTGCGTTTGGCTTTGATCTGAAAGCGCCAATCTAAGTTGCTGCTGAAGCGTGCCGCTTGGGTGGCCTTAGCAACCCTGTCGCAATGCCGATTCCAATCATTGCCGCACCGAGGTAGCAATAGCTACAGTGCTGGTTTGCCATCCAGATGAGATCTTGGATCGAGAATTGCGCGCCGAAACTTGCGGCATGATGACACCACGTCCCCAGTGACTGCGGTGTCCCCGACAACCAAGGGCCCAATGCAATGAGCACACCGCCAAGGCTGACGAGCGCCAATACCAGGATACGATGGTCCTTTGAAAAAATTGGCATTTTAGTGGCTTTATTGGTTATTGCCTGAATTGTACTCATGGAACCAAAAGCCTCTTCACGTGTTTGTGAGGATGTCACCATGCCTGAAAAGCTGGATGACATCCAGTAAAAATGGTGGTCAGACCCTGCGACAAAATAACCCTTTTATTTGCGTGGAAATTAGGCGTATCACGACTGCGTGACCGTTGTACGGATAAACCGTACTGGCTTCTGGGGGCCTGTCTAACGATGGAACCAACACTATTGAAATCGAAAGCGCTACCTCGCTTCGATATTATTTTTACCTGCGGCGTCGCATTCTTGGTGGCTCTGTGGGCTATCTTTGCTACGTCGCACGCCGAAGACGTGGGCATGACTGTCCATGGTTGGATTTTCCTGGGCGCAGCCATCATGGCCGCGCTGGGCTTAGTCTTCACCGCTCATGGCACCGCGCTTCAAAACGATCCGTCGACCTATAGCGATGGTGTGATTCGGTTTGGGGTGATTGCCTCAACCTTCTGGGGCATCGTTGGAATGCTGGTGGGGGTGGTGATCGCCTCGCAATTAGCTTACCCAGATATGCTCTACTTCAAGGACTTCGGTTTCTTGAACTTTGGACGTCTGCGGCCCTTGCACACCTCGGCAGTCATTTTCGCCTTTGGCGGCAATGTACTGCTTGCAACCAGCTTCTACGTGGTTCAGCGCACCTGCCGAGCCAGATTGTTTGGCGGGATGCTGCCTTGGTTCGTTTTCTGGGGCTATCAGCTCTTCATCGTTTTGGCGGCTACAGGCTATCTGCTTGGGGTTACCTCCGGCCAAGAATATGCCGAACCTACGTGGCATGTGGACCTGTGGCTGACGGTCGTTTGGGTCGCCTATCTTCTTGTTTTCTTAGGCACGCTGTGGAAGCGTAAAGAGCCCCATATTTATGTGGCCAATTGGTTCTATCTCGCCTTTATCGTCACCATTGCAATGTTGCATGTGGTGAACAATCTGGCGGTGCCAACGTCGGCCTTTGCCACCACCTCCTATCCTCTGTTTGGTGGGGTCCAGAACGCTTTGACGCAATGGTGGTACGGCCATAACGCCGTGGGCTTCTTCCTGACGGCTGGCTTCCTCGCCATCATGTATTACTTCATCCCAAAGCAAGTGAATCGGCCGGTTTATTCCTATCAGTTGTCGATCGTGCACTTCTGGGCCCTAATCTTTATCTACATTTGGGCTGGTCCCCACCACTTGCACTATACGGCTTTGCCGCAGTGGGCGCAGACTTTAGGGATGACATTCTCCATCATCCTTTGGATGCCCAGTTGGGGTGGCATGATCAACGGCTTGATGACCTTGTCTGGCGCTTGGGATAAGTTGCGGACAGACCCGGTGCTACGGATGTTTGTGGCCTCGCTGGCTTTCTACGGCATGAGTACGTTTGAAGGCCCAGTCATGTCGGTGCGGGCGGTCAACTCGCTCTCCCACTACACCGATTGGACCATCGGCCATGTGCATTCGGGTGCACTGGGTTGGGTCGGCATGGTATCGTTTGGTGCCCTGTATGCCCTGACACCCTGGTTGTGGAAGCGCGAGCGACTTTATTCCTTGAAGCTCGTTGAGATGCACTTCTGGCTCTCCACCATCGGTATCTTGTTCTACATCTCCTCCATGTGGGTGTCAGGCATTCAACAGGGCCTGATGTGGCGGTCCTATAATGAGTTTGGCTTCTTGACCTATTCCTTCGTCGAAACCGTTAAAGCCATGCACTTGCCCTATATCGTCCGGGCAATCGGCGGCCTCCTCTACCTCATCGGCACCTGCATCATGGCGTATAATCTGTGGCGCACGATCGATGGGGCCGTAGCCAAAAAGGAGCCGCTTACCCTCGCCAACCCCAACCTTGTCCCCGCTGAGTAGGAGCAACGATCATGCTTTTCAAAAATCACGGCATTATCGAGCGCAACTCTATGATCCTGTTAGTTGGGATCTTGTTGGTGGTCTCAATTGGTGGGATCGTTCAGATCGCCCCATTGTTCCGCATTGAACAAACTATTGAGAAGGTCGACGGGGTACGCCCCTACACACCGCTCGAACTGGCAGGGCGCGGTGTCTATATCCGCGAAGGCTGCTATACCTGCCACAGCCAGATGATCCGGCCTTTGCGTGACGAGATTGAGCGTTATGGCCATTATAGTCTCGCCGCTGAGAGTATGTATGACCACCCCTTCCAATGGGGCTCGAAGCGCACTGGACCAGACTTGGCCCGCGTTGGGGGAAGATATTCCGATGCTTGGCATGTTCAGCATCTGATCAATCCCCGCTCAGTCGTGCCTGAATCCATCATGCCGCCTTATGCCTTCCTCGAAGGCCGCGAAATCGGCATCAAGGATGTTGTTGACAAGCATATCGTCGCCCAAACTCGGGTCGGTGTGCCCTATACTCAAGCCGATATCGACAATGCGAAGACGGACTTGATGGCTCAAGCTGATCCCAATGCCGATAGCGAAGGGTTGCAATCCCGCTATGGCGGCAAGGTTACTGTCCGTGACTTTGACGGCGATCCATCCAAAGTCACGGAAATGGATGCTCTTGTGGCCTATTTGCAGGTCTTAGGCACCATGGTTGATTTCAAAACCTATGAGCCCATGAAGGCTGAAAACCTGCGCTAGGGAGGCGTCTATGTCTTACGAACAATTGTCTGCCTTCGCGCAAACTTCGGGCATGATTTACTTCATGGCCATCTTCGCCGCCGTTTGCCTGTATGTTTTCTGGCCCAGCAATCGCGCCAAATTCGACAAGGCTGCCCGTATGCCACTCGAGAATGAGGATATTGATCATGTCCGATAAGAAACCAAAGGACGAAATCACCGGCGTGGAGACCACGGGCCATTCTTGGGATGGCATTACAGAGTTGAACAATCCTCTGCCTCGATGGTGGGTGCTGACCTTTTATGCCTGCATCGCCTGGGCTGTGGTATATTGGATTGCAATGCCCGCGTGGCCAACCATTTCGGGCCATACAAGGGGCCTCTTGGGCATGTCGGACCGCCGCCAAGTCGATCAAGAGGTGGCAAAGCTCGTTAGCTCACGGGCACCTCAGTTTGCCCAACTCCAAGCAACCCCGATTGAGATGGTCAGCAAAAACAAAGAATTGTTTCAGTTTGCCCAAGAGTCCGGTCGGGTCGCCTTTGCCCAAAATTGCTCAACTTGCCATGGGGCTGGCGGCCAAGGTGCTAAAGGCTACCCAAGTCTTGTCGATGACGTATGGCTGTGGGACGGGTCAATCCAAGGCATTCGTTCCACCTTGCAAACCGGGATCCGGACAGACCACCCGGATGCGCGCTTCAGCCAAATGCCATCCTTTGGTCGCGATAAATTGTTGGAACCGCAGCAAATTGCCGATGTTACCCAATATGTGTTGACGCTGTCGCGCCAACCAGCGGATGCTAGTGCTGCCGCCCGTGGAGCACAGGTGTACGCGACTAACTGCGTGGCATGCCATGGTGCAGAAGGTAAGGGCGATTTACTCCAAGGTGCCCCTAACCTAACCGACAAGGAATGGCTGTATGGCAGCAGCGCGCAAGAAATTACGACCCAGATCAATCTGGGACGCGGTGGGGTCATGCCCACAATGTCGCAACGCCTTGATCCCGCGACTTTGGATGCCTTGGCCGTTTATGTCCATTCACTCGGCGGTGGCACCTAAACGTGTCATTTCCCCCTGAGGTCCAATGAAGATCATTGACACTCTAGACGTTGCAGGCCCTGCCGCTCTTGCGAGTGGTGAGGCCGCGCACGGTGTGGCGCGCTCTGATGCTGTTGCGGTGAACAACGCGCAGCAACGGGAGCTGTATGAGAAGCGCCAGCAGATCTATCCCAAGGCAGTGCACGGGTTTTGGCGGCGAACCAAATGGCTGATCGTAGGCCTGTTGCTGGGAATCTATTATTTGGTGCCATTCTTGCGATGGGACCGACCCGGGGCCGCGCCAGACCAATTCCTGCTGTTTGATTTCACGGGGCGGCGATTTTACTTCGGCCCAATCGAGATTTGGCCTCAAGAACTTTACTACGTAACCGGGCTCTTGATTTTGGGCGCGATTGGTCTGTTTCTGGCCTCAGCCCTATTTGGTCGCATCTGGTGTGGCTATGCCTGCCCGCAGACGGTCTGGACGGACCTCTTCATCGCAGTCGAACATTGGTTTGAGGGCGATCGCAACCAGCGCATTCGGCTCGACAAACAGCCTTGGGACTTCAACAAGGCCTGGCGGAAAGTCGGCAAGCATATGGTATGGCTGATGATCTCGCTTGCGACGGGCGGCTGGTTTGTGGCCTATTTCCACGACGCGCCAACCTTATTTGCTGGCTTTTTTACTTTAAAGGCCCCGATGTCGGCCTATGTGTTTGCTGGCCTTCTGTCGGCAACGACTTATGTTTTTGCCGGTACCCTGCGGGAGCAGGTCTGCACCTATATGTGCCCTTGGCCGCGCATTCAGGCCGCCATGCTGGATCAGGAAGCCCTATCGGTTACCTATCGCTATGACCGCGGCGACCCACGTGGCCCCCATAAGAAGAATGATAGTTGGGAAGGCCGCGGCGATTGTATCGATTGTCGCCAATGCGTTGCCGCTTGCCCTGCCGGGATTGATATCCGCGATGGCTTACAAATTGAGTGTATCAATTGCGCGCTGTGTATCGACGCGTGCGACGAGATCATGGTGAAAATTGATCGGCCCAAGGGCCTGATCGCTTACGACACCATCCAGAATATTGAACGTCGACAGGCCGGGGAAAAGTCCGGCTATCGTTTTATTCGTGGACGCACGCTGTTTTATGGGGTTTTGTTTGTCGGCATCGGCGGCCTGATGCTCGTCAGCCTGTTTATGCGCACGAGCTTGGACGTCAATGTTCAGCGGGACCGCGCACCCTTGTTTGTGCCGCTCTCCACCGGCCAAGTGCGCAATGCTTATACCGTCAAAGTTCTCAACAAGGCTGACCATACACGCGAGGTCAGAATTCGCATGCAAGGCGTGGAAGGCGGGCAATTACAGGCCAATGAGATGCCTGTCGTCGACAATAGCGTTGTTTTGACTGCCGGACCTGATCGCGTCGCCCAAGTCCGTTTGTTTATTGTCGCGGACCCAGAGCGCCTTGAACATCGTTCGGTGCCCGTGATGATCGAAGTGACATCTCCCAAGGATGGCGAGATCGCGAAATCCAAATCTGTCTTCATTCGTGGAGATCAATCTGAGGAGAGAGACGACGATGACTGACCTTACCGTTCCGTCTAAGCCCTTTCGTCTAACCGGCTGGCATGTTTTGGCGATGTTTGGCGGTCTGTTCGCTGTGATGTTGGCTGTCAATATTCTGTTCGTCGTTTTGGCGCTTAAGACTTTCTCGGGTGAAACCGATCACGCCTATATCAGTGGTTTGAAATTCAACGAGACTTTGGCCGCCAATGCGCGTCAAGCCGAGCTTGGCTGGACCATGACTTTGGGCTTGGAGCGGCCAACGGGTGGCGGCGCGGTTCTTGAAGCGCGCTTAACTGACCGTTCTCAGCAGCCCCTCACTGGCGCACGCTTGCAGGGCACGATCGGTCGCACGACAGATGCGAACGAGGACCAAGTATTAAGCTTCACAGAGACAGCACCTGGCATTTATCGTGCAGTGATCCACCAAATTCGACCCGGGCGCTGGAAGTTTAGCGCCTCTGCCAAGCTAGACGGCGCGCCCCAATTTTCGACGGAGACAACGCTATCACTACGCTAAACCCTACCACCGAGCCCGCTCTTGGTTGTCCTTCGGGGCCAGAGCCACCGACAGCGGCCGCTGCGGCGGCCGACCCGCGTGCCTTTGTCCAGCAAGACCGCGCCAGCGGGCTGTCGCTTGAACTGCTTGTTCGCGGTGCGCGTTGTGCAGGGTGCTTGCGCAAGATTGAAACCGGTGTGGCGGCACTTCCCGGCGTTTCTACCGCGCGCCTCAATCTAACCACCGGGCGCTTAAGCGTCACGTGGCAGGATGATCGCATTGATCCGCGTACCATTGTTCAACGGGTGATTGATCTCGGCTATCAAGCCCAGCCATTTGATCCCAGCAAAGCCCAAGCGGTGATCGATCAAGAAGGCCGTCACCTCCTGATCTGTATGGCCGTAGCGGCCTTTGCCGCCATGAACATCATGATGTTTTCGGTGCCCATTTGGTCGGCCCATTTCAATGGTGAAATGGAAGAGGGTACAAGGACCATGTTCCATTGGATTTCGGCCTGTATCGCGCTGCCGACAGCTGCTTATGCGGGCATGCCTTTTTTCAAAAGCGCGTGGAACGCTTTGAAAAAGGGGCGCGCCAACATGGACGTGCCTATCTCCCTAGGCGTTTTGTTAGCGTCGAGCCTATCCGTCGTAGAGACTGTGCGCGGTGGCGAGCACGCCTATTTTGATGCCGTTGCCATGTTGCTCTTCTTCTTGTTGATCGGCCGCTACCTTGACCATGCCTTACGACAGAAGGCCCGCCAAGCCGCGCGCGATCTATTGGCGCTGCAGGCTGTTACGGCTTCGCGGCTTGAACCGGACGGTACAGCCGTCAGTGTCGCAGTCAGCGAAATCCGTCCAGGCGATCATGTCATCATCCTGCCGGGTGACCGCATCCCCGTTGACGGCACCATCCTTGAAGGCGTGTCGGAAGCTGACTTCTCATTGTTGACAGGTGAAACAGCTCCTGTGGCATTGGGGTTAGGCCAAAAGGTGCGGGCCGGGGCATTGAATCTATCGGGGCGCTTGGTTCTGGGAGCCAGTGCGCGCAGCGACGACAGCTTTCTAGCCGAGATTGCCCGCCTTGTTGAAATGGGGGAGCAAAGCAAAAGTATTTATGTGCGCTGGGCTGATAAAGCTGCGAAACTCTATGTGCCTGTTGTTCATGCGGCTGCTTTCTTGACCGCCGTGACGTGGCTGCTTTTAGGGGCCGAGCCGCGCATAGCCATTCTCAATGCCTGTGCTGTCCTGATTATAACCTGTCCCTGCGCGCTTGGCCTTGCGGTCCCCGCTGTGCAGGTGGTGGCATCTGGGCGTTTGTTTAAGCGGGGGATTTTGCTGAAGTCTGGTGATGCCTTAGAGCGCTTGGCCGAGATTGACTTCATCGCCTTTGACAAAACAGGTGTTTTGACATTGGGTCAGCTACGCCTTAGCGGGGAGGAAGCCATTCCCAAGGGCGCACTTGCGCAATCCGCCCTATTGGCGCGCGCATCCCGTCATCCACTCGCCCGCGCCATTGCGCGCGCAGCCGGGCCTGGACCCGCAATCGAAAATGCCCGCGAAGTGCCCGGTTGTGGCGTGGAAGGCCAGATCGACGGGCTACGGGCGCGCTTGGGCCGTGCGTCCTGGGTTGGGGTCGAGGACGCCCAGTCAGAAGAGACGGAACTCTATTTTGCCATTCAAGGCCAAGCCCCTGTGCGCTTCTGCTTTGAAGACACCTTGCGACCTGATGCGATACAAACCATCCAAGCCTTAAAGGCACGCGGGTTCCAGCCAATCATACTCTCGGGTGACCGGAACGGGGCCGTCGCACGTGCCGCTTTGGCAACAGGCATTGAAACCTATTGGGGTGAGCTAACCCCCTTTGAGAAGGCCGCCTATCTGGATGGTTTGAAAGCGCAGGGACGCCGCGTGTTGATGGTGGGGGACGGCTTGAACGATGCGCCTGCTTTGGCCAAGGCCTTTGTGTCGATTGCGCCCGGTACTGCAGCCGATGCCAGTCAATCGGCGGCAGACCTCGTGTTCCAAGGCGAGCAATTAGGCGCTGTGCTGGAGGCGATTGAAGTGGCGCGCGCAGCGAAAAAGCGCGTCATGGAGAATTTCTGGTTTGCAGCCCTTTACAACTTTATCGCTGCACCGATTGCCATGCTGGGTCTAGTAACGCCCTTTATTGCCGCCATTGCCATGTCTTCGTCTTCCATTATCGTGACCTTGAATGCGCTTCGCCTCGCATCAGATCGCAGAACGGGGAGCTAAGACTATGGATGGTATGATATTTTTGATCCCCATCGCCTTGCTCATGGGCTTTATCGGCCTTCTCGCTTTCCTGTGGAACCTCAAGAACCGGCAATATGACGACCCTAAGGGGGCAGCAATGCGCATCCTGAATGACGATGATTTTCCTTTACCCTAGAGCCAAGCCCGGAGGCCGACATGAGCCAGTTTGAGATCACGCTTGGGGAAGACGAACGGGTGCAAATTGTCCGCCTGATGCCCGATGCGCATTGGTTATGGCTTGCCAAAGGTTGGGTCGATTTTAAAGCGACGTGGCGCTATGGCATGTTGATTGGCCTCGTTCCAGTTGTGGTGGCGTGGGTGATGACTCTGGTACTTTGGCAGGCCGATATGCTTGGGTTCTTGCCCGCTGTTTGCGGCGGTTTTGCTTTGGTGGGGCCGATTCTAGCCATTGGCTGCTATGAGGTTTCGCGGTTGCGGGTACTAGGTCAGCCGATCACCCTGAGGGCAGTCTTCAGACCGCGCATCGTCTCGCCCGGACAAGTGGCAATTGTCGCCTTTGTTCTCATGTTGATTTTGATGGTCTGGGCACGACTGGCCAGCTTCCTCTACGCCTTTGCATCGAGCGCGCGAGAGCCCGCGATGCATTTGGACTTTTTGGATTTTGCCTTGCAGACGCCAGAAGGCCTAATCATGGTCACGATCGGTACTGTCGTTGGCGGTGCCCTTGCCACCATCGGCTATGTGGTCTCCGTGGTCTCGATTCCGCTCGCAGCCAACCGCCCTGTTGACGCCATGACGGCCATGCTAGTTTCGGTTATTGCAGTCTCCCGCAATAAAGGCGCAATGGCCTCTTTTGCGTTTAATATCGCCATGTTGGTTGCTCTGTCGCTGGCGACAGGCTTTGTCGGTCTCATCATTGTGTTTCCGTGGCTCGGACATGCAACCTACCATTGCTATCAAGCGCTAACCGGAGAAACTGTCCAAAAAGCGGCCTGAAACGGTCGCGCCTAAACAAACACAAAGTCCAAAGGACTGTGGATCTGGGGGGATCATGGAAGGCTCACTGCCGCTAATCATCATCCTAAGCTATGCAGCGCTTCTTTTTGCCTGTGCGGCTTGGGCTGAAGGGCGGGGCGGGCAACGCTTGAAGGCTCACTTGCGTCGACCCACCTATATCCTCGCTTTGGGTGTCTATTGCACCAGCTGGACCTTTTACGGTGCGGTTGGCAGTGCCGTTGCCGACGGATGGGCCTATGTGCCCATTTATCTTGGTCCGATCCTCGTATTCATTCTTGGCCGAAAGTTTCTCGTGCGCATGGTTGAGGCCGTGAAAGCAGATGGCGCAAACTCCATTTCTGAATTCATTGGCGGGCGGTTTGGATCCAGTCGTAGCGTGGCCGCGTTAGTCACGCTTTTGGCCCTATTGGGCGCGGTCCCATATATCGCGCTCCAGTTGAAGTCCTTGAGCAGTACCTATGCCTTGGTTTCGGGCACGCAGAATTCACCGTTGATCCCTGTTTGCGCGGCAGTTCTGTTGGCAGGCTGGGCGATGCTTTATGGCACTCGCCGCTATGAAGCCTCGGCCCGCAACGAAGCTGTCCTATTTGCCGAAGGGTTTG
>JAJTGP010000175.1 GCA_021299265.1 Hyphomonadaceae bacterium | reverse complement strand
CGTCGCCCGGTTATCGAGAAGGCAAAGACCCAACTTGGGTGGGAACCAAACGTGCAATTGCGCGAAGGCTTGGGCAAAACCATCGTCTATTTCGATCAGTTGCTTAAGGAAAATGACCCCAGCTTAGCCGTAGCGGTGTCCTGAAATCGGCGCGTTGGAAGCCAAGGCACGACCACTTTGGCAATTCACGTTGGCGGTCTCAGCCTCTCACCGTGACTTAGGCTGGGAGACGCTAACCGCGACTGACTCATGATTGCGTGCACCGCATTTGGCCAGTCGAGCTTGAGCCAGTTGACATGCAAAGCTCGCCTTCGCCATAGAAGCCTTGCAACAGTTAGGCCATCGCAATATCCCCTTTTTCGACAATTTTGGAGGCAGTTTTGAGAAAAGGCATTATTCTAGCCGGTGGAAGCGGAACTCGCTTGGCTCCGACCACCTTGGCCGTTTCGAAGCAATTGATCCCCGTTTATGATAAGCCAATGATTTACTACCCGCTCAGCGTGTTGATGCTGTCTGGGATCAAGCAGATCCTTGTGATTACGACCCCTGATGACGCGACAGCTTTCAAGCGCTTGTTGGGCAATGGTTCGCAGTGGGGAATTGAAATTACCTATGCTGAGCAGCCCAAGCCAGATGGATTGGCACAGGCCTTTATCATAGGTGAAGAGTTCTTGGGCGGTGAGCCATCGGCCATGGTGTTGGGTGACAATATATTCTATGGCCACGGCCTTGTTGATGCTTTGGGGCGCGCAGACGCTCAAACCCATGGGGCCAGCGTTTTTGGATATCGTGTTAACGACCCAGAGCGCTATGGTGTCGTTGCATTCGATGAGAACCAACGCGCGATGAGCATAGAAGAGAAGCCAACCCAACCAAAGTCCAACTTCGCTGTGACAGGCCTTTATTTCTATGATGGCCGCGCCTCGGAATTGGCTCACACCATTAAGCCATCCCACCGAGGGGAATTGGAGATTACGAGCCTAAACCAGATTTATCTGGAACTGGGTGAGTTGAATGTTGAACTCTTGGGCCGGGGCTATGCTTGGTTTGATACAGGCACCTTTGATAGCATGCTTGAAGCATCGGAATTTGTTCGCACGGTTCAGCACAGACAGGGCTTAAGCATCTGCTCGCCAGAGGAAATTGCCTTTACTCAAGGCTATATTTCCGCTGAACAGCTGTGGGACCAAACCAAGGACAAGCTGAAAAATCCATATTATGCGGGATTGGCTGCTTTGGCCAAAACCGCACAGCCCGGACTAAAGTGATGTGGGTTGTCCTTGGTCAATCAGGCCAACTGGCGCAGTCCTTAGCTGCCCGGCCGGACATGGCCGGTGCGCAATTCCTTGGCCGGACGCAGCTTGATTTGGCAAACCCGGAGCAGGCCGCAGCCCGGCTTCGTGAGCTTGAGCCGAGTGTCGTAATTAATGCTGCGGCTTGGACAGCCGTGGATCAAGCCGAAAAGGACATAGATCAGGCGCGTGTTCTCAATGCAGCCGCGCCAGCCGCCATTGCACGCACTTGCCGGGACCTCGACATACCCTTTGTGCACGTCTCCACCGATTATGTCTTTTCAGGTGAGCAGGGCCCCGCTTGGAAGGAAGATGATCCCATTGCCCCGGTTAATGCCTATGGCCAATCCAAAGCAGAAGGAGAAGCTGCGGTGTTGTTCGTAGGGGGGCGTATCGCGATTTTGCGCACCAGCTGGGTCTTCAGCCCATTCGGCAACAACTTTGTAAAGACCATGGCCCGCTTGGGCAAAGAACGTGATGAGGTCCGGGTTGTCTCGGATCAAGTCGGTCGCCCGACCTATGCACCAGATCTCGCGGAAGCGTGCGTAAAAATGGCGCTTCTTCTGCAGAAAAGCCCTGAATTCGCAGGCATTTATCATTACGCCAATTCGGGTCACGTGAGCTGGGCAGACGTTGCCCAAGCGACGTTTGATGAATTGACGCGTCAAGGCATGAAGTCAGCTCGTATGGTCCCGATCCCGACATCTGACTACCCGACCCCTGCCAAGCGGCCCGCGTGGTCGACTTTGGATACCACCAAGATCCAAGCGTTGGGTATTGAAACGCCCGATTGGCTTGGGCGGATTGGGGCTTGTGTTTGATCAAATGGTTTGTCTAGGCTGAATTAAGAAAGAAGTCCTGATCAATAGACTGTCGATTAGATAACCAATCGGAGCTTCCACAGTCACCGTGAGAAATTTGAAATGGGTCGCAAGCTTCTCCTTACCTAGTGGTCCGCCCAACTTAAATGATCCTTCCGATACGGTCGCCCACTAAGTCCGGTACCAAGTGCCTGCGCGTGCCTAGCGCATAGCTACTGCACGTGATTTGACTAAACGCACGGTGATTCACAATCCCTTGCAAAGTGTGATTAAACATCTGATACAGACTTCAAAAGCGCCGCTCTGGATAATGTTTGCTGGGATTCACACCCCTCGATTGACACAAACGGTCACACATCTTAGAACTCAGAAAATTGGCAATGGTTATGGTAAATGAACCCACTTAAGGTTTTTATTGGTTTTGACTCCAGAGAACCAGATGCATACGAAGTGGCCAAATACTCAGTCTTGAGACACAGTAGTATTGAACTGGAAGTCGTTCCTCTAATCGCACACGACTTGAGGAAT
>JAJTGP010000160.1 GCA_021299265.1 Hyphomonadaceae bacterium | reverse complement strand
GTTCCCGTGGAAGAAGTGGCACCCATTCCCTTTAAGCCGATTGCGGCACCTTTGCCCAAACCGGTCACCCTGCGCCCTGCAGCGCCAACCCTGACCCAGCCGACCCCGGAAGCGCTGCAAATCAAAGGGCAAAGACTCAAGGCCAACACCGCACCCACGGTTCAGGCCAATCCGAATCTGCGCGTCCCCGATGCGGTCAAGGAAGACGAGCCAGCGCCCTATCAGCCCGCCCCCTTGCCCAGCTTAGCCCCAGCGGCAGCCCCAAATCTGCGCACCTTGCCCAACCGCCCCATTACCGCGACACCAACTCAGGCCGCGCCGCTCGCCTTGCCCAAGTCGCAGATCGCACTGCCCAAAGTGCAAGTCCCTCAAATCAAGGCCTCGGACTTGCGGGTCCCGGATCAGCAAGCGGTCGCAGACGCTAGCGGCGGCAATGCGGCGGCGGCTGGTGGTAGTGCGGGCGGCGGCGCAACTTCACAGGCCACGGCCCAAACAGGTGCAGGAACGGCAGGCGGCGTGACCTCGCTTGGCGGCTCCTTTGCCGGCGGTGGCGCAGCCCCCACCGCAAGCGGTGGCAGCTCAAATGGTGGGCAGACCGCCGCTGGATCTGGCGCGCCCACGGGAATCCTGCCGCGCAGACCCGGGGGGGCCGGCGTCAAAACAGAGTTTCCGACAGGCGTTGGCGGCAATTTGCTGTCCAAAATGGCACGCACCGGCGAATGTGCGCAGATTAATCGTCAGCGCGATGGTAAGTGCCCAGACTGGGACCCGATTGACGGCCGGAACCCACGTGAGCAAAAGCCAATCCCGGTAGCCGTGCCAAAGGATGCGGCACCAGGCCGCTATCCCCTTGGCACCAATCCTTTGCCTCTGTGTAAGCCCGGCACCCCGCAGGCGCAATTTGGCCTATCGTGTCTGCCCCGCGATGATGGTCCCGGCATCCCCAAACAATAATCCAGCGCTTGTTTTTTAGCCCGCACCACCGCCATATAGCTGCATGATGCAAGCAATTCTGGTATTTTTAGGTGGTGGTCTGGGTGCAGTTGCGCGCTGGGTCTTTGGGCTGGCAGCTGCGCGCTGGCTGGGAACCGCTTGGCCTTGGGGCACATTAGGCGTCAATATTCTGGGCAGTTTCGCCATGGGCCTTGTGATGGCTTCGTTGCTGCGCGGCGGGGCCATAAATGCGGGGGCTGAGAATTGGCGGCTGTTTCTAGCCACTGGGATATTGGGCGGCTTCACGACTTTTTCTGCCTTCTCACTGGAAAGCGCCCGCATGATTGAGACAGGTCAATGGGGCCAAGCCGGCTTATATGGCCTCACCTCTGTTGTGGTCTCGATTGCGGCCCTGTTTGCAGGCATGGCACTTGGGCGGCTTAACGGGTAAGAGAGCGCCATGTCTTCTCCCATTACCCTCCCCGTTCGCGAAACCGACGGCGAAGTTCGCCTCGATCGATTCCTGCGCCGCAAGTTCACCACCCTAACCCAAGGGCGGATCGAACAAATGATCCGCAAGGGTCAAATCCGTATCGACGGTGTGCGCGCCAAGAAGGCTGGCGACCGCCTCAGCCCCGGCGCGGAAGTCACCGCGCCGCAAGAAATCGTCATTCCAGAAAAGAAGGACGACGGCGTTGTCCGCGTGCGCCTCAGCCCTGAGGATGAGCGTTGGCTGCGCGATATGGTCATCCATGAGGACGAAGACGTGATCGTCCTCAACAAGCCTCCCGGCATTGCCGTGCAAGGCGGTACGGGCATGACCAAGCATCTCGACAAGATGATGGAGATTTTTGCCGTCGATGAACACGGCAAGCCGAAACTCTGTCACCGCTTGGACAAAGACACCTCCGGTGTTTTGATCTTTGGCCGCAATCCTGCCGCTACTGCCAAATTGTCCAAGGCCTTCGCGGGGCGCAAAACCACCAAAGTCTATTGGGCCATCTGCCTCGGCACGCCGCACCCGCTTTCGGGCGAAGTGCGCGGCTGGATGATCAAGGCCGGCAGCGCCAAGAACCCAGATAATGAATTGATGCGCCGCGCAGCCCATGGCGAGCCCAATGCCGTGTTTGCCATCACCGATTATCACGTCATCTCCAACGCAGGGACCAAAGCGTCTTGGGTGGCGCTGAAGCCCATCACCGGCCGTACCCACCAATTGCGCTTTCACATGGCCGAAATGGGCTATGCCATTGCGGGTGACCCGAAATATGTGTGTGACCGAGAGCCGATTGGTGGCTTGAGTGAGCAATTGCATCTGCATGCCCGCGCCATCCGTATCCCACACCCAAAGGGCGGGATTTTGAGCGTCACGGCAGACCTGCCACCGCATATGCTAAAGGCGTTTGATGCATTGGGCTTCCAGCAGTTTGAAGGCCGCGACCCGTTTGAACATTTCCGGGTTGATGCGTGACCTTTCGCTTCGCGGTCTTTGATATTGATGGCACCTTGGTGGACAGCCGTGCCATCATCACGGCCTGCATGGACAAGGCCTTTATCGGCGCAGGCATGCCGCCACCGGGGTTTGAGCGGACACGGCGGGTGATTGGTCTGTCCTTAGCTCCGGGCCTCGCTTATCTGGCACCGCAAGCCGATGACGCCCTGCGCACTCTCATCCTTGAAAGCTATCGCACCGCCTTTTTCGAGATGCGACAAGACCCGACTTTCCACTCCCCCGCTTATGACGGGGCGGACGCCTTATTGCGCAGCTTGCTGGCAGACAATTGGGTATTGGGTATCGCCACTGGCAAATCACATCGTGGGCTGGATGCGATGTTAGAGCAGCATGCTTGGGGTCATTTGTTCCAAGCCCATTTCTGTGCCGATGATGGCCCGGGCAAACCCCATCCCCATATGGTGTTGGAAAATATGCGCGTCGTCGGTGCACAGCCAGACCAGACTTTGGTAATCGGCGATAGCGAGCATGACATGGCTATGGCCATAGCCGCAGGCACCACCGCGATTGGCGTCTCGTGGGGCTTTGGCACGACCGAAGAAATGCTAGCCGCAGGTGCTGTCCGCGTAACCCATCAAATGGGCGAGCTTGAAGAAGCCCTCAAAAGCCACGAACTCAGCCTTTAAGGGCGCTTCATCACCTCGCGCAGCGCCTCAACCTCACCGCGTAAGGCTCTAATTTCATTCAATAAGGCCTCTTCACGCGCTTGGGCCGTTAGGGCAGCTGTGGCCACGACATCTTGGGCCTCATCCTGCATCGCCCCTACCACGACCCCGATGAACAGGTTCAACACCACAAAGGCGCTGAACAGAATGAAGGGCAAGAAGAAGAGCATCGCATAGGGATGGTTTTCCAAGACAGGCTTGACGATCTCGCCGGACCAGCCGTCCAAGGTCATGAGTTGGAACAAGGTGTAAAGGCTGCGGCCAAGGTCGCCAAAGGCTTCAGGTTCGGTTGCCGCAAACAATTTCGTCGCCATCACGCCGCTGACATAGAACACCAATACCAACAGCACGATAATGGACCCCATGCCGGGCAAAGCCGACAGCATCGCCCCGACCACACGCTTTAAGCTTGGGATGATGGTGATCAGACGCAAAACCCGCAAAACCCGCAGCGCCCGCAAGACGCTCAACGGTCCAGATGCCGGCACCAGTGCGATGGCAATGATGATGAAATCAAATAGGTTCCAGCCAGATTTGAAAAACTTCTGGCGGTAAACGACAAGTTTCAGCGCCAGCTCTGCCACGAATATGGCGAGCAAGACTTGATCGAGACCAACTAGGATCGGCCCCCACGTCGCCATAATGGCGGATGAGGTTTCCAGACCTAAGATCACCGCATTAATCAAAATAAGGGCGGTAATCACCCATTCGAACGAACGGGATTCAAGAGTGGTTTGAAGCTTGGCAATCATGGGGAGGTTCCTTAAGTGATCGCATTGGCGTGAACGGGCGGCTCGGGTCAAGGCTTTGTGCGTTCAGGAAATTGTGATCCAGCACACTCGATTTCCCGCCTCTGTCGCTGGTTGCTGGTCAGTCCGCGGCAAACACGATATGTGACCCGCCATGACTACCCAGACTTTGCCCCGCCGCTTTTATAAGACTGTTGATATTGCCCCGGTTGAAACCGGCTTTGCCGTGCGCCTCGACAAGGCCACACCGAAGACACCCGCGAAAAAGCCTTTGGTCCTGCCGACAGAAGCTGCTGCCCGCTTAGTAGCCGCCGAATGGGATGCGCAAAGTGAAACGATTGACCCATTTGACATGCCGGTAACTAGGCTGGTGAATGTCGCGTTGGACCGGGCAGGCGAAACCCGCCACGCCATGGTGGGCGAGATCGTCAAATATGCAGGCACTGACCTTGTCTGTTATCGCGCGACGACCCCGGCAAGCCTTGTTGCGGCACAGGCCGCAGCTTGGGACCCTTTGCTGCAATGGGCAGAAGCGCAATTGGGCGTTCAGTTGGTCACCACCACGCAGGCTTTAGCAATCGATCAACCCGCAGACGCGCTCGCACGCATTGAAGCTGCCGCCCATGCGCTCGATGATCTGCGCCTAACCGCCCTTGCCTTCGCCAATGGCTTGGCAGGCTCTGCCATCGTCGCGCTCGCCCTCATCCACCGCCACATTGACGGCGAAACCGCCTTCCGCGCGATCCGCGTCGAAGAAGACTGGCAGGCCGAACGCTGGGGCCGCGACCCGGATGAAGAAAAGATCGCCAATGCACGACGCGTCGACTTAATCGCGGCGGAGAGATTGGTTTCGGCCCTCTAGCCCTACCCTCATCCCGTCCCCAAAAATACCTCGGGATCGACTTGGTCGAACAGATGCAAGGCCAAGCGGGCGGCGAGGCCGCGTGGGCTGGACAGTGTGGGGTCAGCCTCGACCAAAACCCGCGCATCGCGTTGGGCGATGGCTAAAAGGTCTGCATGCAACGCCGCATCAGCCAGCTTAAAGGCTGGGATGCCCGATTGGCGCAGGCCCAATAAATCGCCCCCACCGCGCAGTTTGAAGTCTTCTTCGGCAATGGCAAAGCCATCCTCTGTCTCGCGCAATTTCGCGATCCGCCGCGCACCCATTTCACTCAACGGATTGGCATAGAGTAAGAGGCAATGGCCGGGCTTACCACCCCGCCCGACGCGCCCACGTAGCTGGTGCAATTGGGCGAGGCCAAAGCGTTCGGCATGTTCGATCACCATGACGCTTGCCTCAGGCACATCGACGCCGACTTCGATCACGGTCGTCGCGACCAGAATCTTCGCCGCACCGGTGCGAAAATCCTCCATCGCCTCATCCTTATCCTTCGACGACATGCGGCCGTGGATGAGGCGCACGCTGTCGCCAAACATGGCTTGTAAATCTTGGAAGCGCTCGCTCGCCGCCGACACATCCACTTTTTCGCTCTCCTCCACCAAGGGGCAGACCCAGAACACGCGGTCGTCTTTCTCAATGGCGCGACGGGCGGCTTCGGCCACTTCATCGAGACGGTCGAGCGACATGGCGATGGTCTTGATCGGCGCGCGCCCCGGCGGTTTTTCATCGAGGCGACTGACATCCAAATCGCCATAGACGGCCATGGCCAGCGTGCGTGGAATGGGCGTCGCACTCATGGCCAGCACATGGGGCGCAAAGCCCTTGTCGATCAGGCGCCTGCGATCGGCAACGCCAAAGCGGTGCTGTTCATCAACGACCACAAG
>JAJTGP010000059.1 GCA_021299265.1 Hyphomonadaceae bacterium | reverse complement strand
TTCTTGGGGGCATGGTTATTTTGATTTCCGATACGGCGGGCCTGCGCGAGTCCGAGGATTTGATCGAGGTCGAAGGTGTCCGGCGTGCCCGCCAACGGGCTGAGGAAGCGGACCTGCGGCTGGGCCTGATCACCGATCACGCGGACATGGCGGAATTTGCTGACTTGATGAAGGATGGAGACCTCTGGCTTCTCGGGCAAGCAGATCGGCTAGATTGGACTGAGCAAGCCGGAGTTGGATTGGCCGTGTCCAGCGTTACGCGGCAAGGGCTCGACGACCTCGAATCTATCATCACCGAGCGCGCCCAAGCAGACCTTGGCAAATCTGAATCAGCGCCCTTAACACGATTGCGGCATCAGGAAGCCGTGCGCGACGGTATTGCAGCGCTAGATCGGGCGTTGACAGCGTCTGTCCTTGCGCCAGAGCTTGTCGCAGAGGATTTGCGCTTGGCCGCCCGCGCTTTAGGACGTGTAACCGGCCGCGTCGATATGGAAGATGTGCTCGACCGGCTATTCTCTCAATTCTGCATTGGGAAGTAGGGCCAGGCCCAGCGGCTCGTTTCACGTGAAACAACTCTGAACGGACGAGTCGACCTGTGCCTCAAGTTTCGCTATGTAGGCCGCCCCACTCAGAGGCAAGACTTTGGCACATAACGCTTACGACATCATCATCATCGGCGGCGGCCATGCGGGCTGTGAAGCCGCGGCCGCGAGCGCTCGCGTCGGCGCAAAGACCCTGCTGGTCACGCATAACGCCGCGACCATTGGCGAGATGTCGTGTAATCCCGCGATTGGCGGTCTAGGGAAAGGCCATTTGGTCCGCGAGATTGACGCCTTAGACGGGATTATGGGCAAGGCAGCGGACGCCGCAGGCATCCAGTTTCGGATGCTCAACCGCTCAAAAGGTCCAGCGGTTCGGGGCCCGCGCGCGCAGGCCGACCGCAAACTGTATCGTGAAGCCATCCAATTAATCCTGGCTGCTCAAGACAATCTGTCGATCTTGAGTGCAGCGGTTGAAGATTTGATCCTGATTGATGGGACATGTCGCGGCATTATCTTAGGCAATGGCGACCGGATCGAAGCAGGCGCCGTTGTGCTGACGACCGGCACGTTCCTAAACGGCATGATCCATCTGGGACAAAAGACCTGGCCAGCAGGCCGTATCGACGAAGCCCCCGCAATTGGACTGGCACAAACGCTTTATCGCCTTGGCCTTCCGATGGGCCGCTTGAAGACTGGCACGCCGGCGCGGCTAGACGGCCGCACCATTGACTACAGTGTCTGCGAGAAGCAGCCGGGGGATGAGCCTCCTACCCCGTTTTCTTTCTTGAACGAGAGCATCACCACGCCACAGGTTCCATGTTGGATTACTTGGACGAATGAAGCGACCCATCAAATCATCCGCGACAATCTGCATTTGTCCGCGGTTTATGGCGGTGCCATTGAAGGTCGTGGCCCGCGCTATTGCCCGTCCATCGAGGACAAGATTGTGCGCTTTTCTGACAAGGATCGGCACCAAATCTTCCTAGAGCCTGAGGGCTTGGATGATCCAACCATTTATCCCAATGGCATTTCGACCTCTTTCCCAGAGGAAGTTCAGGCAGCCTTCATGCGGACGATCCCCGGCCTCGAGCGGGTTGAGATCCTGCGCTATGCCTATGCGATTGAATATGACTATGTCGACCCCCGCGCCTTGGGGTCTGACCTGTCGGTCCGGTCGGTCCCCGGGCTTTATTTAGCTGGGCAGATCAATGGCACGACCGGTTATGAGGAAGCAGCTGCGCAAGGTTTGATGGCCGGTCTTAACGCGGCGCGGCGTGTTGGCGGGCTTCCACCAGTGAGTTTCCGTCGGGATGAGGCCTATATCGGTGTCTTGATCGACGATTTGATTACGCGCGGTGTTTCAGAGCCCTATCGGATGTTTACGTCTCGGGCGGAATATCGTCTCACCCTGCGTGCGGACAATGCGGACCAGCGCCTGACGCCGGTTGGCATCTCTCTTGGATTAGTCGGAGCGCATCGGACCCAAGCCTTTACCGAGAAACTCAGCGAGATATCGACTGCGCGTGCCTATGCAACTGAAACGACTATCACACCGACCGAGGCCGCCAAGCTTGGTTTGCCTGTCAATCAGGATGGCCGCAAGCGCAGTGTACTGGAGTTAATCGCCCATCCTC
Organism: Hyphomonadaceae bacterium; assembly: GCA_021299265.1. GTDB lineage: Bacteria > Pseudomonadota > Alphaproteobacteria > Caulobacterales > Aquidulcibacteraceae > Aquidulcibacter. Next base: position 93,958 of record JAJTGP010000059.1, on the reverse strand, counting down.
AGATTGGTTTACCGCGCCTGTTGGGCATTTTCCCAGACCTCACGACAATGAGCACCCGCGCCCTCACGCAGCTTGAGACTGAAGCGGTTTACTCTGGCTATCTGGATCGCCAGCAGGCCGACATCGTCGCGTTCCGACGCGATGAGGATTTGGAGCTTCCCCAAGATCTCGACTACCGCGCCATTGGCGGGCTTTCCAATGAGGTGCGCGAGAAACTGTTGGCCGTTCGCCCGACCACGCTTGGGCAAGCGTCGCGGATTGAAGGCATGACGGCCGGGGCGCTCACCGCCCTTCTGGCCTATGTTCGTCGAGGGGTCAGCTCCCGTGCGTCCGCTTAACTTAGAAGCCAGTCGGACCGCCTTGGACGTCCAAGAACTACTCGTGTCTGACTATGGTGTTTCACGTGAAACCATCGAACGTTTTGAGGCCTATCAAGCCATACTCACCAAATGGGCACCTCGGATCAATCTTGTCGGAGCATCTACCCTCGCGGCATTCTGGGATCGTCACATACTGGATTCCGCTCAAATACTGCCGCTCGCTCGCCCTGACGCAAGAACCTGGGTCGATTTTGGTTCCGGTGCTGGATTTCCGGGACTGGTCATTGCTGCGCTTGTCCAAGTGAGGGACGGCGCGCAAGTCAGCCTAATCGAAGCCAGCACAAAGCGCTGCGGTTTTCTGAGGGAGGCGGCCCGAGCCATGCAAGTCCAAGTCGAAATCATCAACGATAAGCTGGAGCATGTCACGCCACGGCCAGTCGACGTCATTACTGCGCGGGCATTTACGGCTCTAGATCGCCTCCTCGCCTATGGTGAAAAATGGCAAGGGCCACAGACGCAAGCACTGTTTCCAAAGGGGGAAGAAGTGTCTGGAGAGCTTGAACAGGCCTCGACAAACTGGCTGTTTAAGTCGACAATCCACCCCTCGGTAAGCGATGCACGAGGCTGTATTGTGGAAATCACCGATTGCCAAGCCAGAACGGGGTCCGCGCTATCATGAAGAAGACACGCGTCATTGCGGTGGCCAACCAAAAAGGTGGCGTCGGCAAAACCACGACAGCGATCAATCTCGCCACCGCGCTCGCTGCAGTGGGCGAAACCGTCCTGATCCTCGACATAGATGCGCAGGGCAATGCATCGACTGGTTTGGGCGTATCGGCAGCGGCACGAAAGCTGACCTCTTATGATGTCATCATGGGTGAGGCCTCCTTTGCCGAAGCGGCAATTGCGACCCGCATTCCCAATCTCGCGGTCATACCGGCTAGCGTCGATCTCGCGGGCGTCGAGATGGAATTGTCGCAAGCACCGAACCGGGCATTCCGCCTGAGGGATGCCCTCGCCCGCCACCGCGTTGACGTTACCCGCGGCGATGGGGTGCATTACAATTTCATCCTCATTGACTGCCCACCGTCACTCAATGTCGTCACCATCAATGCGATGACAGCCGCCGATGCCGTGTTGGTGCCTCTACAATGCGAGTTCTTCGCGCTTGAAGGCCTCACGCAGTTGATGCGCACCGTCGATTTGGTCAAAGGCTCGCTAAATCCCGCGCTCGAGATTCAAGGCATTGTGCTGACCATGTATGATCAGCGCAACAATCTCTCCGACCAGGTAGCCATGGATGTCCGCACCCATTTGGGTGACAAGGTTTATGCAACCGTCATTCCTCGCAATGTTCGGGTGTCCGAAGCACCCTCATTTGGCAAGCCTGCCCTTCTCTACGACCACAAATGCTCGGGTAGCCAAGCCTATATGCGCTTGGCGAGCGAGGTCTTGCAACGCGAACGCACAAGGTTAGCAGCATGAGCGACGAAGCCGAATTAGCCCCCAAAGCTGCCAGCAAGACGGACAACCGCCCCGCTCGTGGTCTCGGCCGTGGCCTGTCTGCCCTTTTGGGCGACACCGAAACCCAACGCCCAACGGAAGAGCGCGGGGCAGACGGCGGTACGCGTGAAATTGGCCTCGACCTCATCATCCGCAACCCGCAACAACCCCGCCGTCAATTTGACGAGCATGACCTACAAACGCTGGCTGATTCGATCCGCCAACACGGCATTCTGCAACCCTTGCTGCTGCGCCAATTGGATGATGGTTCAGGGCGCTACGAGATTGTCGCCGGTGAACGCCGCTGGCGCGCTGCGCAATTGGCGGGCTTACATGTCGTCCCAGCGCTAGTGCGCACATTTGATGATCTAGCGACCCTGGAAGTCTCCATTGTTGAAAACGTGCAGCGCGCGGATTTGAACCCGATTGAAGAAGCCCTCGCCTTCCAACAATTGGCAGAGCGCTTTGGCCGCACCCAACAAGCCATTGCAGACACCGTCGGGAAAAGCCGGGCGCATATCGCCAATATGATGCGGCTTCTGTCCTTGCCCGAATCCGTAAAGGATCTTGTCCGCTCAGGCGAACTCAGCGCTGGTCACGCACGCGCCATCATCGGCGCGCCAGACCCACTAGCCGCCGCGCGCGCCATCATTGATCGGGGCTTAAGTGTTCGCGACGCTGAAAAGCTCGGCGCCAAAAGCGAAAGCACACGAGGCGGCACGAGCAGCATCCGAGACGATCAGGGCGACGCCGATTCCAAAGCCCTAGCACACGACCTGTCCGCCGCTTTGGGCTTAGATGTCAGCCTTGCGCACAAGGGCAATAAAGGTGGCGCTTTAACGATACACTATCGCAGTCTGGAACAATTAGACGACTTGTGCCGTAAACTTACCGCCATTGCGCGCTAAAATTAATCGGCAGAATCGACGAGGTTTAGCGCTACGGCTTTCGCTGCGACGGGCGATCCGGCTAGTAAACACAGACGCATCGCGCCTTTTGTGCCCAGTTCTGCCAAATAGGCAGCAAGGTCCATCTGCGGCATCGCGTCCAACACCCGATCAAACGTACCATCATCTTGACCGACATGGACCCACGGCAGGCCAGTGCGCAGACGCTTCTCAAAGCCCGCAATTTGATTCTGGCCTTCCCCTGCGAGCAGACCTAAGCGCACGCCAATACCAGCGGCCACCAATAGCGCCATGCCAATCCCACGTGTTCGAGGGTCCGGGTCCAATACTGAAATGGTCACGCGGCTAACCCCCGCCGAAACCAAACTCGTGCTACAAGCCGGACCGCGCGCGCTTTCATGCGCACATGGCTCCAGCGTCACATAGGCATGAGAGCCAGCAGCATTGGGGCCAGCCATGGCTAAGGCCATCGCTTCTCCATGCGGCCTACCGCCTCTTTGGGTTCGCCCTTCACCAATCATCAGATCGTCGCGCACCAAGACACAGCCCACACTGGGATTGGGCTGAGTTTCACCCAGCCCAGAGCGCGCAAGTTCTAGCGCCCGAGACATAAAAGCTGTGTCAGCCAGCGACCACTCTACCACCGGCTCTTGCATGCCCTTAGCTAAGTGCCGGTAAAGGCTGCGCGCGGCTTGCGTCCAGATACTTGGCCGAAACAGGCTTCAAAGCCGCATCCAACTCGATGAGCAAAGGATTGCCAGTGGGAACTTCCACTTCCATGATCTGACCCTCGTCAAGCCCGAATAGATGCTTGATAATGGCGCGGAGCGAATTGCCGTGCGCGGAAACGACGAGGTTTTCCTCTACCAAATGCGGAGCGACACTGGCCGACCAATAAGGCAACACCCGAGCCAAAGTCATGGCGAGGCTCTCGCCGTCTGGCAAAGCGCCTGCGGGTACGTGGCTATAGCGCAAATCATGCGACGGGTGGAACGGATCAGACTTTGATTGCGGTGGCGGCGGCACATCGTAAGAGCGCCGCCAGATCCGCACTTGCTCTTCGCCATGTTTCGCAACCGTCTCCGCCTTATCGAGGCCAGTGAGCGCGCCATAGTGACGCTCGTTCAAACACCAGCTCTTCTCTTCAGGCAACCAGCAACAATCCATTTCTTCCAGCGCCAACCACAGGGTCCGGATTGCGCGGGTCTGAAGCGATGTAAAGGCGCGCGAGAAGCCGATACCGGATGACTTCAAAAGCTGACCTGCCTTGCGCGCTTGCGCCTCACCTTCGGAAGTTAAATTCACGTCCATCCACCCAGTGAACCGATTTTCTAGATTCCATTGTGATTGTCCGTGGCGAACCAGCGCTAAAAACGACATTGATAACCCTTCAAAAGGCAAAAAACCGGCAACTTGGCCTTGTATTGGGCCACATAAGGGATATCGGAGCGCTTAATCAAGCCAAAACGCCCCCAAAAGGGTCCATTTGCAAAGCTACTCAATTTTGCAATGCTGCAGTGCAATATATATAAAGTCATTATTTATCAATAATTTACAGATCAAATTCTCCCAAAATCAATCCGATCACAAATTTATCAGTGCAAAAAACCTTGAGAATTTCGCAGATGCGAGATAAACAAGCCCATGGATGCTGTGGCGTCCCTGCCCTTTTTGGGCGTTTCCTCCCAAACACCTATAAGGCCGGGCTTCGTGCCCGGCCCTTTTTTTGGCTTGAGCATGGGCTTAATCAGCCCAACACTGTGGCCTTCTCCTCTGCCACCGCAACGAGACGCATAACCAGCCCAGCGAGCAACTCCGCCACCTGAGAAAACGCGATGCGCTTACTCATCGCCCCTTCAACCATGTAAAGAGAGCGGTTGATCTCAATCTGCAAGCTATGCTGATTTTGGCCCGGCTTCCCATAGCGCTCCGTCGCATAGCCACCCGCATAGGGGTTGTTGCGCGCCACTCGGAGGCCCTTGGACCGAAGGTAGGTAAAAGCCTCTGCCATATAGACAGGCGCACAGGACGCGCCAAAGCGATCACCCAAAACGATATCATTTTCGGGTGAACCAGACGCGGAAGCAGGCATTGAATGGCAATCCAAAACAACAGCGTGGCCAACCGTCTGCTTTGCCCCGTCAATCAAATCCTCAATCACGCCATGCCAAGGTGCATAAACTTCATCTAAGCGAGCTTGCACCTCAGCAAATGCCAAACGGCCGGTGTAAATGTCGACACCATCACCAACAGTTCGCGGAATAACGCCTAATCCTGCCAAAACACGAGGCGAAGGGACCCGCCTGTCGCCTTGCGGCAAGCCATCAATCAACTCGGGATCAAACTCTTCCGGCCCACGGTTAAGATCGACATAAGCGCGGGCAAAATCTGTCAGCAGCAAAGACGCGCCAAGCTCTGGGCTAGCAGCGAACAACTCATCCACAAAGGCATCTTCAGAGCGCCGCAAGGCTAGCCGATCAAGCTTTGATCCGCGCAGGAGGTCATCAGGATAAAAACGTCCAGAGTGCGGACAACAGACAATAACGCCCGCCTTATCACTTAACGGTCGCAACAGCCGATAAGCAGGCGGCCGTGATGCGGGGCCACCCCCCACCTCATCTCGTTGATAGCCTGTCGCAGTGCCCCATTCCCGCATATCAATCCTTTAACGCTGCCTCACCGGAAACGAAAGCAAGCACCAAAGCGCCGCCTGCCCTCACTACATTTTCATACAGTAACCTGTGCAAAAATTGCTGCTGAACAAGACTTGTCAACCTCGCCTTCACCATATTGGGGCACATATAGGCCCACAACTAACGGAGCATGGCCACAATGGCGAGAATTCTCTTGGCAGAAGACGACGATTCCCTGCGGACGTTCCTTGCTGCTGCGCTTAACAAAGCAGGCCATATTGTTGCGGACTTCCCAGACGGCGATCAGGCGCTTGAGGCTCTGAATGCCATGGGCTTCGACTTGCTTCTAACCGATATCGTGATGCCAGGCGTCGATGGAGTCGAATTGGCGCGGCGTGCTGCCGAGGTCGATCCAGCCATGAAGATTGTCTTTATCACTGGCTTTGCAGCTGTCGCTCTTAATCCTGCCAACCAAGCGCCGTCCAAGGCAAAGGTCCTATCCAAACCCTTCCACCTGCGGGAACTGGTCGCGGAAGTGGAAAAGGTTATGGCGGCCTAAGCCAAAATTCACCCTGAAGCCAATTCGGTCCAAATGTGCTGGGCGGCATAAGCGCGCCATGGCCGCCATGCCTGTGACCTTTGCTCTAAGGCTTCCCGATTAGGCCGCCCGCCATCTGCCTGCATCAACCCGCGCGCCAAGGCCACATCCTCAGCCGGAAACGCATCGGGGTCACGAAGCGCCCGCAAAGCAATATAGCTAGCCGTCCACGGGCCAATGCCGGAAATAGCTCGCAACCGGGACACAACCTCGGGCGTGTCTCCGCCGAAAAAGTCCGGCTGTGCCAAGAAAGCCGCGCAATAGGCCTTGAGACAACGGACACGCGCTTGTGGCATCCCTAGAAAATCCAATGACGAAGCCAAAATCGCCTCAGCCGACGGGAATAAGCGGGACGCACCGGCCTGTTGCACCCACTCGCTGGGCAAGGCCTCACCAAGATACGACACCAAAGTCGCCCCAAGTTTAATCGCAGCGGTCACGGTAATCTGTTGACCAAGGATTGCCCGAACTCCGATTTCAAAAGGCTCAAACGCTCCAGGAACCCGCAACCCGGGCCTAAGCCGCACCAAATCTTGCAAAGCCTCATCTTGGGCCAAATGCGCACCAATCACCTCGGGATCTGCCGCCAAATCAAAAGCCTCTCGAACGCGCGCAATCACTTTGGGCAATAGAGTCAAGTTTTGCAGCTTCACCCGCACATCCAACCAATTTCCCTTGCCTTGCGACACAGCTACCAAACCAATCTGACCCTCGATTACTAGGCTCCGACGATAGACGCCACCGTCAAACGTCTCCACGCCCGGATAGAGCCGTGCTTTCATAAAGTCGGCCATGGCGGCCCAATCATAAGGTGGGCGATAGCGTAGTTTTAGTTGAATATCCGCTGTTGGAACGACGGGCCCCTCGATGCCAATCTCACGCCGCAAGAACGACGGCGGGACTTTAAAGACCTCCTGAAACGCCTCATTGAACCGGCGGATTGAGCCAAAGCCCGAAGCCAGCGCGACTTGGGTGATGTTCAAATCGGTTTCGTGCAACAATTGCTTTGCCAAAAGCAGTCGACGCGTCAGCGCCACGCTGACCGGGCTTGCACCAACATGTTTCAGAAATAGCCGCCGTAGCTGTCGATCACCTAAGCCGAGACGGGCGGCCATCTGCTCGACACTGCCACGATCCAACGCCCCTTCCTCGATCAGACGCAAAGCCCGCCCAACTGAACTGGACGTGCCGCGCCAAGCCGGCGTATCGGGCGCAGTCTCAGGACGACACCGCAGACAGGGCCGAAAACCTGCTTCTTGGGCCACGGCGGCCGAGACATAAAACACCACATTCTCGCGCTTCGGCAGGCGCGCCGGACACACCGGGCGACAATAAATCCCTGTCGTTTTCACAGCCGTAAAAAAGCGTCCATCATAGCGGCTATCGCGGGCGGAAATGATGGCATAGCAGGCATCTTGGTCAAAGTTCATGACGCCTCATGCCAGTAGGCACGCCTAAGGTCTAGCGGAATTCGGACATCAACAAAGCCCGTATCCGTTGCCTAGGAACAGGTCCGAAAACCGCTAGCCAGATCGATACAAATACCTCAGACCCTGTTGATAGAATTGCATCTATCATAGGACCACCTGCATGAAGCTAGCCCTTAGCCATATTGAAACCCCAACCGGCCCGATGATGTTGCTGTTGGACGACGAAAGACAGGTCCGCCTGTTTGAGTGGGTCGACCATCAGTCTCGGATGGACCGGCTGCTTCTGCGCCATTATCCCAAAACGACTTTCTCAATTTCAGAGGAAGCGCCACCGGCGGCCTATCATGGGGCCATTGCTGCATACTTCTCTGGTGACATTCGTGCGCTTGAAGCTTTGCCCGTCGCCTTTGGTGGCACCGCCTTCCAGCAGACTGTCTGGCAAGCCCTGCAGACCATTCCGGCAGGCAAAACCTTAAGCTATGGCCAGCTCGCCGTTCAAATTGGCAATCCCAAAGGCATGCGCGCCGTAGGTCTTGCCAATGGGGCCAACCCCATCGCCCTGATTGTGCCGTGTCATCGCGTCATCGGAGCGAATGGAACGCTGACCGGTTATGGCGGCGGCATGGAGCGGAAACACTGGCTCTTGCGGCATGAAGGAGCCCTGCCGCAAAAACTTTTATAAGGCCTCCCTGCCCGCTGGGCAAAGCAGTTTAGATCGCCTAAACACAAATCATGACCACTTTCGGCGACCGCCTAACCGAACAAACCCGCTCGCGTGCAACGCCTTTGTGCGTTGGCTTTGATCCATTCCCGGACCTAATCCCAGCCATTTTTGGCCCAAAGGGCAGGCTCGAAACGCTAGAGCGTTTCTTCAGCGCTGTGATCGAGGAAGTCTCTGGCCAAGTCCCGATTGTGAAGCCCCAGATTGGCTTGTTTGAACCTTGGGGCGCTGACGGTGTCGCGTTGACGGCCAAGCTCGCCCGCTTCGCCCACGATCAAGGCCTTCTGGTGTTGATGGATGCCAAGCGTGGCGATATTGGGTCAACGGCGGAAGGCTATGCTCGGGCCTTTTTGGGTGCCAAAGCACCGACGCCATGTGATTGTTTGACGGTTAATCCCTATCTCGGCCTTGATTCGCTCCAACCTTTTGCCGACGCCGCTAAAGCAAACAACAAAGGCATCGCCGTCCTCGTGCGCACTTCGAACCCTGGCGCGAAAGACTTTCAGGATATTGACTGTTCTGGCGCCCCCCTCTGGGTCCGGGTCGGCGAACAATTGGTCGGCCTTCAAGATGAGCTGATGGGCCAATCGGGCTTCTCATCCCTGATGGTCGTATGCGGCGCAACTTGGCCTTCTGAAGCCGTAAGATTGCGGACAATTCTTCCGGGCACTCTCTTCCTCGTGCCAGGTTATGGCGCGCAAGGCGGGGCAGCCAAGGACGCGCTCGCGGGGCTGGTGCCCGGCCCAAACGGTCATGAAGGGGGCGTCGTCTCCTCTTCTCGCGCCATCCTTTACAACAAAGCGGCGGCAGAAGCCCAATCCCTGCCCGTTTGGCGAAAAGCTTTTCAACAAACATTAAAGGCTTCGATCCAAGAACTTCGGGCTGCGTCCAAAGATGTCGTAGGGGCGAATTAGACGAGAGTTATCAGAAAACCAATTTCAGGATGGACTGACCTTTATGCGCGACTTATTTGAGACGCCGACACCACGGGTTTTCACCATCCCCCCGGCCGTCTCTTTTCTGGACGTGCTTGCGCGCACTTTGGTGGAAGCCCTTTCCCGGGATGAGACGCCATTTGCGCTCTCCGATGCGATCATTGTCCTGCCCACGAGACGGGCTGCGCGCGGACTTGCGCAGGCATTTTTAAACTGCAGCCCTCAGACGGCGACGCTGCTGCCGCGTATCCACACCTTGGGAGACCTTAATCCTGAAGATGCAGGTCTTGGTGAGTTTGGCGACGATTTGGACCAAGCACCCGCCATCGACCCGCTGGCGCGTCGCCTCATCTTAGCCCGTCTGATCCAAGCCCGTGGTGTCCAGTCGGATTGGTCATCCGACCCCGTCTCAGCCCTCCTCGCCGCCGATGCCTTGGCCGATCTTCTGGATTCAGCTGCCATGATGGCCAGTGGTGCGGAAAGCTTTGACTGGTCCAAATTGACGACCATGGTCCGCGAACATGAGTTGGCCAAGCATTGGGAACAATCCACCACGTTTCTGACGATCGTCACTGAAGCTTGGCCGGCCTACCTCGCCAGCGTGAACAAGGTCGATCCCGGTGTGCAACAGCGGCGCAACATCGAGGCTATGGTAGACAAATGGCGCGCAGTACCGCCGCAGCAAACCATTGTGCTGGCGGGTTCAACCGGCTCTATGCCCGTAACACGCAAACTGATGCATCTGATCGCCTGCCTGCCGCAAGGTATGGTCGTTTTGCCCGGTCTCGACACCCATATTTCCGGCGAGGCTTGGATGGCTGCGCGCCATGACGACCAACATCCTCAGCGGGCGCTATCTGAAGCCATTGAGGCTATCGGGATCGAACGCCACGATGTTCACGTTCTGCCGGGCGTGGTGGAGCCCGTTGCGCTCGCCCAACGCCGCCTCGTCATCAATGAAGCCTTGACGCCGCAAGCTTCAACCGCGGATTGGCCCTCGCGGATCGAGGACCTTGGGCCGGCTAATATTATCGCCGGCCTTGAAGGCCTCACGCTGATCGAAGCGGCGAGCGAAGAGGAAGAGGCCAGCTTGATTGCACACGAATTACGCGAAACGCTGGAAACTGCCGATCAAACCGTTGCCCTCGTCACCCCAAGCGCCGAGATCGCGCGCCGCGTTGCTGCCAAGATGCAGCGTTGGGATATTCAGGTTGACGTGTCATCCGGTCGGCCGATCAGCGATACCAGCATCGGCAGCTTTTTGCGACATGTCATGCAATGGAGTCAGGACCCCAGCGACCCAGTTTTGCTGTGCGCCCTCCTTGGCCATCCTTTGACGTCAATTGGCCTTGCGCGCGAGCACGTCGCCGCTTGTGCAGCCGCTATTGAACTGGGCATTCTCCGTGGGCCGCGCAAAGCCAGAACCCTGCCCCAATTAATTGAGCAACTTGAGGCCCTTATGCCCGCCTTTTGGCGGACGATGAAGGTCAATGGCCAACCGGTTGAAAAGCATCACGGTATCGCTTTGCTTCAAAAGCTCGACCAACTCCTGTCTGAAACGGGGCCACTCAGCGGCTCCCTGCCCGACTGCGCCCAGACCACCGCCACTTTGGCCGAGGCGCTGGCCGCAACCGAAGCGCAAAAAGGTGCCGAGATTGTGTGGCGGGGAGAGGCGGGCGAGTCAGCGGCGCGCTTCTTTGCCTCCCTCATGGAACATGGCCTGCTTTTTCCACCGATCCAGCCCCAAGCGATTGGTCGGACGCTGGATCATTTGATGGCAGACCTAGTCGTCCGCCCCCGTGGAACCCACCCGCGCATCTCCATTCTAGGCCCGTTGGAAGCCCGGCTCTTGCAGTTCAACAAAGTGGTTTTGGCCGGGCTTGATGAGGGTGTCTGGCCCCAGCCTGCTGCACCCGACCCCTTCTTGTCGCGCCCCATGCGCCAGCATTTGGGGCTGCCCTCACCCGACACGCGGATCGGGCTTTCCGCGCATGACTTCGCTCAATTTGCTGCCGCGCCCTATGTGCTGCTCACACGCTCTGCGCGTCGGAAAGATGCACCTGCGGTGCCATCGCGTTGGCTTTGGCGCTTGAAAACGCTTGCGGCTGGGGCATTGGGCGAAAAAACTGCCGCCACCGTTCTAACAGATGGGTCGCATTGGCAGTCCTTGTTGCGGGCGCACGCGCCAAACCGTGTTTTTGAGCCCACCAAGGCCATTCCCGCTCCAAAACCACCCGTGCATGCCCGACCGCGCAGCTTCCATGCGACACAGATTGAAACTTGGATCCGCGATCCCTATCGTACCTATGTCGAAAAAGTCCTCAATTTGCGCGCCCTTGATCCCTTAGGGGGTCCGATCAGTGCGGGTGTGCGCGGTAGCGCGATCCACAAAGGCTTTGAAGTCATTGCAGATTGGTATGATCGTCCACCACACGACGCCGCCAATGCCCTTCATCAGGCATTCGATACCGCTTTGCGTGAAGCGGGATACGACGAAACCAGTCTTGCCGTTGAACTGGCACGCTTAGAGCCCACCATTGCTTTTGCGGTCGAGGTCGAAATGCCGCGCCTCTTGGCTGGCTGGCGGCCCATTGTCGAGAAAAAAGGAAGCTTGACACTCGATACGCCGGAAGGCGACCTCACCATAATGGCACGGGCAGACCGGGTAGATATCGGGCCAGACGGCACCGAAATCCTCGACTTCAAAAGTGGCAAGCCGCCCTCGAGCACTGAAGTGTACGCCATGTTTGGCATTCAATTACCCGTCATCGCGCTGATTGCTGGCAATGGCGGCTTTGACGGTCTCGCCGCCAGCATGCCTAGTGACTTGCGCCATATCCATGTGGGTGGTCGCAGCCCAAAGGTTGAACCTGCGGTCCACAGTAAAACCAGTGTACCAGAGCTTGTCGAACGGGCAGAAAACACGCTGCGAAAGCTTTCCGCGCTCTATCATAACCCTGACCGCGCCTATTTGCCCAAGCCACGGGTCAGCTTGCTCAAAAAGGTGACCTATGACGATCCCGTCGACCGACTGTCCCGACGGGCCGAGTGGGCCAATGCGGAGGACAGCGAATGACCCGCGCCATCGTTGAACTCACGGGCAGAAACCAAGCGATTGCCGCAACGCCTGAATTGTCTGTCTGGGCGAGCGCGAATGCAGGGGCGGGCAAAACCAAAGTCCTCATCGACCGGATCGCACGCCTGCTTCTCCGCGGCTCTGACCCCGCGAAGATTTTGGCCGTCACCTATACCAAGGCGGCTGCAGCCGAAATGCAGACCAGACTGTATGGGCTCTTGGGGTCTTGGACCATTTCGCCCGACAAAGAACTCACCAGCGCGCTGCAGGAACTCGACCCCGATCTGGGTGAAATTGAGCCGAGCTTCCTAGCCAACGCGCGCGCCTTGTTTGCCAAAGCGCTGGAGACACCCGGCGGCCTGAAAATTCAGACCATCCATGGCTTCTGCCAAACGATCCTACAGCGCTTTCCCTTGGAGGCCGGCGTGCCGCCGGGCTTTACGGTTTTGGAGGATGCGGCAGCGAAAGCGTTACAAGCACAAGTGTTTCATGAGGCCTATGCCAAAGCGCCTGCAGCTTTCTTGGAAGTGGCCCGCCTAACAAGCCAAGATGACCACCAAAGACTGATCCTAGATGCCATGTCCGCTGCGGGGCAAAACTTACCTATAAATCCAGACCTGACCGGGATCGCAGATCAGCTGGCAGCGGAACTCCAAATCGATCCAAGCCGTACGAAGCAATCCTATCAACAAGAAGCTTTGGATGATCTAGACCGCGCCGCTTTGATTGCAGCAGCTGCGCGGCTGGAAACTGGCGGCACGAAAGACAAAGAGCTGGCAAATAAGTTGATCCGTCTGGCGCAGGACAGTGACCATGAAGTGGCATGGCAGGCATGGCGCACCATCGTCCTGAAATCAGATGGCGAACAAAGGGAAAAATTTCTTACCAAGAAATTCGAGACCGAATTTGCAGTTACCAGCCTTTTTGTAAGCGACGGGGCACTCGTTTCAAATTTTATGTCTGCCCAGGAAAAGGCGCGTGCCGTTGAAACCTATCATCGTTCCCTTGCCCTCACTCAGGCTGTTTATGCCTTTAAGGCCGCGTGGACCAAAGCCAAACAGGCTATCGGCGGCCTCGACTTTGATGACCTTTTGGTCCGCACCGCAGCCCTGTTACGGGCGGGGGAGGGGGCAGCGGCGTGGGTGCTGTTCAAGCTCGACGCAGGCCTAGCCCATATTCTGATCGACGAAGCCCAAGACACCAATCCACAGCAATGGGACTTATTAGAGCCGCTTTTCAACGTGCTGGAGCAGGAAGCGAGAACGCAACCCAGAACCCGCTTCATCGTGGGCGACGAAAAGCAATCCATCTATTCGTTCCAAGGGGCAAAGCCCGAGCGCTTCTTAGAGGAAAAAGCCCGCTTTGAAGCGGGCGCGACTGAATTGGCCGATCAAAGACGTAGCCTCGAATTTGATCTCTCTTTCCGCTCCAGCCAAACCATTCTCAATGCCGTGGATGCAGTTTGGGCGTGTACGACCCTTGGCGGCCTTCCACCACTTGCGCCGACGGACGCAGCGGATCCACCTTTTGAACGCAAGTATGCCTTTCCAACTCAGCACATCGCCTTTCGAACCGAGCATTCAGGCGCAGTAGAGTTGTGGCCGAAGACGGTCGCTGGCGAGAAAGCGGCTGAATCGGACGCATGGGATCACCCGCTCAATATCGAACGCGAAGACAGCAGTCGGAATCGTCTCGCCGAACGGATCGCGCTGGAATTGAAAGCCCGCCTCGACCGCGGTTTTGCCATTCCAGCCAAAGAAGGCCTAAGGCCCATGACCCCGGGTGATGTCATGATCTTGGTGAAGAAGCGTGGACCCTTCTTCCATCAGCTCATCAAACGCTTGAAATATCACAAAGTCCCCGTGGCAGGGGCAGACCGCATCAAACTGGTGGAAGACCCGGCCATTCAGGATTTGATTGCTTTGGGCCGTTTTGCCTTGTTGCCGCAGGATGATTTCAACACCGCTTGTGTGCTGAAGGGTGCGTTTTGTGGTCTTGTCGATGATGACGCGCATCTGTTCCCGCTGGCTTGGGATCGGGGCAGCCACTCCTTGTGGCAACGGCTTCAGCATTCCGCCGATCCAGCCCATGCTCTGGTCGCGGCATTCCTGAAATCTGTGCTGGGCCGCGCAGGCCATATGCCACCCTACGAATTCTTCGCCTCAATCCTTGAGCGACCGTGCCTTGAGAGCAAAACCGGCTGGACCCTGTTGATTGAGCGCTTGGGTCACGAAGCCCGCGAGCCCGTAGAAGCTTTTTTGGGGCGCGCCCTTAGTCATGGCCGAACAGAAACGCCCAATCTGCATGGGTTCTTGGCCGCAATCGAAACCGATGCAGCCGACGTAAAGCGCGAGATGGAGCAAGGCAGCGACGGCGTCCGCGTTATGACTATCCACGGCGCCAAGGGGCTAGAGGCCCCTGTGGTCATTTTGCCAGAAACCACTTCTCCAAGAGGCGCAACCAAAACAAGCTTTCACTATGATCAAGATGTCCAAGCCTTTTTGTGGTCGCCCACCGCCAAAGAGGACCCAGAGGGGTTTGCTGAACTCCGCGCCAATCAAACAGCATCCGAAAAACAGGAGGATGCGCGGCTCCTTTATGTCGCAATGACCCGGGCACGCGATCTCCTGATCCTGTGTGGCTTCCACTTCGGTCAGCAAAAGAAAGACAAGGGCGATACCGGCAAGGATGATGCCGACGAGAAGGCCAAAGATACGTGGTATGACTTGTTTGAACAGGCGCTCAATCTGATGGGGCCGGGCCAAAAGCTTGAGGGTCAAGCCGGGCCAGACGATGCCTTTTCCTACCAACTTTGGGGAGAATATGTCGGAAACCTGCCAGCAGACGCGCTGCTGCGGCCCGCGCCTTCCCCACTTCCAGCTTGGATCGATCAGCCACCGCCAACCGAAAAACAACGCGCCCGACGGATTGCGCCGTCAGCTTTAGCACCCGATGGTTCAGAACCCGCTACCCTCTCCCCGCTGCAACCCGATGCGCGGCTCCGCTTTCTGCGTGGGCGCTTGATCCACGAATTGCTGCAGAGACTGCCCGATGTGCCAGAAGACACGTGGGAAGAACGCGCGGGGCGTCGCCTAGCCCGCGAAGCAGATTTAAGCGAAGAGACATGTCATCAGATGATCGACGAGACGCTCGCCGTGCTGCGTGACCCGACGTTCGCGCCTTTGTTTGGGCCAGGAAGTCGCGCGGAGGCGACGATTGTGGGGCGCGGGCCCGGTCTGCCGGACGATATGGTCGTGAATGGCAGTGTTGACCGCTTGGTTGTGACCCCGACCGAGGTCTTGGTGCTGGACTTTAAGACCAATCGGCCGCCACCCCAGACCCTAGAGGGCGTGGCGCAAGTCTATCTCAACCAGATGGCCGCCTATCGCGCGCTGCTTCAGGGAAATTGGCCGACCAAGAAAGTTCGGTGTGCGCTATTATGGACCGATGGACCGCGTCTGATGGAATTACCTGATCAAATTTTGGATGACGCCTTGCGCGTGATTGCTGGGCTGCCTAGTTAAAGGAACAAGCCAATTGGAGTTCACACCATGCCAACCCTCGCCATCACCGACGACAGCTTTGAAACGGACGTTCTGAAAGCTTCGGGTCCCGTTCTTGTGGACTTTTGGGCGGAATGGTGTGGTCCATGCAAGCAGATCGGACCAGCTCTGGAAGAGATTTCAGAGGAAATGGCTGGCCAGCTTGTGGTCGCCAAGTTGAATATTGACGATAATCCAAGCACAGGCTCTCGCTATGGCGTGCGCGGCATCCCAACCATGATGCTGTTTAAGGACGGTCAAGTCGTGTCCACCAAAGTTGGCGCGATGGCCAAAAGCCGCATCTCGGCTTGGATTGGCGAAAGCCTCTAACGCCTCATTCTGGCGGCAGGCAGACAATTTGAACGACTTTAAGGTCGCGCCGTACGCGATTGGCGACGCGTGCGATGTCGTCTGAGCGAAGCGGGGCAATCGCATCGCCCTTGGGGCTTAAGCGCGCATCCTTCAGCGCCTGAACGATCGAATCTGAACTTGTGGTGATGATGCGCCCACGGCGCAGGCTCTCGGCAATTGTGATGCCGATCACATTGCCTTTGGAATCAAAGGCAGGGCCACCCGAAAGCCCACCCAAGGTGCCGCGCAGCCCTTTGGATCTCGAAACCTCGGCCCAAGCCAACGTGTTTTCCCGTCCGCGCCATGCACCCTCTGTGATCATCAATTCGCGGCCAATCAGGCGGCTAACCACCTCGCCTGGCTGGCCTTGCGGAAAACCGATATGAAAACCCATTGCGCCGATTTGAAGGTCGTTTTCATCGAGGTCTAATGCCAAAGGCTCAGGACCGCCCTGGGTTCGCAATATGGCAACATCGGCGCGCTTAGAGACGTAAGCAAGCGAGGCCGCCACCAGCTCTTGATCTTGGCTATTGACCACACCTAAGCGTTCACATCCCAGCGCCACATGACGGGCCGTCAACCACGTGCCATTATCGCCAATCGCAAAGCCTGTTCCGCTCGACCACGGCCCCGCACGCTGCGCCTCTACCATGGACTGGTCATCATAGGGGCTGGGTGCGGGTAAAAGCGGCCCCTTCTGCTCCTCTTCATTCGTGGTTTCGGCTTCTGGCACAATAAAGGTATCTGCGGGCCTCGATGGCAGCTGCAACTCTGCACGATCTTGGACGCGACCAAACATCCAAGCCGCCGCCCCGATCAGGACCAAAAGGATCAAAATACCATCGCCGAACCGTCGCAGCATCACGCATCAGCCATTCAAGGCCGAGGCCGTCAACAAGGCTGCGCCAAGCTTCACGCCAACAAGTACAGCGGCAGACGCAATCTCGCCATTCTCAATGCGTCGCGACAGGTCACGAATGACCAAGTCGACCAAGCGAAACATGACAAGTTGAAGTACCAAAGCGGTGAGGCCCCAGATAATGACATCCAACAACGCATGAGATGTCGCCAAAGTCGCTGCAATTGGGATGGCAATGCCAATCGCTGCACCGCCTAAAGACAGCCCAGCCGCACTATTGCCGGCACGGACAAGCTCTATCTCACGGTGCGGCGTAATGGCCATATAAAGCCAAACACCAAAGGCCCAGATTAGAATAGCCACGCCGCCCTGAAACAAAAAGGCGGGCAGGCCTGTAACAAAGGCTTGCAACGAAGGGTCCATACTTCACTTTCCTCTTTTAGGCGGTGGAACGTAACTTCCAGTGCTGACGTTTTGGCTTTAATGCGTCCAGCATCAAATGGAAGTGGGCCTGCGAGCCAAAGCCACCTAAATCGTCTGAATTGGAGCCAAAATGACCACCGCCACCAAAGTCGCCCTTGTTACGGGCTCTACCAGCGGAATTGGACTGGCCATTGCCGAAGCCTTTGCGGCGGCCGGCTATGGCGTCGTGATCAATGGTTTGGGCGAAGCGAATCAGATCGAGGCGACCCGAGCCAAACTGGCCCAAGATCATGAGGTCGATGTGCTCTATCATCCTGCCAATATGTTGGCTCCAGCAGAAATTGAAGACATGGTAGCCAAAACCCGCGCCCACTTCGGGCGGTTGGACGTACTGGTCAATAATGCAGGCATTCAATTTGTTGCCCCAATTGAAGATTTCCCTGCCGAAAAATGGGACCAAATCATCGGCATCAATCTCACCTCCGCTTTCCACACCATTCGCCATGCAATTCCAGGCATGGCGGCGCAAAAATGGGGCCGGATCATCAATATCGCCTCGGCGCATGGCTTGGTCGCCAGCCCGTTCAAGTCTGCCTATGTCGCCGCCAAGCATGGGGTGGTGGGCCTCACTAAGACGGTTGCGCTGGAACACGCCAAAGAGGGCGTTACCTGCAACGCAATCTGCCCTGGCTATGTGCTGACCGGCTTGGTGAAGGCGCAAATCCCGGATCAAGCAAAATCGCGCGGCATCACGGAAGAGGAAGTCATCCAGAACGTCTTGCTCGCCGCGCAGCCGACCAAGCAATTTGTAACGGTCGAGCAAGTAGCCTCATTCGCACTTTTTCTGGCAAGCGATTCCGCTGCGCAGATTAACGGCGCGATCCTGACAATGGATGGCGGCTGGACGGCGCAATAAAGTCGACGACTAGTCGGCCTTTGGCTTTTGGCAGCGCGCAATCAGCGCGTTGAGCTGGGCTGGCTGGGGTGCTGATACGGTGATCGTAGCCCCATTGCTCGAAAACTCTAGCGGCTTGCCCGCACCAAGGCGTGCCAAGAACGGATCGGATGAGACCGCATCGGCTGCGCCATCTACCTCATAGCCATTGGCACTTGTCTTCCAGCTCATCGTCAGACTTGCACTTTTACCAGCACTACTGACCCGGACCGATCCAGTCGTGCCCTTTATCGGTCCGGGTAGACCTGAAACTGCGATGGTATAGCCGCCCCCTGCGCGACAGGCGACAGAGGCAAGTGCGCCCTTTTGGCCCAAGGGCGAGGCAAGCCGCCCAACACTCGGCTCTCGCCAAGCGTCAATCTCCGCCTCTGGGGTTACGCTTGGGGCAGGGGCTGTCTCCCACCGCACTTGACCGGTCCTCACATCGTAGAAGGCAACGGATGGAGCGGGGGTCGCTTCCGGAGAAGCCACTACCAATTTGCGCGAAGCAGGCGGGCAAAAGCCAGCAAGCGCCAGTCCGCGCGCCCGAACCTCTGGGCGAAGCTTACCGGCCTGAAGCCGCTCTGCCAAAACGACCCTTGTTGCCCGGCGTAAATCCAAAACGATCACGCGTGCGCTACAGGGCGTAGGTGTCGCCTCGCTAGCCACGAGAGCAGCCACTTCCGGCAATAAGCCACCGGCAGGCCAAACCGCTTGGATTGAAAGCTTTTGTGGACTGCCCACAGTCCCGACTTCTGACTTAGCATCACCGGTCGCCTTGTCTGGCAGCAGCGCCTGACCCTGGCCCTTTGCCTGCACATCGCGAGGATAGATTAAGACCCCATCCAAATAGGCGGCTGCAGCACCCTCATTTGTCTTGATCTCAATTAAGCCCCGAGGGGTTAAAAGCTGGGTTTCTGACAGGCTTGGCAGTGTCGCCCCGGCACGCACCAAATCGGCAAAGCGCATGCCAGCCGACAGCACCACACCGTCGCGGCGCATCTCCGTCAAAACCAACGTGCCAGCTTGCGGGCCGGTTTGGAATTTGAACACCAAAGTCTCTGGCATAGCCTTGGTCCCGGCCTTAACCGATGGCCCCGGCTTGAAAACATAGCCAATTTCAGCACCGGTTTGCTGGCTTTGAAACGATCGAGACGAAATATAGCCCGCTTGGGATGCGCGCACTTCGAGATCATTGAGATATTGTTCAATTGATAAATTGGTTCCAACGGGGCCTTGAACCGAATCCAACTCAGCCAAGATGGTTTGGGGAAGGACCGACAAAAGTGCTTGATTGGTCTGCCCTTGGGTGGGTGCTGTTACCGCCGATCCGATGCCCACTGGGGCAGCAGATCTCAGAAACGGCAGCATGATGCCACCAGAAGCAACGCCCACCACAAAGGAGAATAAGGCAACCAACGCCAACATACCCACACCAAAACGTGGGCCATAAATTGGCTTAGAAACAATTGTTACCGGCTCGCGATCCATCGATTGTGCCATAGTTGGATGTAGAGCCTTTTTGCCCCCGTCGCCAAGTGAGCTGACGCAACCATCTTGCTTCCACTGCAGGGGAAAAGCCCGTTTGCCCTTCAAACCACAGCCAACGCACGCTAAACAGTTTGCATGACCACTGTATCGCCTGCCGAACCGCCCATGACCCCCGCCCTGGTTGCCGAACACGGCCTCTCGGAATCAGAATATGCCATTATTCTGGACCGTTTAGGGCGTGAACCCAATCTGACGGAGCTCGGCATTTTTTCGGTCATGTGGTCAGAGCATTGCAGCTACAAAAGCTCGCGGCGGCATCTGGCTAAATTCCCGACCAAAGGCCCACGCGTCATCCAAGGCCCCGGTGAAAATGCTGGTGTTATTGATATTGATGATGGCCAAGCCGCCGTCTTTAAGATGGAAAGCCACAACCACCCAAGCTTTATCGAGCCATATCAAGGCGCGGCGACGGGCGTCGGCGGCATCATGCGCGATGTGTTTACCATGGGTGCCCGTCCCATTGCTTTGGCCAATGCGCTGCGCTTTGGCAGCCCAGACCATCCTTTAACGCGCCGTTTGGTTTCAGGCGTGGTGGCAGGGATCGGCGGCTATGGAAACTGCGTCGGTGTGCCCACCGTCTGTGGCGAAACAAATTTCCACCCCGGCTATAATGGCAATATTCTGGTCAATGCCATGTGCGTAGGCCTCGCCGATGCCGACAAGATTTTCTATGCGCGCGGGGCCAAGATTGGCAGCCCCATCGTCTATTTCGGCTCCAAAACTGGGCGCGACGGTATCCATGGTGCCACTATGGCCAGTGCGGAATTTGACGAGGCAAGTGAAGAAAAGCGCCCCACCGTGCAGGTCGGCGATCCGTTTGTCGAAAAGCTGTTGATTGAGGCCTGCCTTGAACTCATGGCCACTGACAGCATTGAAGCGATTCAAGACATGGGGGCCGCGGGCCTGACGTCGTCTTCGGTGGAAATGGCCGGCAAGGAATATTTGGGCATTGAACTGGATATGAATTCAGTCCCCGTGCGTGAAACCGCCATGACGCCCTATGAAATGATGTTGTCCGAAAGCCAAGAACGCATGCTGGCCATTTTGAAGCCAGGCCGCGAGGCCGAGGCTGAGGCCATCATGAAGAAATGGGACATTGATTTTGCCGTCATTGGCAAAACAACCGACACGGGACGCATGGTCCTGCACTGGAATGGCGCCGTTGTCTGCGACATCCCCGTAGCCCCATTGAGTGAAGATGCGCCCAATTATGATCGGCCTTGGGTTCAGCCAACGCTGCACCCTGCCGTGACCAGCGCGATGGTAAAACCAATTACCGACTGGCGCGACGCCACGCTAAAGCTCTTGTCCTGCCCAGATGGCGCATCAAAGCGCTGGCTGTGGGAACAATATGATCGCCACGTGATGGCCGATAGCTTGGAAGAAAGCGCCACGCCTTCTGATGCGGCCGTCGTGCGCATCCACAATACCAAAAAAGCGCTGGCCATTAGCTGCGACTGTACCCCGCGCTATGTATTGGCGGACCCATTCGAAGGCGGCAAGCAAGTCGTTGCTGAAGCTTGGCGAAACCTGACGGCGACGGGCGCAAGTCCGATTGCCATCACCGACAATCTGAATTTCGGAAACCCACAACGCCCTGAAATCATGGGCCAATTTGTGCGCGCTACCGATGGAATGGCCGAAGCCTGTGCCGTCCTCGACTTCCCAGTCGTTTCGGGCAATGTCAGCCTTTATAATGAAACTTCTGGCCAAGCGATCCCGCCAACCCCTGCTATTGGCGGTGTTGGGCTTTTGACCGATTATACCACGCGCGTTGGCTTTGGTGCGGTAGACATGGGCGACATGGTCATTTTGGTTGGCCAAACGACGGACAATTTGGGCGCGACTTTGGCGCTGCGCGAATTATGGGGCCGTGAAGATGGCGCCCCACCACAGGTCGATCTGGCCCAAGAGCGCCTAACGGGTGACGTCGTGCGCGGCTTGATCCAAGATGGCCACATCCGCTCGTGTCATGATTTGTCCGATGGCGGGCTCCTGATCGCAGCAGCTGACATCGCCATGGCCTCGGGCACTGGCCTTGCCATCACACTGCCGCAAGGCCTCAGCCTTGAAGCAGCCTTGTTGAGCGAGGATCAAGCCCGGTATCTTTTGATCGTCGACCCCACCCATGCCGACAGCGTGTTTGATGCCCTTGAAAACAAAGCAATTCCCTGCGCAGTCATCGGCTCTGCTGGGGGATGCGAATTGGCAATTCAAGACGTCTTGGCAATTGACATCACCGATCTGAAACAGGCCCACGAAGCCTGGATGCCCGCCTTTATGGCCTAATGGCCGAACCCTTTACCCCGGAGACAGACATGCCAATGGCCGCTTCTGACATTAAGTCGATGATTTTGGATGCCTTTCCCGATGCGGAGATCGAGATTATCGACCTTGCGGGCGATGGCGACCACTATAAGGCCATCGTGAAAAGCGACGGGTTCGCCGGCATGAACCGGGTCAAGCAGCATCAGGCAGTCTATGCTTCGCTGAAAGGTAAAATGGGGGGCGAGCTACATGCGCTCGCCCTTGAAACTGGCCCAAAGTCCTAGGTCCGCTATCTCTTGATAATCAACAGGCTGTAATCACCGCCTGCGGATTCCTCGATGGTGGTGACGCGAATGATCTGCGGCCCGGCGGTTGTGACTGTATAGATCAATTTGGCGTTTGTGCCGCCACCGCTATCATCGTCTGTGACATAATCATCATCGACGCGGTCAATCTGGCGCGCGCCAACCAAGATATCGAAACTCTCGGCATTGGCAGTAATCTCATAAGTTTCACCGACTTGGCCATTAAAGACATAGCGGTCGAAATATTGGCTGTCGTTGCGTAAGGGGTCTGTGGGGCCAAGTGTGCCACGAATGGTCTCGCCAAACTTGGCCCGAGCCGGAAAGGGCGGCACAACTGAGACCGGCATCTCACTCACGCCAATCGAATATTGACCTTCTTGAGTCGGCTCGCCAGCCGTCGCGCGAACAATATAGGTTCCGTCGCTTGGCGCGGTAAACTTGATTCTCGCGTCCAAGCCTTGTCCGCCATCATCATCCTTAGCGATGGCCTGGAAAGCGGCAGACGTTAAAAGGCCGATCTCCACCAAAGGATCCAGATTAGTATCACCCTCCTTTTCCATCTTCACATTGACGCGCTGGCCTGCTCGCAAGGTGATGGAATAGGTATTGAAGAGTGCGTCTGTGGTTGCCAGACGGGCACCGCCATCGCGCAGCTCACCCGATATAGTCTGGCCAAGACGCAAGGATTGAGACGCCAAGGGAGCGCGATCTGCCGCGGCTTGCTCGACAATTAAGCGATAGGGGCCATTTGTTCGGCCTACCCTTTGGACCTCCAGAACATAAGTCCCAGAGGTTTCAGGCCGGTAGCGCAACAAGGCACTATTGCCACCGCCACCATCATCATCCTGTTCCAAGCTGTCGAGACTGCCATCGGCCGCGATCTTTCCAATGGCGACTTTAGGGTCAAGCTCACTCCCACCGGGGGCGTTGACGGCGACCTTATAGACTTTGCCACCTTCCAAGCGCAGGCCATAGCGGACAGCAAAAATTTCTTCACCATCCATCTCATAGCGCGGTGTGGTCCCGGAAATCGCCCCGCTGACTGCCTGACCAAGGTTGAGGGCCGTGGGTGCTGGCATAGGAGCAAGTTCCTGTCGCAGGCCCGTCGCCAAGGTGTAAGTGCCACCGTCGTCATCTCCAACAGCCATCACGCGGACTTGGTAGAGACCCGCGCGCGGCACAACATAGCGGATGCGCGCACTGGTTCCTGGCCCGCCATCGTCATCTTCAGCTACTTTTGCGCCGGCTGGCGTCAAGAGCTCTACCTTCGGGTCAAAGTCATCCGATGACAGGTCCAATTGGATTTCCTGCTCGGCTGCTAAGCGCACCGCATAGGCATCGACCATCGCGCCTTCATTGGTGACGGCGTCATTGACATCTAGTGCTTCGGACACGCTTTGGCCAAAAGGAAGTGGTCTTGCGGAAATCCGGGGTGGCGCTATCGCCGTCGCCAGCAAGGTGTAGGCCCCGCGATCGCCCTTGTTCATCGTATTGGCCCGGATCATTAATACGCCGGACGCTGGCACCATCTTGCGCACGACCGCCGGCTTATCTTTCTCTCCGACCGATGCTGCGCAATCCCCACATTCCTCATCGATTTGATCACCAACCGACAAAACAGGGTCAAACGCAGTGCTCGTAAGTGTCACGGTGACCAGTTGCCCTTTGGGGGCTTGAACTTGAAAGAGCTCATAGCTGCTATCATCGCCCTCCAAGACTGGATCTTCTGGGCCCATGGAACTTTGGTGCGGCTGTCCAAGCACTAAAGGCCGTGGGCTAGGCTGGGCAATGGCAGCGCCCGCCACTGAGAGGACGAAGAAAGAAACCGAACCGAACCAAAGTCGACGCATGATACTGCAGCCACCGAAATGGCCCCTGAGACGGATGCGACCTCTGGCCATAGCGCACCACGTCCTGAGCAAATAACAGACCAGACCCCACAGCTATAAGGGCCATTCCATCACCCTCGCAATGGCTATCACCAACGACGCGCAATTTCCTTTCGGACTTGACCCGGCGGCTCTGCATCCCTAGCTGAGGGAAGACAAAGTTTTTTGCCAGACCCATCTGGTCAAACAATGATTGACGCAGCGGTTCATGTGCTCCATCCAAGGCGAGAGCCTTTTCAGACACATTCTGGACCCCAGCAAGGAGCACGACACATGAGCGACGCACAAGCTTTTATCGATAATCTGGTCAAAACCAATGATGTGGTATTGTTCATGAAGGGCACGTCCCGCATGCCAATGTGCGGTTTTTCCGGCACCGTCGTCAAAATCCTTGATCATGTCGGCGTGGACTATCAAGATGTGAATGTGCTTGCCGATGAAGATGTCCGGCAAGGCATCAAGGATTATTCCAACTGGCCCACCATCCCCCAGCTCTATGTGAAGGGTGAGTTCATCGGCGGCTGCGATATCATTCGCGAAATGTTTGAAACCGGCGAACTCAAGCAAGTTTTGAGCGAAGCTGGCGTTTCCATTCAAGCTTAATCCACTTCGGATTCAACACAAAAAAAGCCCGCTCGGCCAAGGCTGAGCGGGCTTTTCTGTGTCCGATTTTGGCCGAGAATTACGAAGCGTAATATTCCACAACCATGTTTGGTTCCATTTTAACTGGATAAGGAACGTCCGCCAATTCTGGCACGCGCAAGAAGGTGGCCTTCATCGCGCCGACATCCATTTCAATATAGTCTGGGAAGTCGCGCTCTGCCGAGTCCAAAGCTTCCAAGACGAGCGCCATGGTGCGGGACTTTTCGCGGACTTGAACAACGTCACCGACGCGCAAACGGTACGAAGGAATATTGACCTTCTTGCCGTTCACCATCACGTGGCCATGGTTCACGAACTGGCGCGACGCAAACACGGTCGGCACGAACTTCGCGCGATAGACCAATGCATCCAGACGGCACTCCAACAGGCCGATTAGGTTTTCAGCGGTGTTGCCCTTACGGCGTGCGGCTTCTTCATAGAGGCCAGCAAACTGCTTTTCAGTGATGTTGCCATAATAACCCTTCAGCTTCTGCTTCGCGCGAAGCTGAGCGCCGAACGCCGAAACCTTGGCTGGACGGGCGGTTGGGCCGTGCTGACCTGGCTTATAGGTCCGCTTGTTAACGGGGCTTTTTGGACGGCCCCACAGGTTTTCACTGAGGCGACGGTCGATTTTATACTTCGCAGCAATGCGCTTTGACATGTTTAGTCCATTTACGTTTTTGACGGTCCGGGCGGCACACCATGTGTCGCGATTGCAATGGCCGGAAATCCATCACCCATATTTTCTCCCAGTGAAGGCAGTGCCAACCCAGCGAGAAGGCGCGCTTAAACGGGATTGCCACCTCAGAGTCAAGGATTGAGGGCAGTTTTGACCCAAACCCATCTGCATTCAATGCACGCTTGACATATAGTTCAATACTAAACTATATTGGTTGAACGTTAAACCAAACAGAGGTCGCCATGACAGATCGTCGAACCATCCTCCAACTTCTCGCTGTGAGTTCCTTAGCTGCCGTGCCTGCGGTTGGTGCTACCCTCAAGCCCAGCAATGATCCTGCCGCCGCGTGGCGCAATCCCGGTGCCGGCCAAAAGGACCCGCGCCTTTTTAGCCTCGCCCATGCTATCTTGGCTCCTAACCCACACAACCGACAGCCTTGGTTGGTTAGCCTCGAAGGCGACGACACCATTATCCTCTACTTTGACACTACACGGCGATTACCAGCTACGGACCCTTATGATCGTCAATTGGCAATTGGCTG
The DNA here is from genome assembly GCA_021299265.1 of Hyphomonadaceae bacterium. Lineage (GTDB taxonomy): Bacteria > Pseudomonadota > Alphaproteobacteria > Caulobacterales > Aquidulcibacteraceae > Aquidulcibacter. The sequence goes on along the minus strand of JAJTGP010000059.1, from coordinate 67,850 downwards.
CGGTGCCTTTCTAGAGATTCTGTCGATTGCTGCGGCGGAAGTCGGCTACGACGCCCAAATAAGCCTGTTCCCCTTGGGAGAGCCACAACCGGTTTTAAACGACACGCCCATTGCTCGAGTTCGCTTTATGAAGGGCGGCGCAAAAGACCCGTTCTTCTCCTTCATCACTCTGCGTCGTTCTAACAAAGAAGCCTATAATGCAGGCAAGCCCGTCAGTGCGCAGACCTTGGAAAATTTATTGCGGGTCGAAACCATGGAAGGGCTCACCTTTTCGGGTGCGCTCTCGGGCAACCCTCAATGTGAAAGCCTGCGACAACTCTCCATCCAAGCCTATCGGCGCGAATTCGAAACCCCGGTGGCCCTGAAAGAGAGCATCGACTTGATGCGAATCGGTAAAGCCGAGATTGCGAAACATCGCGACGGGATTGATCTCGACTTCCCGGGCATTGGAGCCATGCAAGCCATGGGCATGATCACCCGCGAAAAAATGATGACCCCCGGCACCACAGCCTATCAGCAAGGTCTCGAGCAATATGATCCTTTGGCGAAATCCGCCGCAGCTTATGTTTGGATCATCAGTGACTCCAAGGATCGCTACGCAGAACTGGCCGCGGGACGTGCTTATGCCCGCCTCAATTTACGCGCCACGTCTCTCGGGATCGCCATGCACCCCATGAGCCAAGCCTTACAAGAATACGCTGAAATGGCCACCATTAAGGCCGAAGCCGAGAGGGTCGTCGGAATGGCACCTGATAAGTGCCTACAGATGCTTGCCAGAATAGGTTATGGTGGCAAGGTCCCTCCGTCACCGCGACGGGGCCTTACAGAGCATCTTCGTACATGACCTCAAACAGTCCCAATTCAGACTTCACAGCGATCGCTTTTTCCTTCTTCAACGAAATCGGGATCATTGACCAATTGGGGCGCAACCGCTTTGAGCGTGTCTTACCAGAGGGGCTTTCGATTGCAGGCTTTAGCTTGCTCAATCACTTTGTCCGCTTAAATAAAGCCCAAGACACGCCAAGCCATTTGGCCAAGGCCTTTCAGGTGACTAAAGGGGCGATGACCAATACGATTCATCGCCTCGAGGCTTTGGGCTTGGTGACCATTGTTGCCGACCCCAGTGACGGGCGGGGCAAACTTATCTCGATAACAGAAGCAGGTAAGGCGGCGCGGTACGACGCCATCGCCCGCCTAGCACCCTCTCTGCAGCAATTGTCAGGCCTGATTGACCCGAAAGAGCTTGAGGCCCTAGTCCCGACCCTGATGAAACTGCGCGCGATCCTCGACGCAAACCGTGAGCCCTGACCCACAGTCGTGACTCCTGCCGCCAATGGCGCTATCAGACGACGCCTGCCAGAGCACCGATAAAGCTAGCCTCCTCCTAAGACCTGTCGTCAGAAGCCTATCCCAATGCTGCAAATCACAGACCTAACCTATCGCCTCGCGCGGCGCGTGCTGTTTGATGGGGCCAATGCCGTCATATCCGATGGTTGGAAAGTAGGCCTTGTTGGCAAGAATGGCTCTGGCAAATCGACGCTTTTGCGCATCATTCAAGACGAGGCGATGAAGGGCGACGGCAGTGTGCGCCTCAAACGCGGTGCCCGCATGGGCTTTGTTGCCCAAGAGATTGCCGCTACGCCTGATCCCATGTTGGACGTCGTGCTGGCTGCCGACACCGAACGCGCCAGCCTGATGGCAGAGGCCGAAACAGCAACCGACCCCAACCGGATTGGTGAGATCCATACGCGCTTGGCCGATATTGATGCTTATTCGGCAGAAGCGCGTGCCAGTGAAATCCTCGTCGGCCTTGGTTTTAAGCAAGAAGAACTGATGAACCCAGCGGGTTCCTTCTCCGGTGGCTGGCGCATGCGCGCCGCATTGGCGGGTGTTCTCTTCTCCATGCCTGACCTCTTGGTCTTGGACGAGCCAACCAATTATCTGGACCTTGAGGGTGCGGCTTGGCTGGAGGCCTTCCTGCGCAAGTATCCCAATACGGTTCTTGTGGTCAGCCACGACCGCGAAATGCTGAATCGCTCTGTCACCCACATCATGGCGCTGGAAGATTCTAAGTTAGAGGTCCACACCGGCGGCTACGACACCTATTTACGCCGCCGCGCAGAGCGCGCAGCCTTACTGGCAGGCCAAAAAGCCAAGCAAGATGCTGCTAAAGCCCATTTGCAGGCTTTCGTTGATCGATTCCGCGCCAAGGCCTCAAAAGCCCGTCAGGCGCAAAGCCGGATCAAGATGTTGGAAAAAATGCAGGAAATCTCCGTCCCCATCGCGGACCGAGCCATGCCCTTCCACTTTGATGAGCCCAGTGAATTGGCTTCACCTTTGATCCAGCTGGATGAAGCCGACCTTGGCTATATTGATGGCAAGCCCGTGCTACGAAAGGTGGACTTCCGGCTCGATCATGACGACCGGATCGTCATCATCGGCCCAAACGGCCAAGGCAAGACAACATTGGTAAAGTCCATTGGTGCCCGGCTTGAGTTGTTGAATGGCAAGCGGCGGGCGTCCAAGGCAGTCAAGATTGGCTATTTCAGCCAAGACCAATTGGATGAATTGCGCGCGGGCGAAACCGTACTGCAGCACGTCCGCGATCTAGAGCCCGAATGGCCGCCCTCTCGCCACCGCTCCTTGGCGGCACGCATGGGATTTGGTCAGGAAAAAATCGACACCCATGTCGAAAAGCTTTCAGGCGGCGAGAAGGTGCGTTTGCTTCTGGGCCTGATGGCCTATGCCAAGCCGCATGTCTTGATCTTGGACGAGCCGACGAGCCACTTGGACATCGATAGCCGCGAGGCCTTGATTCACGCGCTCAATGACTATTCAGGGGCTGTATTGCTCATCACCCACGACGTTTATTTGGCAGAAGCCTGTGCGGACCGCCTGTGGCTCGTCCATAACGGCTATGCGCGCGCCTATGACGGTGACCTGACCGACTATCGGGGCTTGGTGCTCAGCGCCGATCGTCCTGATGGCGGTGGGGCCGGCAAAAACGCCCCAAAGGCTGCGACAAAAAATGACGGCAATGGCGGCAAAAAAGGGCCTTCGCTATCAACCCTGCGCTTCCGCCTTGCTGACGCCGAAAAAGCGGTCACCAAAGAACAGCACGCCCTCGACACCATCGATGCGCGTCTAGCCTCTCCCAGCCTCTATACAGAGGGGGCCAAAGCCCTCGAAGACCTCACCAAGAAGCGCGCGTGGCATGCGCAGGCCCTTGCAAAAGCCGAAGCCGCATGGATTGAGCTGAGCGAAGCGATTGAAGCGGCATCTTGACACCCGAAAACAAAAAAGGCGGCCCCGAGGGACCGCCTTCTTATCTTTAAACCTGTAGCTTGGCTTATTCGCCGAAACCACGGCCGTCTGTGCGCTCGGCGATCCGGGCCGACTTACCGCGACGGTCACGCAAATAGTACAACTTAGCGCGGCGCACTTTACCTTTGCGCACAACGGTGATCGACTCAACATTTGGCGAATGCAGCGGGAAAACCCGCTCTACGCCTTCGCCGAAGGAGATCTTGCGAACCGTGAAGTTGGCATTGATGCCACCGCCAGAGCGGGCAATACAAACGCCTTCATAGGCCTGAACGCGCTCGCGCTCGCCTTCTTTGATCTTCACGTTCACGCGCAGGGTGTCACCTGGCGAAAATTCTGGGATGGACTTGCCTTCGGAGACGCGTGCGACTTCCTCGGCATCGAGTGTTTCGATGATATTCATGTCAGCTCACCTTGCACGATTCCTACTTAAGACTTTAAAACCAGATTAAAAGCTCAAGAAGGCCGCGGCATTGTTGTTGTCAAAGAGAACTTTGAGGTTGAAAGAAGACGCGCGTTTATACGAATGATCAGGCTTTGTCACCCTTATAAACTGCCCAAAGGTCGGGGCGACGGGCTTCGGTAACCGATTCAGATTGCTGCTTTTTCCATGCGGCAATCTTGGCATGGTCCCCAGACATTAGAACCGGCGGGATCTCATGGCCCTCAAAGCTGCGCGGCCGTGTGTAGAGGGGATGCTCCAACAGACCGGATTCAAAGCTCTCCTCGCCAAGGCTATCAGCATTACCCAACAGGCCCGGCAACAGGCGGACACTGGCTTCCACCAGCATTTGTGCGGGCAGGTCGCCGCCTGTCAGCACAATATCGCCCACCGCAATTTCTTCCATCTCGCGGGTCAAAATGGCGCGCTCATCCAACCCTTCAAAGCGGCCGCAAAACAGCACAACGCCAGGACCCTCCGCCAATTCGCGAACCCGGGCTTGGGTCAAAGGCTTGCCACGTGGGGTCAGATAAATCAGGGGGCGGCCATCACGTGGCAAGCTATCGATTGCGCGCGCCGCCACATCCGCTTTCATCACCATGCCCGCGCCGCCTCCGGCCGGGGTGTCATCTACTTGGCGATGCTTTCCATCACCAAAGCCACGCAAGTCAATCAATTCCAGCGACCACACAGATTTTTCGAGCCCGCTGCCAATCAAAGACGCACCAAGGGCGCCGGGCCAAGCCTCTGGGGTTAGGGTGATGACGGAGACGGAAAAGGGCATGCCTTCCTTTAGCTCAGCACAACGCCGCTGCGAAGTCGCTCCGCACATTGCCTTACATCCCCTGCGAACCCAGACGTGACGACCTCGAAAAGCCGCGCTAAAGGGTCGAAATGAACATTTATTTTCTGGGAATCGGTGGGGCTGGGGTCAGCGCCTTAGCCAGCGTCCTGCAATCGCAGGGCCATCAGGTCACCGGCTCCGACGAAGGGGTATTCCCGCCCGTATCGACTTATCTCGACCAAGCCGGCATCACCTATGCCAAGCGCTTTGATGTGGCCAATCTGCCAGAAAAAATCGATGTGGCCGTTGTGGGCACCACCGCCAAAATGGACCCCGCGACAAACCCAGAGTTGGCCGAACTACAAGCACGCGGCGTGCCTTGCTATAATTTCGCGACATACCTCGGCCAATTCACGCAAGAACGCGAGAATCTGATTGTCGCGGGCAGCTTTGGGAAAAGCTCCCTCACGGCACTGGTCGCTTTCCTCTTGCGCCACGCAGGGCAAGATCCCGGCTGGTTCATCGGCGCGATCCCGCTTGATTTGCCAAAAACCGGCCATGCTGGAACAGACCCACTTTTCATCATGGAAGGCGACGAATATATCGTCAGCCTGCAAGATCGCCGCAGCAAGTTTGAACTTTATCGCCCCAGCCACATTCTGATTTCTTCCATCGTGCATGACCATATCAACATGTTCCCGACGATGGAGAGCTATGAGGCCCCGTTCGCCAAGCTATTCTCGGCTTTGCCCCCCGAAGGCCTTCTCATTGCCTGTCACACTTATGAGCCAGTCCGTCGATTGATTGGTGACCGGCCCGCAGTCTGGTACGGCCTGAAGGCAAACCCAGGCTATTGTGCCGATAAGATCGTGATTGGCGAAGTCACCGGGTTTGACCTCGTCTGCCCAAATGGCGAACGGATCGCGCTAGAGACCGAGTTGTTGGGCCTCCACAATATTGAAAACATCATTGGAGGCAGCGCCTTTGTGCTGGAACGCGGTGTGATGAGCCCAGCCCAGATCCAAGTAGCTGTTCGGGCTTTTCGTGGTGTCGCCCGTCGGCTCGACAAGAAGACCCGAACCTCTTCCATCCCGGCCTATGAAGGTTTTGGCTCCTCCTACGAGAAGGCCCGCTCGGCCATAGATGCGATCCGCCTGCACTTCCCGGCCCGGCCCTTGGTTGTGGTGTTTGAGCCCCACACCTTCTCGTGGCGCAATCAAGATGCCTTGGCTTGGTATGATCATGTCTTTGAGGGCTGCGATCAGGTTCATATTCTGCCGCCGCCAAAAATTGGAGCCGCAAGCCAAGCCCAATTGACGCTGTCAGAAATTCTTTCGCGGGTACATACTGCAGGCGTTTCGGCTCAAGGCATTGAGGATACACAGATGTTTCTCCATGACATGCCGGAAACATTGAAAGGCGATGAAGTGGTGCTTCTGCTCTCTTCAGGCCCGCTCGACGGCTTAGCGGAAAGCCTGCCCAAACGCCTCGATACATTATTCGGGGACCGGACTGATAGCTGATGAACTTCGACCATTTGCCCGTTGACCCTCATGCCTATGCCTCCTTCTTGCTGATCATGGCAGGCATGGCCGCAACCCCAGGACCGGCCAATCTGTTCGCTTTGGCAACGGGTCTGGCCCAAGGCCCACGCGCTGGCCTTTGGGGTGTATTTGGAATGAACGTTGCTTCATTGGTGTGGTTTGTCTTCGCCGCCTTGGGACTGGGCGTGTTGATGCGCCTCTATCCCACTGTGTTTTCGATGCTGGCGATTCTGGGTGGGCTTTATCTGGCTTGGCTTGGGCTTAAAGCTCTCCGTGCCGCGCTGTCCAAGGAAACACAAGGCTTCCAACTTGCGGGTCAGGCTGCTGGTAGTAACCCGTTTAAAGACGGCTTTCTGGTGCAGATAAGCAATCCAAAGGCACTCTTGTTTTTTACCGCCGTCTTGCCACCCTTCATCGATCCGCAGCGCGACACCGTCCCGCAATTAGCCATGTTTGCTGCCGGGACCGTCCTGTTTGATACGATCACGATGTCGATGTTTGCGCTGGCAGGGGGCTTGATGGCACGCCAATTTGCGCAAGCCCGTTTCGCGCGCCTCTTCTCAGCCGTCGTTGGTTTGCTGCTACTCAGTACGGCCACCATGATGTTGCTCAGAACGCTGCATTGAACCGAGCGGCGAACCACTTCATTGAATATTTTTTCATTGAGGTGCGGGCATGGCCAAAAGACGATCCCCAGAACCGATTTCAGCCATCGAGGACCGACTGCTGCGCGCTTCGGTAGCGCTGGGCGATAGCCTCGACAGCATCTCCATGCCAGAACTGGCCGCCGCGGCCAAAATCGCCGTTGGTACGCTGTATCGCATCGCGCCATCCAAGAGCGCACTTGCAGCGCTTTTAGACGGGCGCGCTCGGGCCAATTTTGATCGCCATGTCTTCGCACCCTTCCCGGCACGCCTTGGACTTGAAGAGCGGTTTCGCTTGATGTGGTCTCGACTGGCCGAATTCGCCCTCTCAGAACCTGACCTCGCGGCCTATCTCGCCCGCAAGCCGATGGGCGCTGACAGCGCCTTCATCAAAGCCAGTGCGATCTTTGCCCGAGACGGGGCTGCCACAGGCGAGCTCAAGGCTTTCAGCGGTGAAGAATTGGCGGCAATCGTCTGGGGTCCGCTGTCAGCCCTCTTGCGCAACCATGCCTGTTCGGTGGAAAGTCTCCAGCAACTCGAACAAGCGGCTTGGGATGGTCTACGTCGCATATAATTCAGGGAGACGAACATGACAGGACGTATGGCCGGCAAAATGGCCTTGATCACCGGGGCTGCCCAAGGCTTAGGCGCGGCAATCGCCACCATGTATGCCAAAGAAGGCGCAAAAGTTGTTGTCACAGACATCAACGGGGCAGGCGCGGATGCAACTGCCGCGGCCATCAACGCGCTTTATCCCGGCCACGCCACCGCCTTCCAACAAGATGTTTGCTCAGAAGCGCGTTGGATCGAAATCGTCAACGCCGCCCACGACGCCATGGGTGGCCTCAACGTCCTCGTTAACAATGCGGGTATTGGCAGCTTGGGCTCGGTTGAAAGCGAAACATTTGAAAACTGGAAGAAGGTTATGGCGGTCGACGTCGATTCCGTCTTCCTCGGCTGTAAATATGCGTTGGGCGTCATGAAGCCTTATGGGCCAGGCGCGATCGTGAATATCTCGTCCATCGCGGGCCTGATCGCTTCGGCCAATTATGCCGCCTATAATGCCGCTAAAGCCGCCGTTTGGTTATTGACCAAGTCTGTCGCGCTGCATTGTGCCCGCAAAGTGCCGGGCTTCCGCTGCAATTCCATCCACCCAACCTTTATCAAGACGCCGATCTTGGACGGGATGGCCGGTTTGGTTGGTTCGCAAGAAGAAGCTTATGCAAAACTTGCCCGCCAAGTCCCATTGGGTCGATTGGGTGAGCCCGACGATATTGCTTATGCCGCCGTCTATCTGGCCAGCGATGAGAGCAAGTTTGTGACAGGTGCAGAGTTGAAAGTCGATGGCGGTATTTCTGCTATGTAGGCCGAAAGCCTACCGCACAATCACCGACAACAGAACCACACGCGCAATGCCGGGGCCGACCACACGGTCGGTCACGGCCTGCATACGCTGACCCAAAATCTGGGTATCGGGCACGCGGCCTGGAATAAAAAAGCTATTGACGAATTCTTGCGCCACACCGCGCCAAGCCGCGCGCAGCGCCGGGGTCGCGGCTTGAGCCCGTTCACGCTTTGGAATGGCCCCTACAACAATCCCCATATCGATCTGTATAAGTCCGACCGGGCGAAATTGGCGCATAATGCTGGCGGTGATTTGGTTTGAACCCAAAAAGCCAGCTTCATTCCCACCCCCTTTTGGAACAGGTTTAGCAGCCCGGGCGCTCGATACGCCCAAAGCGGCGGTGGAAGCCAATGCAAAAGTCGCGGCGGCCGCAGATTTTGCTAAGCGCCGTCTGCTCAGAATGTGGTTCGAATCAGTCATAGCAACGATTTTCTAGGAAACGCGTTAAAGAAACGTGGCAAATCAAACTGGGCTGCATTAGGATTACTGCAGGAGGAATTGATTTGGCAGGAATGGTGGACATGACGGCTTTCAAAGAGCCAGTCATTATTCTAACGGCCGCAGCCATTGTCGTGCCTCTCTTCCATAGATTCAAAATCAGCCCTGTGCTGGGATTCATCCTGTGTGGCATCATCCTAGGGCCGTCAGGCTTGGGGGAGCTCGCGGTTCAATATCCTTGGCTCAACGCCTTCACGATCCAAGACCGCGCCTCAATCGCCATGATGGCGGAAATGGGAATTGTCTTTCTCCTCTTTGCCATCGGGCTTGAGCTGTCGTTTGAGCGACTAAACATGATGCGCAAGGTAGTGTTTGGCTTAGGTTCGCTGCAATTGGGGGTTTCAGCAATCGCGATTTTTGCGGTCTGCTACTTCTTTTTAGGCACCACAGGCACAGGTGCCGCCGTGATCGGCCTTGCCCTATCGCTTTCCTCTACTGCTGTTGTGTTGCAAACCTTGGCCGAGCAAAAGCGCCTGACCAGCCCCACCGGACGTGGGGCCTTTGGGGTTCTGCTTTTCCAAGATTTAGCCGTCGTGCCAATCTTGTTTGCAGTGTCTATGTTGGCACCTGACCGCATGGGCCTTGGCGTTGGCGGGCTGGTGCAAAGCTTGGCTATCGCCGTCTTAGCTGTTGCCTTGACGATTGTGATTGGCCGCATCGTGCTGCGCCCGCTGTTCCGCCAAGCAGCGCGAACCCGCAGCCCAGAAATCTTCATGGCCGCCTGCTTGTTGGTTGTAATCGCCACGGCACTCGGCAGTGCGGCAGCAGGACTGTCCATGGCCCTCGGCGCGTTCTTGGCGGGGCTACTCCTCGCAGAAACCGAATATCGCCGCGAAGTCGAAGCCACGATTGAACCGTTCAAGGGACTTCTGCTCGGCGTGTTTCTTGTCTCGGTCGGGATGAGTGTCGATATTGGCAAAGTATTAGAGCGACCGCTTGAGATTGTCGGGGCAATACTCGGCCTAATCGCCGTTAAGGCCGCTGTGGTTGCCACCCTTGGCCCAAGTTTCGGGATTAAGCGACCTGCAGCGATAAAGGCCGGCCTAATCCTCGGCCCCGGTGGGGAATTTGCCTTTGTGGTTTTAGGACTTGCGACCAGCCTGTCAGTCCTGCCTGCCGAGCAAGCAGACTTTGCCCTCCTCGTCGCCGCCATCACCATGTGCTTGATCCCGCTTTTGGGTCGATATGGCATGCAAGCAACTAACACCAAATTGCCACTTGAGGCCGAGGAGAAGGACCTAGCCCAGCAGGCCAGTCAGACCGATAGCCCGCATGTCATTGTAGCTGGTTATGGCCGTGTTGGGGTTGTCGCGGTTGAGTTATTGGCCGAACAAAAAATCCCGTACATTGCGGTAGATTCCGATATTGATCGGGTGCGACGCGCGCGCAAGGCTGGCAAAAAGGTCTATCTCGGCGACGCCTCACGCGGCGAGTTTCTGCGCGCGTGCGGGATTGAGCGGGCTCGCGCCTTGGTTGTCACCATGGATGGCGGCTCTGCCGTCGACCAGGTAGTAACTGCAGCCCACCTAGAGCAACCCAATCTACCTATTGTGGCGCGCAGCCGAGACGCTGCCCACGCGGTCCACCTCTATAGTTTGGGGGTTCGTGAAGCCGTGCCGGAAACCCTAGAAGCCAGCTTGCAGGTCGGGGAAGCTATTTTGGTCGAATCTGGAGTGCCGATGGGCAATATCTTGGTCGCAATCCATGAAAAGCGGGCTTCGATGCGCGCCTCCCTGTTAGAAGCCTCGACGTCGGCCACCCCGTCAGAGCGCATGCGGGTCTTGCGCGACCAGCACCTCAAGGGAAACTCATGAGCGTTGTAGACACCCCAAAATCGACATTGCTGCCATCCTGATTTGACCTCACGCGCTCACGGGCTTAACAGCAACAAAATCCCGGGAGCACCACCTTGACCTCTGCGCAAGATCACGCGCTCGCTTTCGCGCGCCAACCAACCGCCGCCCTTGTTCTGGCTGATGGTACTGTTTTTTGGGGCCACGGCTGTGGCGCAATTGGCGAGGCCGTTGCCGAAGTCTGTTTTAACACGGCCATGTCTGGTTATCAGGAAATTCTGACAGATCCGTCCTATGCGGGACAAATCATTGCCTTTACCGCACCCCACATTGGTAACACCGGCACCAATAGCGAAGATGAAGAAGATTCTTGCCCACCTGCTGCCCACGGTGCCCGCGGAGCTGTGATGCGCGCAGACATCAGCCGCCCCTCAAACTGGCGGTCCACGGCATCGCTCGATGCATGGTTGAAGTCGAAAAACATCGTTGGCCTGACCGGGATTGATACCCGCGCCCTGACCGTCCGTATTCGCGAACATGGCATGCCGCACGGCGTGATCGTTCATGCGCCAGACGGCAACATCGACGTCGCGGACCTAGCTGCCAAAGCCGCTGCTTGGACTGGCCTTGAAGGCCTAGACCTTGCAAAGAAAGTGACTTGCAAAGCCCCTTACGACTTTAATGGCACCCAGTGGGTGTGGCCAGCCGGAACCGGCATCGCCGACACCCAAGAAGACCTCAAAGTCGTGGTGTTAGACTTTGGCGTGAAGGAAAACATCCTGCGCTGCCTTGGCTCAACCGGCGCCAAAATCCACGTGATGCCAGCAGACACATTGGCGGAAGACGTACTCGCGCACCAGCCAAACGGTGTTCTTTTGTCAAATGGCCCAGGCGACCCCGCCGCCACTGGCACTTATGCGGTTGAGACCATCCAACAGATCATCGCGGCTAAAGTGCCCGTCTTTGGCATCTGCTTGGGCCATCAAATGTTGGGCCTCGCCCTTGGTGCGAAGACCGTCAAAATGGCGCAGGGCCATCATGGTGCGAACCATCCGGTGCAAGACCTTTCAACGGGCAAGGTTGAAATCGTCTCGATGAACCATGGCTTTGCCGTTGATCGTGACAGCCTGCCCGACGGCGTCGTGGAGACACATGTTTCACTGTTCGATGGTTCTAATTGCGGGATCGCTGTGGCCGATCAACCTGTCTTCTCGGTGCAATATCACCCAGAGGCCAGCCCGGGTCCTAAAGACAGTTTCTATTTGTTTGAACGCTTTAGAGAAGCCATGCGAGCACATAAACAGGCGCAATGACGCGCTTGTGCACTTGACGTCGGCTGATTGGGCGGCATTGTCAGGAAATGAGCCAAATCAATCGCCGCACCCTGCTTTCCAGCTTCGCCGTCGTCCCTGCATTATCGACCTTATCCGCCTGTGGTAAGGCCGCGGCCCCCGCAGACATCTTGCGCGTGGGTCTCGGCGGTGGACCCGATTCTTTAGACCCTTTAAAGGCCGAATTTGCCGCTGCCGCCCTATTATTCCGGCAATTCTATCTGCCCGTCGTTGGTTACGGGCCCAAAGGTGGCCCGGCACCGGGCTTTGCAACGTCCTGGACGCCCAGCAATAATAATAAAACTTGGACCTTTGAAATTGCGCAAGGCCTCACGTGGTCAGATGGAAAGGCCATTGATTCCAAAGACGTTCTAGACAGCTTACGCTTGGGTGCCGACAAAAAGACCGCTTATGCCGACGCGTCAGAACTTTATATGATCAAGGGCTATCGCGACTGTGTGGTGGACGGCAAAGACCCCACGACCATTGGCGTGTCTGCGCCAAGCCCCACCCGCCTCATTATCGAATTGGCCGTTTCTGACGCCGCGTTCTGGAGCCGTATGCAAGAATTCTATCCTGTTCCGATGCATGCGATTGCGGCACACGGCGAGAAATGGACAGAGCTCGACAAGATCGTTGTCTCTGGCCCATACAAACCGATTGAGCGATCGCAGACGCGCCTTGTGTTCGACAAAAATCCCAAGGGCGGCTGGGTTGAGGGCATGCCCAGCCAGATTAGTGTTGAGGCGATTGAGGATTCATCGACCCGCTTGCGCATGTTCCAATCTGGCGATCTAGACCTGGCGCAAGACCCGCCCTTGCTACGCGGAGCCGATTTCGCCAAGGAATTTGGCACCCAGTACCAGCGTTTTCCGGCCCCACGCCTCGTTTATATGAGCTTCAACACCAAGAAGCCGCAGTTCCAAGACGCCGATGTTCGACGAGCTCTGGCAATGGGCTTTGACCGGAGCGTCATCGCCAATGCCGTGATGCGCGGATCTGTTGAGCCTGCAGGGCGCTATGTTCGCGATCAGGCTCAGCCAAAATATGACCCAGAGGGTGCCCGTGCGATCCTGAGTGCAAAGGGCTTTAGCGCCACCAACCCCCTCCGTTTTGAGCTCTTGGTCACCAAGGACGACCGTGAACGCGCCGCGATCCAAATGGTGGATATGTGGAAACAGATTGGAGTTGAGGCCACGATGTTTGCCGCCGATTCCAGCGCCATCGTCTCGCGCCTCAATGGCTTTGACTTTGAGGCGGCCATTGTCCGCATCGATAAAGGCATGAAGTCCGACGCGATTGACCTCATGGCCTCATGGGGTGAAGGCGGGACGGCCTATTCCCACCAATGGAAAGACCCAGCCTTCAATCAGGCGCTATCAGATGCGCGGGCCGAAAGTGAACCTGCTGTTCGCTTGGCCAAGACCTTGGCGGCAGAGGACATCTTGCTGAAAGCCTGTCCGGTCACCGGCGTTTGGTTCTTCCCGTCGTCTTGGTTGGTCAGCGAACGGGTGACCGGCGGCATCGACGGCATTGCCCCAATCATTTGGCCTAGCTTGAAACTGACCAAGGCTTAAGCCGGGCGCTCTTCACGAATTTGATTGCCCTTATAGGCCTCAACATCCAGTTCGCCTTCCCACTTTGCGACAGCGACTGCGGCCGCACTATCGCCCAGTACATTCACAACTGTCCGCATCATGTCCATGATCCGGTCTGCGCCTAGAATGATGGCAATCACTTCCACCGGAACTCCGGCGATTCCCAGAACCAGCGGGATAAAGACAATTGACCCACCGGGGATGCCTGCAGCGCCTATGGCACCAAGTGAGGCGGCAATCACAATGCCAACCAATTGCCCGCCGTCGAGCGGAATCCCAAACAATTGCGCGCCAAAGATCGTCACGATGCAAATATACATGGCCGTGCCGTCCATATTCACCGTCGCGCCCATCGATGAGACAAAGGCGCTCATGCGCCTAGAAATCCCAAGCTTTTCAATCATGCAGCGCATGGTCACCGGCAAGGTCGCGTTGGACGACGACGTCGAATAGGCCACAGCCATCGCCTCTGACATCCCCTTAAAGAATGGCAAAAGAGGTAGGCCCAACACAAATTTGATAAAGCCGCCATAGACGACAAAGCCATAAATGAAGCAACCAAGATAGACGGTTCCAATTAAGGCGGCGAGCTTTACCAAAGCGTCCGCCCCCATCAAAGCGACAGCCCAAGCCATCAATGCGAATGCCCCAATCGGTGCTAATTCCATGATATAAGTGACCAGTTTGGTAAGCGCGTGAGCGGCACCGTCCAGAACATCGGCGACAGGTTTTGCCGCCTCCCGTGCGCCCAAAACACCTATGCCCAACAGAATCGCAAACACGATCACACTCAGCATATCGCCGTCAGCAAGTGCCTTGACCGGATTGGCCGGAATAAACATTGCCAAGATATCCGCGCCTGTCGGTGGGGGCTTTACCGGTGGTGCCGAAAGGCCAGCGGGTGCATCAATTCCAGCTCCCGGCTGCAGCAACATGGCGAGGCCAACGCCCAAGCACGCAGCCAAAAGACCTGACGGGATATAAAGGGCTGCGATCCGCGCGCCGGACTTTCCCAGTCGACTCAAATCGCCAATCGAAACCACCGCGGCCGCAACCGATACAAAAATCAACGGTACAGAGAGCATCCGGATCAGGCGGATGAAGGCGTCGCCCGTCAATTTCAGCGCCGCAGACCAAGCCTCTCCGTCAATCAGGCCGTCCAGATAGCCATCGGGCCTGATGCCGAACCCCAAGATGACGCCCAAAACCATAGCAACAAGAATGCGAAGCCACAGAGGCTTTTGAAGGAAGGAGGTCATGCAAGTCCAACAGGCTGTGTGCGAATAGGTCTGGGCCAAGATCGATGTGGCACAGAGCCAATCGCCATAGGGTCAATTCATCGTGAAGCATTTGGATCGTTAGTAGGGGTGCGAGCGCTTAACCTGCTCATGTTAGACGCAATTTCGGCCTATGCCCCCGTCAGACGGCTATTAAGGCTTCACATCAAGTTGAATGAGGCATAAGTCTAGTCTCTCAGTCGCACGGGGGTGGACCACAGGTGAGCCGGATCAACAGGGGTTTTTGAAACCTCATGGCCTGCTGTGTGTCCAGATTAGAAACAGGGCTACCGCATGAACAAGCATTTCACACTCTTTATTCTTGCCGCTATGGTTTTGGGGATTGCGGTCGGTGCCGCCATTTTCCAATTCGTTCCCAAGGAAGGCCAAGAGGTCTGGGCGGCCAATTTCAAGATTGTGACCGATGTTTTCTTGCGGTTGATCAAAATGATCATCGCCCCCTTGGTATTTGCGACCTTGGTCGCCGGTATCGCCCATATTGGGGACACCACCACTTTAGGCCGCGTCGGCATTAAGACGATGGCGTGGTTCCTAGCCGCCTCGCTGGTATCCTTGACCCTCGGTGCCGTAATCGCCAGCCTCCTGCATCCAGGTGTTGGCCTTAATCTGCCAATTCCGCCGGTCGACGCTGTCAGTGACATTAAGCCCACGGCCCTGACCTTGAAAGATTTCATCATCCATTTGGTTCCGAAGTCCATCGTCGAAGCCATGGCAAACAATGAGATTCTGCAGATCGTGGTGTTCTCGATCTTCTTCGGTGTGGCCGTCACAGCGATGGGCGAAGAGGGTAAGCCATTGGCAGACCTTGCGGACAGGGTCTCCCACGCCATGTTGAAGCTAACCGGCTATGTGATGTCGCTGGCACCATTTGCGGTATTTGCCGCCGTCGCTGCCGTCATTGCGACCAAGGGCTTGGCGGTTCTGGGTACCTATGCATCCTTTATTGGTGGCTTCTATCTGGCGCTGGTGATTTTGTGGGGCCTGCTTTTGCTGGCAGGTTTTGTCGTCATCGGCCCTGCAATCGGCAACTTGATTGCTCGCATCCGTGAACCGACCCTGCTCGCTTTCTCCACCGCTTCCTCGGAAGCCGCCTATCCAAAAACGATGGAGCAATTGGAGAAGTTTGGCGTCTCGCGCCGCATCGCCAGTTTTGTGCTGCCGCTGGGCTATTCATTCAATCTCGACGGCTCGATGATGTATTGTACCTTCGCAACGCTGTTCATCGCGCAAGCCTATGGCATTCACCTGACCGTACCGCAGATCGCCACGATGTTATTATTACTGATGGTGACTTCTAAGGGCATGGCCGGGGTGCCACGCGCGTCCCTCGTCGTGATTGCGGCGACGCTCTCCTTCTTCAAAATTCCAGAAGCAGGTATTTTGTTGATCTTAGCCGTCGACCACTTCCTCGACATGGGCCGCTCTGCCACCAACGTGATCGGCAACTCCATCGCCACGGCCGTAGTTGCTAAGTGGGAAGGCGATCTCACCGATGATGAATTATTGGCCGACCAAAAGGCTGGAATCAAAAACCAAAGCTAAGGCTTAGAGGCCCAATGCTTTGCGTTGGGCCTCAAACAATTCCTCACAGCCAGACTTCGCGAGCGAGAGCAGAACCTGCAATTCTGCCTCTGTAAACGGCCGCTCTTCGCCTGTCGCTTGCACTTCGACAAGGCCGAGCCCTTGGGCCAATACAAAATTGGCATCCGCCTCTGCATTCGAATCTTCGGGATAATCGAGATCGAGAACCGGCACACCCTGATAAATGCCGCAAGAAACAGCAGCTACTTGGGCTCGGATCGGCTCTTCTGAGATCAAACCCTCGGCTTTCAGATAAAGGCAGGCTTGCTTTAAGGCGACCCAAGCACCCGTCAGCGCCGCAGTCCGTGTGCCGCCATCGGCTTGAATGACATCGCAGTCGATGGTGATTTGACGCTCACCCAGAGCGACCAGATCGACGACCGAGCGCAAACCACGACCAATCAAGCGCTGGATTTCTTGCGTGCGGCCCGATTGCTTGCCCGAAGCCGCTTCACGACGACCGCGCGTGTGGGTCGCTCGGGGCAACATCCCATATTCCGCTGTCACCCAGCCGCGCTTTTGACCGCGCAGCCAGCCGGGCAGGCTCTCTTCCAAAGAAGCCGTCACCAACACATGCGTATTGCCAAACTTTGCTAAGCACGAGCCCTCCGCATAGCGGGACACACCCGCCTCAAGGCTTAAAGGGCGCAATTGGTCGGCGGTGCGGCCAGATGGACGGATCATGTAGATGGGCCTTTCGCGGGCTTTTTCGGAGATTTTGGGCGGGCAGGAGGTGGCGGGGGCTCTTCTGGAACTTCGCCAACCATTGCGATCAAACCAAGCGGCACATCGCCTATAAGCTTTTTGCCCGGTAAGTCGACAATCGGAACCAATGCCTTGGTAAAGGGCAGGAACCAGCTACCCTTGGCACCTGGCGTCGCCTCAATCTCAAGCAAATCTTGTGGGCCTGGGATAACTGCTCGAACACGGCCGAGGTCTGCACCGTCCAAAGCTTCCAGCCGCAACCCAATCAGATCGACATGATAGAATTCGTCTTCTTCGGCTTCGGGCAGACGGTCGCGCGGCACAAACAGCTTGGTGTTGCGCATTGCCATCGCGGCCTCGCGTGTCGGAACGTCCTTTGAGGTCACCACAATGCCATCTTTGATCGGACGCCACGATTGGACCGACAAAATGATTTGCCCCTCTTCATTACAAAAAGGGGCATAATCCACGATGGCTTCTGGGTCGGCCGTAAAGCTGCGCAGGCGGACCTCGCCGCGCACCCCAAAGGCACCGGCGATTGCACCGACCAATACGAACGACTTAGGCAATATCGGTGCGCTTGGTGACAATCTTGCCCACGAGGCCATAGGCTACGGCTTCTTCGGCACTCATCCAATAGTCGCGATCGGTATCAGCCTTGATCTTCTCGATGGGCTGGCCAGTTGCATCAGCAAAGATGGCGTTTAAGCGTTCGCGCATGCGAATGATTTCACGGGCCTGAATCTCAATGTCCGACACCATGCCACCAACGCCGCCGCGTGGTTCGTGCAGTAAGAAGCGGGTGTTGGGCAGACAGAAGCGACGCTCACGCTCCGCCGCTGCATAAATCAGCGCGCCGGCAGAGGCGACCCAGCCCGAGCCCAAGACGTTCACAGGCGCCGAAACAAATTTGATCATATCATGGATCATATCGCCGCTCTCCACGTGACCACCTGGTGAAGAGATGATCAAAAGGATGGGCTTGTCGGACTCACCGGAGAGCGCCAGCATGCGTTCACAAACCCGCTGAGCCAGTTTGTCGTCAACGCCGCCGGTCAGTAGAATGGTGCGGCTGTCGAAGAGCGCCTTTTCTACAATGGCTGGGGCTGGATTTCCCGCTTTGCTTTCGTCTTCTTCGTCCATGCGAAACATGCTTCTAGGCTCCTCGTTCACTCGCTCTTTCCGACACGCTTTTGTTGATTTGGTCAACCTAGCGGCAGCCACAGCGCTGTTATCGTCTGCTCTAAGTGGTAAAGCCTGATGGATTATGAAAGAGCGTGCAATGCACTTGACGCACCTAGGCAAAGGTGAAACCCAAAGACGAAGGAGTATCGCGCCATGAATTTGACCCGACCTGAAGGCCCTGACGCCACACTAACTCTGTCTCGACGCGGCCTAACGGGTGCCTTGGGCTTTGCGGGCTTTGCCGCAGCCATTCGCCCTGTCCATGCAGCGGCCATCACGACGCCATCAGATGGCTTAGTTTCGGAGATGATCACTTTTCCTTCGCAGGGCTTTGACCTCCCCGCCTTTGTCGCACGGCCGCAGGCAAAAGGGCGTAAGCCCGTGGTCATCGTGGTCAGCGAGATTTTTGGTCTGCACGAATATATCCGAGATGTGTGCCGCCGATTTGCGCGCTTGGGCTATGTCGCAATCGCGCCATCCTTCTTCGCACGTGCAGGTGATCCCGCACCTCTCACCGACTTCGCCAAGATCATGCCCATCGTGAATTCCGCCAATAATGCGCAAGTTATGGGCGATATCACCGCAACGATTGCTTGGCTGGACCAGCAGAAATTCGTCAAAAAGGACGCCATCGGCATCACCGGCTTTTGCTGGGGTGGAGCCGTTGTGTGGATGGCCAGTGCGTTGACGCCCCGGATCAAAGCAGGTGTGGCTTGGTATGGCCGGCTAACCCCGCGCGATGGCTCAACCGACCAACGCAAATGGCCGATGGATGTAGCGGGTGAACTCAAAAGCCCCGTGCTAGGCCTATATGCCGAAAATGATGGCGGGATCCCATTGGCTAGCGTTGCAGCGATGAAGGCTGCATTGGAAAAGGCCGGCAATCAGAAGAGCCGCTTTATCGTCTACCCCGGCACCCAACATGGCTTCCACGCAGATTATCGGCCGCAATATCAGGAAACCGCCGCCAAACAAGGCTGGGACGAACTGCTGACTTGGTTTGCCGCCAACGGGGTGAAGCCTTAGGCGCAGACCTGCGTCGACCACGGACCCATATGGGTTGGAGTGACGTCCCCAGAGGTGAGGATACAGGTGCGCTCCGCTAAAAGGGCAGTGATGGTCTCTGGTAACGCGCAAGTTTGGCCGCCCAAGTTTACGCAAACCAGACCGTACGCGCCGCGCCGATAGGCAAACAAGCTCTCATGCTCGGGAAGTAGGTCCTCATAGGCCCCAAAGACCCATGTCTCGGTGTCTTTGGCCCGAAGCTCTAACAAAGCGCGATAAAAGGCCCAAACAGAGTGTTCATCTGCCTGCTGGCTGGCCAAGTCCACCCCACCGCGATTTGGGGTTGGTTTCAGCCAAGGGGTTCCCGTTCCAAACCCACCTTCGGGAGTCCAAGGATAGGGTGTTCGGGCGTGATCACGGGTCATGGCGACGGCTTTGGCTAGGGCTTCGGCTTCGCTGTTGCCCTTGGACAGCGCGAGGCGATAGGTTGTTTTGGCCCAAACATCATCCAATTCGTGGACGCTTGTGATCGTGGTATCGCCCAAGCCCAATTCATCGCCTTGATAGATAAAGGGGGTGGCGCGTTGCAGCACATAAGTCGCGGCTAAAGCCTTGGCGACCAGATCAGGGTCAGCTTTTGGGTCGCCAAACCGCGCAATTAAGCGGCGAAGGTCATGATTGCCCACAACGCAAGAGTTCCAGCCGTTTGGACCAATGCCCTTATCCCACCGATCAAAGACACTTTTGAACCAAACCCGGTCCCAATCCTTGCCATGACGCGCCCCTGTGTGATCCACAAAATCAAAGTGATAGATCAGGTGCAGCATCGGGTCGGCCGGGTTCACGACGGCTGCGGCCCGCTCTGGATTGAGGCCGGGCCCCTCCCCAATCGCCACGCAATCGTAGGGGTCAAACACCTCGCGTCGCATATCGCGCAACCATTCATGCAAGCGCGGCCCGCCCGCCAGCATATCGTACAGCGGCATGGGTCTGGGGTCTGGCGCGTCGGGTAGGCCCGGAGGTTTTGAGATGACCGTCACGACGTCGAGGCGGAAGCCACTAACGCCCTTGTCCAACCAAAACCGCATCGCCCCATAAATTTCTTCGCGAACTTCGGGGTTTTCCCAATTTAGATCCGCCTGCGTCTTATCAAACAGATGGAGATAAAAAGCGTCATCGCCATCGGCCTTCGACCATGCGGGGCCTCCGAAGATGGATTGCCAATTATTGGGTTCATCCCGCCAGATGTAATAGTCGCGGTAAGGCCCAGACGGATCAGCTAAAGCCGCTTGAAACCAAGGATGATCAATCGAGGTGTGATTGAGCGCAATATCCAACACAATTTTGAGGTCCAAGCGCTTAGCTTCCGCAAGCAGGGCTTCAAAATCCGCCATTGTGCCAAAGAGGGGATCAATCTCCCGGTAGCCCGACATATCATAGCCATTATCGACCATGGGTGAGCGAAAGATTGGCGACATCCAGACAATACCAGCCCCCAAAGCCTTGATCGCACTCAGGCCTTGGGTAATTCCCGCCAAATCGCCCATGCCGTCGCCATTGGCATCGCGAAAGGACCGCGGATAGATTTGATAAACAGAGCGGGTCTTCCACCAAGTCTCATCAGGCTCATGACCGCTCATTTAAGTATCCTTCAGCGCTTTCAGCAAAACATAATAGGCCCCGCTTCCACCATGTCGGGGATGGGCAGAGGCATAACCCGATACATGCTCACGAACCCCATGCCCACTCAACCATTCAGGCAATCGACGCCGAATTACGCCGGGTTGTGGTGTTAGATAGTCTTCCCCAATTTCGATCGCGCGGCCCTTACCGGTGACAACAAGGACACAGCGCGCGCCGCTGGAGCGCATCCGAACCAAAAAGCCGGCAAGTGCGGTTTGGGCATCCATTTGCCGATAGCCGTGAAGATCAATCGTGCCATCGATGTCCAACTTGCCGCGCCGTACCTTTTTGTGCCCAGACGCGTCGGAAACCAATGACTCGGGTTTAGCTTCTGGCCTTAGGACGGGAGACGCAGGAACATGTCGCGCCGCCTTGGCGCGTTTAAGCGCCAGATGAGGCAATTCAGGCGCAGGCTTTCTAACCACTTCGGGAACAGATACAGCCACCTGCTCCGGATCGTCGGCCGCTAACTTGGGCCTTTGCTGACCATAAGGTCGCACAGTTCGGGCGACCCGATGCCAAAGCTTTGCTTCATCCGGCATCAAATCGCGACGCCGGCTCATGCTCAGCGACCCGAAATAGCGGAGGTGGGCGAGATGCCTTTTGGCAGGAGCACCCAGAAACGGACATCATGGTTGATACGGCCTGCCCGTAATCCAGCCTCAGGCCCCGTGCCCCAATAAAGATCACCGCGGATTGGGCCACGAATGGCACCGCCGGTGTCTTGGGCTACGACCAAGCGCCGCAGACTGACATCGGCCGAAATCGCGACCCGTGGCGCGTCTGCTGCCAAGAATATGGGCACCCCATATGCATGATAGCTTGTATCCACCGCGAGGGACCCATTGGCTTCAAGGGCAGCTTGCTGCCCACCCTTTGGACCCGCACTTGCGTCTATAATCGGCTCAAGCCGGAAAAACACCGTGCGCGGATTGGCGTTTAAAACTTCACGCGCCTCTTTAGGCGAGGCGGTCTTAAACCAAGTCTTGATCGCGTCCATGGAAGCACCATTGACGGGCAGAGCCCCGCGGCGGATCAGTTCTTGCGCGTTTGAGCCAAATCGGTGCCCATTGTGGGCGGCAAAGGCAGCGCGAACCTGTGTGCCGTCGTCAAACTGCAGCCGACCAGAACCTTGAACTTGCAAGGATAAAACTTCCGCCGGCTCACCCCAAGCTAATATAGGTGCCGTGTTCTCATTGATCTGTGCGCGCGACCAATAGGGGACCACTTTGCCTCGATCCATCCGTGCAACAATCGCGCGATTGCGCAATGTGGCGTCGAATTGGCCTAGATCAATTTCGAACAGGTCAGAAGGTCTGCTTTGGATAGGCTCTGAAAAGACAGGTGTCTTGATGCGAGACGCGGCCATGATTGGCTCGTAATAGCCCGTTAGGCGGCCAATTTCCGTGGCCTCGGTTGAGACGCGCCAAACTTGAAACTGGCTTTCCCAAAAGCTTCGGTCTTCAAGGCTGGGGTCCTGGGCCAAGGCGCAAACGCCAGCCCAGTCGCTCACGCGGCCCGAATAGGTCGCGACGGTCGATAACAGCTGATCTTTGGGCCGGGCTTGCGATATCGCGCACGAGCGTACCAGTGCGCGGCGGGCAGCGCCCACATCTGTCTCTGCCCAACTAGGCAAGCTCTCAAACGCGCTCTGGTTGAACTGGAGTGGAACAATATCGACAGGCGGCACGGGTGCAGCCGAAGGGCTAACTGGCGTTGTGGCTGGTCGCAAAGGCGTCGTTGCCTTTGGTGTGGGGACCGCTGGCATAGGTGTCGGCGCGGGTTTCACCACAGGCGCAGGCGTTGGTTGCGGCACAGGCTCTGGCGCTGATGGCGGGGCCACCGTGGTACAAGCTGTCAGGGAGACCAACATCAATCCTGATGCGGTCAAAAGACCTAGAGAACGGCGCATGCTTAGGCAGTCCGAACCGCGCTCAAAAGCCAGTTTGGATCGCGGGCATCAACAGCTCGTTCAAACGTCCAAACTTCGTCAGCCGCACGAAGGCCATCCCCCCCGTCGGCCAAATCAGACGAGAAGGCTACATCGATGCGGGCGATTTTGCCGTCCAATTCGGCCTCCACGATCTTCGCATCACTCAAACGGATGACTTCGATCTTGGCAGCATTGGCCGCGCGGCGTTCATCCATCGCGGTTTTGTAGGCTTCAAAGACATCGGCATCGACCAAACCCTTGAGGGTCTCTTCGTCACCTGCGCCATAGGCGGTTACAATCATCTCATAGGCAGCCTTCGCGCCCCCTAAGAAGCTAGTGGCACTAAACCCGCGCTGAGCGGCGGCGATGGCTTTCAGGCCAGCGGCACCAGGGCCGTCATATTCGCGTACTGGGAAGGTTAGAACCTTACCGGCATCGTCTGGCTGCTCTTCACCATCTGCCTTTTCAGCTGGTGTATCCGGTAAACCAAATCTTGGCTGCCGCATGGGAGGTGGCTCAGCGCCACGGTTTTGGCCAAGCACTTGGTACAAACGGCCAAGGACGAGAGCTGCCACGACGGCGAAAAAGACTATTTCCATGGTTTTCGATCCGGTTCCGCTTGGTTTCAAATGGCGGTTATACCCTCATATAGGATGCAATGACGCGTAAGTCAGCCACTTGGTTGCCGTAAAGGGCTGTTGCGTGCTAGCCACCACAGCTTCTGGAGATCAAGACATGACAGATGATACGGCCTCTGCGCCACTGGAAAACGGTTCTTTAGCGAATGGCGGGGCTGAAACAGCCCCTTCGGTCCGTGTTTTAGCCCAATATGTAAAGGATTTTTCGTTTGAGAATCCAAATGCGCCAAATTCCCTTCGGGAGGGCGCACAGCCAAAAATCGATCTTCAATTAGACGTGAGCGCTCGGGCGATGGATGAATCCGGGGTCTTTGAAGTTGATTTGAAGATCAATGCGCGCAGCGATCGTGAGGGCCAGACCCAATTCATCATCGAATTGGTCTATTCTGGCCTGTTCCAATTCGCCAATGTCCCCGGCGATGCTTTGGAGCCATTACTGCTGGCCGAATGCCCGAAGATCCTCTTCCCATTCGCGCGTCAATTGATCGCAACCAACAGCCAAGCCGGTGGTTATCCACCTTTGATGTTGGATCCGATGGATTTTGGTGCGCTTTATGCCACCCAAAGGGTTGAGCGCTCTGTCGGGCAGCCTTCCTAGGCTGTCCCCTGACCGCTTCCGGTAAGGAATCTGTTCCAAGCAGGTTCCTTACCCAGTGTGGCAACGAAGGCGCGATGCGCCTCTACTTCCTCTAAGGTCGACAAAAGCGCTAAAGCTTCGGGACGTTGGCGCTTGGGTTGGCTGGATTTGGCTTCCAAAATGCTTTGCGACGTTTGGTTCTGGGTTTGAGCCGCCGCGTCAGGATCGAGAAAATCGAGACGCCTTTCCCGGCCTCCCTTAAGTTCGAGATAAACTGCCGCCAGCAATTGCGAGTCTAACAGCGCTCCGTGCTTATCGCGCGCTGTCAAATCTATGTTCAGCCGGCGACATAAAGCGTCCAAAGAGGCAGGTGCGCCGGGATATTTCTTGCGCGCGATCAATAAAGTATCAACACAGCGCTCTTTTGGAATGAGCGACAATCCTAGCCGACCAAGCTCTGCATTCAAGAAGCGGCGGTCAAACTCTGCATTATGGGCGACGAGTGGAGCGTCCCCGATAAAGGCCAAGAGCTCTTCAACGACTTCAGACGCACCAAACACCGGCTTATCGGACAAGAAGTCACCCGTCAGGCCGTGAACCCGCACAACTTCTGCCGGAACATCGCGCTCTGGATTGATATATCGGTGAAAAGTCACGCCGGTAGGAACAAGGTCGATCAGTTCCACGCACCCGATTTCGACAATTCGGTCGCCCCTTTCGGGGTCGGTTCCTGTTGTTTCGGTATCAAAAACAATTTCGCGCATCTTATTCTTCTGCCCCTTGGGCTATCTGGCTCAACAGTGCCGCATGAACTTTCCCAACTTGTTCGCGAGCGGCGTCAAGACCCAAGCCCGTTTCGATGACAAAATCCGACTTAGCCCGTTTGACTTCATCGGGTGTCTGACGGGCTAGGATGGATTCAAACTTCTCTTCTGTCATGCCAGGGCGGGCCACAACACGTCCCCGCTGCATATCTGGCGGGCAGGAGACCACGATCACCGCATCCACATAAGCCTCACCACCTGTTTCAAACAGCAAAGGCACATCGACCATAACCAAGGGCGCGCCCTGTTCGCGCGCAGCTGCCAAAAAGTCAGCGCGATCCTTGCCGACCAAGGGATGCACGATGGCTTCGATCTGCTTGAGAAGTCCCGGATCTTGCAGAATTTTAGTTGTCAAAACGGTTCGATCAACGCCCGCTGGCCCAACCGCTTCGGGAATCAAGGCCTTAAGTGGGGGTATTGCGGCCCCATCTGGCGCATAAAGCCGATGGACTGCTGCATCCGCATCCCAAATGGGCACGCCCAAGTCTTTAAACATGGCCGAAGTGGTGGACTTCCCCATCCCGATAGACCCGGTTAGCGCAACGATCTTCATCCGGCAAAGGCCTCTTCTAGGGTTTTTAGACCGGCCCTAATGTCGGGCAGAGCGCCAAACCAATGTTGAAACGCGAGTGCGCCTTGGCCAGCCAACATGCCAAGTCCGTCGAAATAGCGCCGCTTAGAAGCTTTGGCGCTTTCGAGATAGGCCGTCATGCGCGGTGAATAGATGGTGTCGTAAATGACGGCGTCCGGCTGGGTTGGCGAAAAGTCCGGCGAGAAGGGCGACTGATTGTTTAGGCCCTGACTGGTGGCATTAATGACTAGGCTGGCATCAGCCAAGTGTTGTGGCAACTCTTGCCAAGTTCCGACTTGGATTTGTTCGGGATTAAGCTGATTTGCGATCTGCTGCGCCCGATCTTGGTCTCGATTAATGACATGAATTGGCTTTTGGCTATGCGCAGAGAGGGCGGCAAGGATAGAGCGCGCTGCTCCACCCGCCCCTAAGACCACGATTTGACCGGCTCTTTCGCGCCAGTCTGAGGCCCGCGCATCCAAATCAGCAACCAAGCCATCCCCGTCTGTATTATTCGCGTCATAGCCTCGTCCAGCGCGGTCTAGGGTTAGACAATTCGCGGCCCCGACCAGTTTCACCCGATCCGACTGGCGAAGGGCTGCTGCGGCAGCGCGTTCTTTGAAAGGGGTCGTGATGTTCAAACCGCAAACATCGCTTGCGGCGAGGCCTTGCAATGCCACCTCAAAATTGTCTGGCTCAACGGGAAGCGCCACATAAAGTGCTTTAAAGCCATGCGCTTGAATCCACGCATTTTGTAAGACCGGCGACATGGAATGCCGGACTGGATTACCCAAAACCGCATAAAGCTCGGTTGATCCAGTGGTTTTCATGTCGGGACCTCGCCATGCAGGCGCAGAAACGCCAAAACTTCTAGCAATGGCAGCCCCAAAATCGAGAAGAAGTCGCCCTCAACCCGTTCAAACAATTGCGCGCCCGGCCCCTCAAACTGATAACAGCCCACACTGGAAAGTGCCTCTTGCCCATGATGCTTCAAGTAGGACCGCAGGAAGTCGTCGGAGAAGTCGCGCATAGTCAGCTTCGGGCTTGTCACCAAACGCCATACGGCTTGACCATCTTTTGCAATAACCGCTGCACATTCAAGACTGTGCGTTCTTCCGCGCAATTGGCTTAAGCGCTCAAAAGCCTCATCAAGGTTTTCCGCCTTATCAAAGGAATGACCTTCAAACGACAAAATTTGATCGCACCCCAGCACAAAGCCAGGCCGTCTCTGGGACACTTTCAAGGCTTTCAGTTCAGCTAACTTATCCGCCTGATTGCGCGGGCTGGCCCCTTCGGCACGCATGGATTCTTTGACGGCATCCTCATCCACGCCGGACCCGACGGCCTCAAAATTTATCCCGGCTTGAGTCAATAAATGACGACGAATGGCACTGGTTGAAGCAAGCGTCAGCATGATTATTTCGCGTTCCGGTCTGCGAGCAGGTTTAAAATAGCTGCTGAAGTTTCTTCAATCGATCGTCGCGTTACGTCGATAACTGGCCAATTCTGCCGCTCAAACAAGCGGTTAGCATCGGTAATCTCTTCGCGTACCGCGTCTTCATCGACATATTCGCTGGTCGCATCGGCATTCAAAGATAAAAGCCGATTTCGGCGAATGGCGATCAACCGATCGGGGGAGACACGTAACCCCACAACCAAGGGCTTATTGAGCTCTAACAGCGCCTGCGGAATCGGAGCCTTTGGCACCAAAGGAAAATTTCCTGTTCGGATGCCTCGATTGGCCAAATAGATCGAGGTTGGTGTCTTTGATGTTCGACTAACGCCCACCAGAACCACTTCGGCTTGATTGAATTCATGCACCATTTGGCCGTCGTCATGGGCCATTGTGTAGTTTAGCGCATCAATCCGGCGGAAATAATTCTCATCCAATGCCTGCTTGGAGCCGGTCTTTTCGCCAGCACGCATTTTCAGATGATGTTCCCACATGGTGAGAACTTGGTCCAACAGTGGTAGGGCTGGGATGCCCAAGCGTTTACAATGATCTACTAAGACATCCCGCAAATCATGTGCGGCAATGGTAAAAAGGACGACGCCTGGGAATGACTCAATCTCAGCCAAAACGCGGTCCAATTGCCTGCGAGATCGCACCAGATAATAGGAATGCTCTAAAGGCGTCACGCCTTCAAACAAGGGCGCAACGGCCCGCAATACCGCATTAAGTGTCTCGCCCGTCGAGTCAGACACCAAATGAACATTTAGAAAAGTGGAGATGCGCATAAGGAAGGTGTGACCGACGAACCATTCCGGATCAAGGTCTTCGTGCATGATCGGGCCAAACTTCTTTAGGTCTGACCAAAAACGTACCGATCGTCTGACCCAGCTATCCCGGTAGGGCTGTTAATAACTTGTTAAAGGGACTTAATGAATCTCTAAGAAACGCGGTTAATTTTGTATGAATAGATGAGACAAATCTTCGCTTGTGTAGAACCAGCCAAAAAAGTCTGCGGAACTTTTCTCGAACATCCACAGGGCTGGTAAGATGTTGAAATAAGCGTCCCCAATGTGGGTACTTATCCAGCAGCACCCACAGCAATCGCATGATTTTCAGAGCTTTTCGCGCTCTCCACCCTGTGGAGAAAACAGGGGCAAAAGCTGATAAACCGCTTGAGAAATCCATTTATGTCATGCAGGTGACTTCCAAGGGTCAGTCTATCCACCGTACTACTGTTTACTGATTCAAGAATCTAAATCTTATAAGGGAAGGGGAGCCCACCATGGGTGAGGGAGCAAAGGGTCAAAACAGTGCATTGGTTCGCACCCTCCTAGGTGAGCAACAAGCCCATCCTCCGATCTGGCTTATGCGCCAAGCGGGCAGGCATTTACCTGAGTATCGTGAGTTGCGCGCTCAGAACAAAAGCTTTCTTGATTTTTGTTATGCGCCAGCAGCGGCAGCTGAGGCTACCTTACAACCTGTTCGACGTTATCCAGTCGATGCAGCAATCATTTTCTCCGACATTTTAGTGGTTCCCCATGCCCTAGGTCGCGATGTGCGTTTTGCCGAAGGCGAAGGCCCTCTTCTAACCCCTCTCGAAGGCGCGGAGGATATTGCGAAGCTGGATATGTCGCGTCTCGAAACACGCCTAGCACCGGTCTATGAGGCCTTGGAGCGGGTTCGGGCCGCCATGGATGGCGACCGTGCCCTGATTGGCTTTGCTGGCGCGCCCTGGACCTTGGCGACCTATATGATTCAAGGTCGAGGTGGGGAACGTGATCTTGCCCGTGCCTTTGCGTATCAGAACCCGGAATTAGTCGACGATCTTTTAGCCATTCTGGCTGATGCCGTGGG
The DNA here is from genome assembly GCA_021299265.1 of Hyphomonadaceae bacterium. Classification (GTDB taxonomy): domain Bacteria; phylum Pseudomonadota; class Alphaproteobacteria; order Caulobacterales; family Aquidulcibacteraceae; genus Aquidulcibacter. The sequence goes on along the minus strand of JAJTGP010000059.1, from coordinate 39,180 downwards.
TCAACATCTGATCGCTCAAGTTAAAGCCGGTGCGAATGCGCTGCAGATTTTTGAATCCTGGGCTGAAGATATTCCTGGGCACTTGTTCGCCCGCCTTGTTACTAAGCCGATCAAGCGGGCTATGGATGTCGTTCGTGCGGTTTATCCTGAAGTGCCTATCATTGGCTTCCCAAGGGGTGCGGGGCACCGCGTTGGGCAATTCCACCGTGAAACTGGCGTGCACGGTGTTGGTCTCGACATTGCCGCAGATCTCGGCGCAGCGAGAGCCGCATTGGGCCCAAAGGTCTGCTTACAAGGCAATCTTGATCCTATGGCCTTAATGGCTGGCGGTGCCGCTCTTGAGCAAGCTGTGGATGCTATTCTTGCCGCAGCAGCTACAGGACCACATATCTTTAACTTGGGACATGGCGTTGTGCCTGCAACACCGATCGCCAATGTCGAATATGTGATGCGGCGTGTGAAGGGTTTGGCCTAGATTTCGGCTAAGTTGAACTGCCGCAGGTCGAGCAAAGGGTATTTGATACATCCATGGGACAGAAAATAGCGATCGTGCTCTTCAATCTTGGGGGTCCGGATGGGCCGGACTCTGTGCGCCCTTTTTTGAAGAATTTGTTTTCTGACCCAGCTATCATTCGTGTGCCCGGTCCGGTTCGTTGGATGTTAGCTAGATTAATCTCAACGTTGCGGGCTAAATCAGCACGCGCCAATTATGCCAAAATGGGCGGTGGTTCGCCTTTGGTGCCGGAGACTCTAGCCCAAGCCGAGGCGCTTGAGAAAGCGGTGAAGGCACGTTCTGGCTATGAAAATGCGGAAGTGAAAACCTTCTTAGCTATGCGCTATTGGAAACCGTTTGTGAAAGATGCCATCGCTGAAGTTCGCGCTTTTGGTCCAGACGAAACCGTACTGCTGCCGCTCTATCCCCAGTTTTCTACGACCACGACCGATTCGTCGCTCAAGGCTTGGAAAAAAGCCGGTGGTGGGCCTGCGAAACTGATTTGCTGCTATCCCGATGCGCCTGGCTTTATTGAGGCGCACGCTGAAGCGGTCATGGAAACTTGGCAAGCTGGTGGCTCACCAGAGCGCGTTCGGGTTTTGTGGTCTGCTCACGGCTTGCCGGAAAAGATTATTCTGGATGGCGACCCGTACCAAAAGCAGGTTGAAGAGACTGTGGCAGCGTTGCGTCCGCTGCTTCCTGACACTTTCGAGCATGCCATCTGTTATCAATCCCGCGTCGGCCCGGTAAAATGGATTGGTCCTGCAACAGAAACCGAGATTGAACGAGCTGGCGCGGACAAGATTCCCGTTATCGTGGTGCCAATCGCCTTTGTCTCTGAACATATTGAGACTTTGGTAGAGCTGGACGAGGAATATTATGAAGTGGCCCATGAGGTCGGCGTACCGCTCTATTTGCGTGCTCCAGCTCTGGGCACGCGCGCAAAGTTCATCGATGAACTTGCGCGCCTGACAACAGATTTGCTCGAAGGATCTGATTCAATTCTCGCGGCACGCACAACCGGCTGTGTCGTGGCTTGTCCGTCCTGCCCACGGGCAGAGTTTGGCGGATGTGCTGCATGAGTTCATGGATCGCCAGCCATTATGAGATCTTTCGAGCGCTTCATTTGATAGCGGTGATCGCGTGGATGGCTGGTCTGATGTATCTGCCGCGCCTATTTGTCTATCATTCCATGGCCCCTATTGGCGGCGAGCTAGATCAGCAATTGATCATCATGGAACGCCGCCTGCATCGCGGAATCATGATTCCTGCCATGATTGTCGTATGGATATTGGGGCTAAGCTTGCTGATTGGACGGGGTGGCTGGGATTTATTGACCCACCCTTGGATGCAGATCAAATTGGCGATGGTGACGACGATTACCGCCGTCGATCATTTATATCTGCGTTGGCGCAAAGCATTTGAGCGTGGGGAACGCCCCTTGAACCACGTAGCCTTCCGTTTCCTGAACGAATTGCCATTTGTTTTGATGATTGTTGCTGTCTTTATGGTTGTCCTTGAGCCTTTTTCTTGAGGTCACACCTTGACCGCGCCTACGATAATCGTCATGTGAACTCCTGTTGCTGAGGCCATCTCTCGGTCTGGCACCTCCTTACAGCCGCTGCAGTCCTTGCAAAGACGGCTTTCACCAAAGATATTTTGAGGCCCTGACATGTCAGAGGAATTGTCGATCGACGCGCCACCTCGCCGGTCCACCCTACAAGAATTGAAGACCCGTACCCCCACTGAATTGGTGGTACTGGCAGAATCCCTAGAAATTGATGGCGCATCCAACCTGCGCACCCAAGATCTACTATTTGCTATTTTAAAAGCCCAAGCCGAACGCGGTTCGGAAATCGGCGGCGGCGGCGTGTTGGAAGTGTTGTCAGATGGCTTCGGCTTTTTGCGCTCGCCAGAATCCAATTATCTCTCAGGCCCAGACGACATTTATGTCTCGCCCCAGCAAATCCGCCGTCACGGCTTGCGGACGGGTGACACGGTCGAAGGCCCCGTCAAAGCGCCTAAAGACGGCGAGCGCTATTTTGCTCTGTCGAAAGTTGATACCATCAATTTCACCGACCCAGAGCAAGCCCGCCATAAGGTCAATTTCGACAACTTGACCCCGCTCTATCCAGACGAGCGCTTGCATCTGGAAATCCAAGATCCAACGCGGAAGGACCGCACGGGCCGCGTCATCGATATTGTTGCGCCAATTGGTAAAGGCCAACGCGCCTTGATCGTGGCACCGCCACGAACCGGTAAAACCGTCATCCTGCAGAACGTGGCCAAATCGATCGAAATCAACCATCCAGAAGTCTATCTAATCGTGTTGTTGATCGACGAACGGCCTGAAGAAGTGACTGACATGAAGCGCTCTGTGAAGGGCGAAGTGGTATCATCTACCTTCGACGAGCCAGCGACTCGCCACGTGCAAGTTGCTGAAATGGTGATCGAAAAGGCTAAGCGCTTGGCCGAGCATGGCCGCGATGTTGTGATCCTGCTTGACTCGATCACACGACTGGGTCGCGCCTACAACACGGTCGTCCCGTCATCAGGCAAGGTTCTGACCGGTGGTGTGGATGCAAACGCTCTGCAACGTCCGAAGCGCTTCTTTGGTGCTGCCCGTAATCTTGAAGAAGGCGGCTCCTTGACCATTATTGCGACGGCGCTGATTGAAACCGGCTCGCGCATGGATGAAGTCATCTTTGAAGAGTTCAAGGGCACGGGTAACTCTGAAATCATTCTGGATCGTAAGGTCTCAGATAAGCGTGTCTTCCCAGCGATCGACATCATCAAATCGGGTACTCGGAAAGAAGAGCTTTTGGTTCCAAGAGAGCATTTGCCGAAAATGTACATGTTGCGCCGAATCCTCAACCCCATGGGCACCATGGATGCGATGGAGTTCTTGCTCGATAAGCTCAAGCAGACCAAAAATAATGATGACTTTTTCCAGAGTATGAACACATAAGATTAACTGCTCTGTGGTCGACTTGGGACGCGGTTGGATGGTGCCAGCCGCGTTCTTAAAGGGGGTCTGGCGATGCGCTATACTCTGATCCGAAATATTTTGGCGGCGGGCATGATTGCAACGGCCTGTGCGCCAGCTGATCCGCTTGGAAAAATCTCAGCGGAAGACCGTGAATTTCTATTTGCGGGCACAGATACCAATGCGGCCTTTATGGGCCAACCGGGCGATGCCGGCCCAATCGCCTGCAATCCTCAGCGCATGAACCAAGGCTATGTGTTGATGGATGAAGAGACCGGCTTGTGGCTCGATAGCATTCGGCCGTCGGGGATAGAGCGACATAAAATTCTAGCGGTTCAACCGACCGAAAAAGGCTATGAAGTCAAAGGTCAAAACGGCGTTGGTGTCTCCTTCAGCTTGATCATTGAGCAAACTGGCGATCAAACTGCAGACATTTCTTGGGATGGTGCGACAGCAGAGAAGTATCTGCGCTGCCCGGGTATGCCAGCTTAACCCAATACTTCCTATTGGGATGCCTTCTGGCAAAAGCCCTTGACGCCAAAGCCGCCGGGAACAAAGGCTTGACTATCCCCACGCGACAGAGCCCATAAAGTCGCCGCAGCAATCTCATCATCGGCGGTCTTGCGTGACGGGTGCGGCGGCACATCATAGGCAATCAGAGCGCCCTTAACGGTGCTGGACCCAGTTAGCTGGGCCCTATGCCAACTCCGCTTCGCAGCTTCCGCTGCCGACCAAAGCGGACGGGCCGGGTCGGGCTGCCAGGCTGCACCGGAAACAAACAGGATATGAATTCCGCCAGTTGCGGTTAGATCGGCTCCACAAGTCTGCTGGGCAATCTCTAATGACGACAAATGGGTGGCCCAAAGGCGTCCCATGCCCTCTGCGTCGGTCGGATCAGCAGTTAGCTGGGCGCAATGAAACACATAGTCGAGTGGGCCAAAAAGGTCGCGGGCCGATGATGCCGCATTCAGCCACATAGCCGGATCGGTGACATCTAGCCCTAGGGCGAGTCCTGCAGTCCGGGCCGCGGTATCGCGTGCAGCCGTTAGATCACAATCACCGACGATCAGCTTGCAACCGCGCTGGGCGAGTGCTTGGCACATAACCCGACCAAACCGGCCGCCCCCACCGGTGACCAAAGCCACTTTATCGGCAAAGCTTCTTTTGGTCATCCCGCGCGCGTTTTAAGCCAAAAGCCGAGCATCAAGAGAATGACAGCGATAAACTGAACGAGAACCCTTAGCCGCATCAATTGGTTAGAGCGAGATCGCGCTTTATCTCCGGTGATGGCCAAGTTGGCGATACCGGCGACGAGCACGGTCAAGACCACAGCCATGGCCACGAAGATTGCGATATTGAGGGGTTCTAAAGTCATGAGGCTGATATATGCCGCGCAATGGGTTCCGGCAATCGCCAGAGGCTGTCCTGCGACTAATTGCCCTTCGTCAGAGCTAACAACACGGCCGCACTGGAGGGTCGTCCGGCATAGCCAGCACCAGGAACAACACCAATTGTCAAAATGCCCGATTGCCAGCGGACACTGGGGCGATCAAAACTGCGCTGGACGCGGATAAGCTTTACCCGTCGCTCTGGCCGACCGAAAAAGCCGCGCGGCGCGCGCGACATGCCTTGGGCCGCCCGTTCTAGCGCTTCATAAACGAGTGCTGGCGGCAAAGTGCCCGAGGCTTCAACCCGGACGCTGCGATTGGAAAATTTGTCAAACCAGCGCAGTGCTTTTTCTAGGGTAGCCTGAAGGTTGCCTTCGCTTCTGGCCGGTGCCGATAAGGTTTTGGCTTTGCCTTCACTGGCAGCAAGACCGCCATTGGTCCCAAGTGGGCCATAAACGGTCACCCCGCCCAAAGTCGTAATCCGAACAATGACTTCGCCGATGTCATTCCGCAGAAATTCATCGCCGCGTGGGCCCCATTGCGAGGTTAGAGCCCAGACCTCTGGATCGCCGTCAAACCGCAATAAAACGACGCGAGGTTGCGACCGGTCGAGGACAAAACGAAGGTTATTGGGGCCGGCACTAAAAGAGACCGCTTGAGCGGCCGCTGCATTCGGGCTTGAAAACATGTCATTGAGCGTGAGGTCGCTAGCTCGCTTCTGGGTTTGAGCGCTTGCCGATCCACCGATCACTAGTCCAATTGCTAAGCAGACGCAGGGAAGCCAGCTCAACAAAGGCTGAGCAAAAACACCTGACGCCAGATGCTTTTCACGTTCGAGACCGTCCCTAATCACCATACAGTCCACATGCACCTAGAATCTGGCAACATAGAGACAAAAGTGTAACCGAGCGCAGTGAAAAAAGCCTTACAAAGGACCGCGCTTATTCTGCCGCCTCTTGCCCGCGCAATTCGTAATGCGAGCCTTGATCCATCAGGCTTGGTAGACCAAGTAAGTCATTGATTTGTTTAAAGTCCAACATTCGGTCGCGGAAGAGGGCCGTTGTGCCATTGGCTTTGAGCGATTGAAGAAACTGTTGTGCGATGAAGGCATGGGCGCGCACCATAGAGCCCGGGGCAATCACCAAGCGATAGCCCATATCGGATAATTGATCGCAGGTGAGAAGTGGCGTCTTTCCGCCTTCAACCATATTTGCCAAGAGAGGCGTGTTCGGGAAGGCTTGGCAAATGGCCTGCATTTGGTCGATCGCTTGCGGCGCTTCCACAAACAGGATGTCGGCACCCGCCTGACGATAAAGCTCTGCCCGCTCTAAGGCGCGCTCGAATCCTTCTACGGCGATGGCGTCGGTGCGGGCGATGATCAATGTTTGTTCAGAGGTGCGGGCGTCGACCGCGGCTTTGATTTTGCCTACCATTTCGCCTGCAAGAACCAGTTCTTTGCCTGCCAAATGCCCACAGCGCTTAGGCGCGGTTTGATCTTCCAGTTGCAGCGCATTAGCACCCATACGCTCAAATAATCGGACGGTATGCTGAACGTTCAAGGCATTGCCAAAGCCGGTGTCGGCATCGACGATCAGCGGAATCTGCACACGATCGCGCACACGGCCAATGATATCAGCAACTTGGGTAACGGAAACCAACCCAATGTCTGGCCGACCCAACTGCGTATATGAGATCGACGCCCCTGACATATAAATAGCCTCAAAGCCTGCTTGCTCGACTAAGAGTGCACTCAAGGCGTCATAAGCCCCGGGGGCCAAAAGGGCTTTGCTTTGGCCGAGCCGCTCGTGCAAAGTAATCTGTGTCATGCTCGATCCCTATGTGCCACGTCTTGATTGTAAGTGAGCGATCAGGCCCCCAGCCCGCACCATCGCCATCAAATGGTCTGGAATAGGCTTACACGACAAAACCTCACCTCGCGTCTTATTCGTGATCTTGCCCAAGACTGGGTCGACCATCAACTGGTCCCCTTCAGCAATCCGGTGGGCATCTTCACAAAATAAGGCTGGAAGGCCTAAGTTCAGGGCGTTGCGATAGAAAATGCGCGCAAAGCTGGGTGCAATCACGGCACCAACTCCCAATTGCCGTAAACTGACGGCTGCTTGCTCCCGCGAGGAGCCCAAACCGAAATTATTGCCCGCAACAACAAAGTCACCGATCTCTACTGTCGTCGCAAATTCAGGAGCGATGGCCTCTAAGCAATGTTGCGCTAATTCTTGCGCAGAGAGCTTCATTAGATGACCGGGTGCCAACAGGTCGGTGTCGATATTGTCACCAAAGACAAAGGCGCGGCCCATTGATGCGGTTTCTGTCATTGCACGCCAACCAATTCTGCCGATAAAGCGCGAGGATCGCTGACACAGCCAGCGATAGCACTGGCAGCAACCGTGTACGGCGAACCCAAATAGACAAAGGCCTCTGAATGACCCATCCGGCCTTTGAAGTTGCGATTGGTGGTGGAAATACAGGTCTCACCAGCCGCTAACAGCCCAGCGCCCATGCCAGCGCACGCACCGCAGCCTGACGGTAATAGGGTTGCCCCCGCGGCGAGTAATATCGACAAAGTTCCATCAGCCGCAGCATCGGATGTCACTTGGGAACTGGCCGGAGCAACAAGCAAGCGCACGCCTTTAGCGACCCGCTGCCCCGTCAGGACCTGCGCGGCCATGTGCAAATCCTCTAGCTTAGCCCCAACGCAAGCACCGATATAAGCTTGATGGATTGGCGCGCCGACCGCGTGATCAATCGAAAAGCTGTTGGCGGGCGAATGCGGCAGAGCAATTTGCGGCTCGAGATCAGAAAGATTGATCGAGATAGTCCGCTCGTAAGCGGCATCTGGATCAGGCTTCCAGGCCAAGTCGGCTTCTGAAGCAGTCCCACCATGGGCGCGAATATGAGCCAATGTCACGTCGTCTGCAGCGACTAGGCCAACCTCACCACCCAATTCAGCCGCCATATTGGACAAGACCATACGTTCGTCCATCGACATGGCCGCGACGCCGGGTCCGCCATATTCGATGGCCTTGAAGGCATTATCCATGCCGAGCTCACGGCATAGAAGCAACATGACGTCCTTGGCCGAAACATGGCTCTGCAACCGGCCCGTCAACTCCACGCGAATCGTCTCTGGCACGATTGTCCATGTTTGCCCTGTGACAACAATGCCCAACATATCGGTTGCACCAAAGCCTGCGGCATAGCAACCAAAGGCACCTGCATGGGGGGTGTGGCTGTCGCCACCTGCGACAAAGATCCCGGGGCGCAGTAAGCCTTTTTGCGGTAGAATGGCGTGGCAAATGCCTTCCATATCAAAGAAATGGCCAATCCTTTGTTCATTGGCAAATTCCCGTGTGAGCTTCAGGATCGCGGCACTTTCACCGTCGACGGCCGGCACATAATGGTCAGAGACAATGACGATTCGAGACGGGTCCCACAGGCTTGCCCCAAGTGCCTCTAAGTGCGGCTTCCAGCGCCGTGGCCCACTTGAATCATGGGCCATCGCAAGGTCGACTTGCACCACCACAATGTCGCCTGGGGCCACAAGCTCACTACCCGATGCCCGCGCCAGCAGCTTCTGGGCCAAGGTTTGGCCTGAATTTGAGGTTTTGGGTTTGGCGGCTTCTGCCATGCTGGGCCGTGCATCCAACTTAGAGAAATGATCTATCTTTATATCAAATAACGTTTCGACATTGGCAAGGCAATGACTCACCCCTAAAGTGGCTCAACCCATGATCATGGAGGCCCATATGTCCAATCCACCGACTGTTCCGCGACAGACCCAACCCACGTTCTTGTTCGTGTGCAAAGACGGGCCGACGGCGCCTGAAAAGCGGGTTGAACATTTGGCTGGTCATTTGGCGCATGTAGAGGCGCATTGGCAGTCCTATGTCACCGCGGGGCCTTTGAAGGCCCCGGGGAGCCCTAAGATTCATGGGTCGTGTCTGATTGTTTGCGCCGATCATGAAGAGGCCGCCTGGGCAATAATGCGCGGCGATCCGTATTTTACCTGTGAGATGTTTGATTCCGTAGAAGTCCACGACATGACCATGTCTATCGGACTTTATCCGGGCGGTAAGATCTGGGAGAGTCTTGACTCTGTTCGTGAGCGTGCCAACGGTGGATGAGATCGATCTCAACTCAGTAGGCTGCCGGAATTTGGGCTTTTCATTTCCCGACGACAGACTAATTTTTCTTCATGGACACGACCTTGCCCACATCGCATGAACCAAGTTCAGACTTAAAGGCCACCATGGTCGATGCTCGGCTGCCAACGCCTCTGTATCACCAATTGTTCTTGGTTTTACGAGAGCGCATCCGCTCCGGCGCGTTTCCGCTGGGCGCAGTTCTTCCCGGCGAGCAGGATCTGACTCATGTGTTCAATGTTTCCCGCATCACGGTGAAACGCGCGCTCAACGAATTGGCGTCTGCTGGGATGGTGTCGCGCCATCGTGGTCGCGGCACAGTGGTTACCTATAATGCAACTGTGCCTGTGGTTAAGGGCAGCTTTGATAATCTCATGGAAGCTCTCAAAGTGATGGGACTATCTACGGAGGTTGAACTGATTAATGTCGCGCAAGTTGCTGCGACCGCAGAGATTGCTGAGCTTTTGGGTCTGCCCAGTGGCGTTCCAGTCCAACGGGCAGAGCGAATTCGGAAATTGGAGGGAGAACCATTCTCCTACATCGTCACCCATTTGCCGATTGATATTGCCGCGACCTTTGATCCGGACTCCCTTGGCCATACTCCGATGCTCGACCTGCTAGAAAGGGCTGGCTTTGTTGCCGTTTCAGCCGAACAATGGATCACAGCCTGCAGCGCTGAGCCCGCAACCGCGCAAGCATTGAAAATCGCAACAGGGTCGCCGCTCCTCAAGATTGTTCGCGTGATGAAGGATTCACAATCGGCACCGATTGAGGTTGTTCAGGGCTTTTACCGGCCCGAACGCTTCCAATATCACATGAATCTGACGCGGCAACGCAAAGGTGGCCGCGATGAGTGGCGTTAGCCTTAAGCCTTATGGCTCAAGACGATAGCCGCCACCTTCGGTGATCAACAAGCCGTTGCGGCTGGACACCGGCTCGATCTTTTGACGCAGCCGGTAGATGTGGGTTTCCAGCGTGTGAGTCGTGACCGCAGCATTATAGCCCCAGACTTCGCGCAGTAATTCGTCGCGTGGCACGGCTTTCGCGCCGGAACGATAGAGGTAGCGCAGAATTGCCGCTTCTTTATCGGTCAGGCGGATGCGCTTACCACTGGCGTCGGTCAATGTGCGGTTTGCCGGTTTGAAGTCATAAGGACCGATCTTCAGTGTTGCGACATCGGTCTGATCATGGCTGCGCAAGTGAGCCCGCACACGTGCCAACAGCACGGCAAAACGGAATGGCTTGGTGACATAGTCGTTCGCCCCGGCATCGAGACCCAATACCGTGTCTGAATCAGTCGATTGACCGGTCAGCATGATGATCGGGCCAGCAAACCCACCTGCGCGGATCGCCTTACAGGCTTCGCGACCGTCTAGATCCGGCAGATCTATATCGAGCAGAATGAGGTCAGGGCCTTTCGTGCGGGCAGCGGCAACCCCACTGGCGGCATCTTGGGCCATAACGGTGTCAAATTCCCCCGTCAGCTCGAATTGCTCGGCTAAGGTGGTACGGAGATCATGGTCGTCATCGACCAGAAGAAGGGTGCGCTTGCGTGACATGGACACTACATGGTTGCACCCTATTGCGTGATACAAGAGGGTGCGGCATCACAGAGTCTTGATCTGGGGGATTTTATGCAGGTTTTTGCAGCATCAACATCGGGTTGGCTAACCTACGGACAAACCAAGGTCCGCTGTTCCATTGGTAAGGGCGGGGCGAAGACGGCAGCCGATAAGCGCGAAGGCGACGGAGCCAGCCCTTTGGGGGTTTGGCCGATCCGAAGCATATTGTGGCGGGAAGATCGGGGGCCAAAGCCTGTCTCTAGGTTTGAAGCAACACCGATCCAGCCTCAAGATGGCTGGTGCGATGCGTCGGAAGACCCGAATTATAATCTCCCTATCAGCCACCCCTATCCGGCTAGCGCCGAACATTTGTGGCGTGAGGATGGGCTCTACAACATCATTGTCGTCCTTGGTCATAATGATGATCCGGTGGTGCCCGCGATGGGTTCGGCGATCTTCATGCATTGTGCGTCTGAAGATTATCGTCCGACTGAAGGATGCGTGGCCTTAGCCGAAGAGGACCTGCGCGAGCTATTAAAGCAAGCCAAACCGGGCGATGCGGTGGCATTCACAGTCTGAGATCATCTGGTTTCGTGGGCAAAGTGTTGCTTGAATGCTCTTGCGTATTTGCCGCGTTTGGCGTTTTAGGCTGGCTTCATGCATGAAGACGCCGCAACATCCCAAAGAGACGATCTGATGGATCGCCCGACACCTGTGCAAACTGGCACCGCCGTAACTGGTAAGACCCTGTTCATTCAGACTTATGGCTGTCAGATGAATGTCTATGACAGCGAACGTATGGCCGATGTCTTGCGGCCATTGGGCTATAGCTCAGTTGATAAGCCCGATCATGCGAACCTCGTCGTGCTCAATACGTGCCACATTCGCGAGAAGGCGACCGAAAAAGTCTATTCCGAAATCGGTCGATTAAAGGCGCACAAGGACACTATGGCGCTGCATGGCGACAAGATGACGATTGCCATCGCCGGCTGTGTGGCCCAAGCCGAGGGCGAGGAGATCATGCGTCGCGCCCCGGCGGTGGATTTGGTGGTTGGCCCGCAAGCCTATCACAAGCTGCCGGAACTCATCGCCCGCGCGGCCCGTGCCAGTGGCGAACGCCTTGAGACGAGCTTTGAAGCGGTTGAGAAGTTTGACGCCCTCCCAACCTTGCGCGCGCCAGACGGTCCATCCGCCTTTTTGTCGGTGCAAGAAGGGTGCGATAAATTCTGCACCTTCTGTGTGGTGCCTTATACGCGTGGCGCAGAATATTCGCGGCCAGTGGATCCGATCATTCTAGAAGCCCGCGGCCTTGCCCAGCAAGGTGTGCGCGAGATCACGCTTTTGGGGCAAAACGTCAACGCCTATCATGGCCAAGGCCCAGCGCTGGCAGGCGCTGAAACGTGGTCTTTGGCGCAATTGGTGCGCCATTTGGCCAAAATCGGCGGAATTGAGCGCATCCGCTATACGACTTCCCACCCGTGTGACATGAGTGATGATCTGATTGAGGCCCATGGCGAGGTGAAGGAATTGATGCCCTATCTGCACTTGCCCGTGCAGTCTGGTTCCAACAAAATCCTGAAAGCTATGAACCGCAAGCACAGTGTGGAGAGCTATCTCGATAGCATCGCTAAGGTGCGCCAAGCTCGCCCAGATATAGCCTTAGCCTCTGATTTCATTGTGGGATTCCCCGGTGAGACCGAGCAAGACTTTGAAGACACAATGGAATTGGTCCGCGCAATCGGCTATGCGGGTGCCTATAGCTTCAAATATTCCAAGCGACCCGGCACACCTGCCTCGGAAATGTTTGGCCAAGTCGCCTCTGAAGTGGCCGACGACCGATTGCAGCGCCTACAAGCTCTGATCCTAGAGCAACAGCGGGCTTTCAATGCCGCCAAAGTTGGTGAGACATTTGACGTGCTGTTCACCGGCAAAGGCCGCAATGAAGGGCAGATTTTGGGCCGGAGTCCTTGGTTGCAATCTGTGCATGTTGCGGGGCCAGCGGAACTGATCGGCCAACTTCATCACGTGCGCATCATTGGCACGATGCCAAATTCCCTCACTGGGGAATTGGTGACCGCTTCGTGACGCGTCGTCGTAAATCCGAAGAGGGCCGCGTCGCCCTCACCAATCCAAGCTTAGTGCCTTTGGTGGCCGGTCCTGCGCATCGCAATCTGGCCTTGGTGGAAGATGCGTTTGGCGTCGACGTGACGGCCCAAGGTGGTGACATTCTTGTCCATGGCGACGATCCGGTGTCGGTCAATCAGGCACGCGAGGCCTTACAGGCCTTGATCGAAAAAGTCGAAGCAGGAATGGCTTTGGGGTTGCCCGAGGTCCGCTCTGCCATCACCTTCGTACGCGCCGGGTCACGGGCGCGGAGTGGGGCCTTAGCTCTGCCAGGTCGCCGCGCCGACATTAAGCCCAGAACCCCGACGCAGTCCGTCTATCTCGACGCTTTGATGGGCGGTGAGTTTGACTTGGTCTTTGGCGTCGGTCCTGCTGGTACCGGCAAGACATTTCTGGCGGTGGCTGTCGCGGTCTCCATGCTGCTGGAGGGACGCGTTTCGCGTGTCGTCGTCACCCGCCCTGCCGTGGAAGCAGGCGAGCGTTTAGGTTTTCTGCCTGGCGACCTTGAAGAGAAAGTTGACCCCTATCTTCAGCCTATCTGGGATGCCTTTAAGACCTTACTCGGTGCCGCCCAGTTAGAGCGCCGCAAGGCTGCCGGTGAAATTGAAGTTGCACCCTTGGCCTTTATGCGCGGGCGAACCTTGTCCGACGCATTTGTTATCGTCGACGAAGCGCAAAACACCACGCGCATGCAGATGAAGATGCTGCTGACCCGGTTGGGTGAGGGATCGCGTATGGCCGTCAACGGAGATCCAAGTCAGATTGATTTGCCGCGTTCCAGTGACTCCGGTCTTCCTCATGCTTTGCGTATCTTACGGCGGGTTGAAGGCATGAAGATCGTGCATTTCACGGCTGAAGATGTTGTCCGCCACCCCTTGGTTGGTCGGATTGTCTCGGCCTATGAGCGCGAAGTGGAGGAGACGACACTCGCACCCGTTCCTTCACCCTTAACGCCAGAGCCTGTGATGATTGAGGAATCTACCTCCTTTGATGTCGATGTTCAGATCGAAGCTGAAGGTTGGCACCAAGTGTTCGGTCCGGATTCCGAGGCGGAAATCGAGAAGATCGTCCAAGTCGTGTCACGTTATTTTGAACCAGTTGGAGATAGCTTCGCGCTACTCCTCACCAGCGACGCGGTTGTTCAAGGCTTGAATGCCCAGTGGCGGCACAAGGATCAGCCGACAAATGTTCTGTCTTTTCCGGCACCTGAAACGGTGCACGCGCTAGAAAAGACTTTGGGCGATGTCGCCCTCGCCTATGAAACGTGCGCCCGAGAGGCACAAGAACAGGGCAAAAATCTTAAAGATCACGCTACCCATTTACTTGTGCATGGGCTATTACATCTTTTAGGATATGATCATGAAGCCGATGATGATGCGGCGGAGATGGAAGGCTTAGAGAGAGAGATATTGGCAGGCCTCGGCATTGCTGATCCTTATCACACCCATGACTGACGACCCATCCAGTAGTAACTCAGCCAAAAAAACTAGCTTTTGGAAGCGGTGGACGCAGAAATTGCGTCGCCAAAATGATTATGCGGGCCTAGACCCCGCAGAGCTTCTGCGTGAGCGGGAACAATCTGGCGAAACCATTGAGCGCAATCAGAAAGATATGATCGTCAAGGCTGCCAGCTTTGACCGCTTGTCTGTCCGCGACGTGATGGTGCCACGTGCCGATATCACAGCGGTCGATATTGAGATGCCGCTGGGCGAAGTAGCGCGCATGTTTGAAGAGCACCAGCATTCCCGCATGCCGGTTTATGCCGAGAATCTCGACACGCCTTTGGGATTTGTCCATGTGAAGGACATCTTGTCACTCTTGATCCCGGATGAAGCGGGCGAGACCAAGGCGAAGCTAGACGATCTTGTCTTAGGGCGGCTCAAGCGCGATCTGCTCTATGTGCCCATTTCCATGAAGTTGCCGAACCTGTTGCTACAGATGCGCGCCAAGCGGTGCCACATGGCTTTGGTAATCGACGAATATGGCGGCACCGATGGTTTGGTGACCATTGAAGACCTTGTTGAAGAGATTATCGGCGACATTGATGATGAGCATGATGACCTCGATCAGGACTTAATCGTTGATACCGGCAATGGCGTCTGGGAAGCCGACGCGCGGGTCGAGTTAGATGATTTTTCTGAGCGCGCTGGCGTCGATCTGACGTTGGAAGATATGGAAGATGATATCGATACGCTCGGCGGTTTGGTATTTGCGTTGGCGGGCCGCGTCCCACCGCGGGGTGAAATTCTCCATCACCCAACCGGCTATGATTTTGAAGTGATTGACGCGGACCCGCGCCGGATCAAGCGGGTGCGCATCCGTTCTGCTAAGGCCGTGGAAAAGGCCAATACCGATAGTTTGCAGGCACCCTCTGCGTGACAGAGAGCCAAGCGATCCCATCACGAGCGGCCGAACTCGAAATCAATCATCCCATAGCCATTCTGGGTCCAAACAAGCCTGCTTGGCTGTCAGGCCTATGCGGGATGCTGTTAGGGGCTTTGGCGGTTCTCGGCCACGCACCTTTCCATGTCTGGCCAGCCTTTATGGTGTCCATTTGCGGCCTTATTCTCTTGTTGGATGGGGCATCGCAAAATCCGAAGCGGCTCCGCTCTGCCTTCTGGCGCGGCTGGTCTTGGGGATTTGGCTATTTTCTGGCCGGGATGTTCTGGGTCGGTAATGCATTTTTGGTGGATGCTGAAAAATTTGCCGCTTTGATGCCGTTTGCGGTTACAGCTCTGCCCGCTGCGATGGGTGTCTATTGGGGCTTGGCTGCAGTCGCGGCAATGCTAGTGCGGCGCGCCGGGCCTTCCCGCCTTCTTATCTTTTCCGTCTGCTTTGGTATCAGTGAATTTACCCGCAGTCATTTTTTTACGGGTCTACCTTGGAATTTGCCTGCCTATATCTGGAAGCCAGGTGAAGCCATCAGCCAAACTGCAGGCTTAATTGGCCCCTATGGTCTTTCGCTTTTGACGCTTTGGGCCTTGGCCATACCGGTACTGCTTCTGGAGAAGGGCAAACGGCGCGGCCAAAGCATCACGCTGGTCGCAGCCGGGATTTTGGCATTGGGCAGCTATGCCTACGGCTTCCTGCAGTTGCGCGCCGCTGGACCCATCAGCGCCATGACGGGAACGGGACCGATTATTGCAGCCGGGCAAGCAGGCTTTAGTCAAAAGGATGTTTGGGACCCCGTCAACACGGGCCGCATTGTGGAAACATATTTAGGTTTGCTCGAAACACCGGACGCCCAGAAGGCTGATATCATTGTATGGCCAGAGGGTGCCTTTCCGTTCCTTTTGTTGGAAGAACCGTTTGTTTTGGATCAAATGCAAGCCCGTCTTGGGTCGCGCACCCTCGCGGTTGGGTCTATCCGGCGTGACCTCCTGGCAGGGAAGGCGCTTTATACCAATAGTCTATTGGTCTTTGATGTTGAGAAGGGCGGTCTCACCACCCGCGCTGTTTATGACAAGCATCACCTAGTCCCCTTTGGTGAGTATCTGCCTCTGCGATCGCTATTCCAAATATTCGGAATTGCAAGCTTAGTTTCCTATGATGGCGAGATGTCACCGGGTCCAGAGCCCACGACTTTAAGCCTACCCAAAGCGCCTTTGGCCGATCCCCGCATTTGTTATGAGATTGTGTTCCCAAGCTTCAACAAGCAAGCGACCGGCAAGGCCGCTTGGATTTTGAATGTCTCGATTGACGCCTGGTATGGTGACCTATTGGGCCCAGACCAGCATTATGCACAGGCCCGCTATCGGGCGATTGAGACGGGGCTGCCGCTTGTTCGATCTGCCAGCGGTGGATGGTCGGCTATTGTTGATCGATTCGGCCGTCCCGTCGCTGAACATCGGGCAGGTGCTGGCTATGCGACAGCGCGCCTGCCGGCCACCCTCGGTCCGACTTTTTATGCTCGATATGGCGAGGTGGCGTTCGGCATCTTAATCCTTGGCTTTGGCCTACTGGTGGTTTGGCAGCACAAGCGCCATTGACACAATCAACTCTTCATTGAAATAATGCCTACACCAAGGCAAGGTTTCATGATAAATCATCGTCGCTCTACTTCTGTTGATGCTTATGTTGGCTGTCGTTTGAAACAACGGCGCGAAGATTTAGGCATGAGCCAAGAACGTTTGGCTGAATTATTGGGCCAGTCGTTTCAACAGGTCCAAAAGTATGAACGCGGACTAAACCGCATTGGTGCCAGCCGATTGTTTCAATTGTGCGGCCTGCTAGGGGTTGACCCATCGTTCTTCTTTGACGGTTTAAGCTTGGCATTAGGCCCGGGTGTGGCCGAAGTGCCAAACGAAGCAGAGACACTTTCGACGGCAAGTCTGCTGGCCGCTCCCGGCGCATTAGAGCTTTTGGCAGATTACGCGCGATTAAAGTCCGGCAGCCAACGCAAAAAGGTGATCGAGCTGATCAAAATTTTGGCGGATGATGATTAGCATTCCCATGCATTAACCGCCGGGGCTGCGTGCGAATGTGGTCTAGTCCAAGGGCAAGCAAACATGCATAAGCGGCCCATGTCCAACCCTGATTTCTCTGCACCAAAGCCTTTTGGGCCACTTAGATCCTTTGGCCGTGTGCGCGGTCGTGCCCTATCTGATCGCCAAGAGCAATTGTTTGAAACTTTGTTTCCAAGCGTATCAATCCCGGCAGAACCTACTGAGACCTTGGACCCGCTTCAATGGATGCCAGCCGCAGAGGCGGTGATCTTTGAGATTGGTTTTGGCGGGGGCGAGCATTTGATTGGGCAAGCTGAGCGTTACCCCCACCATTTATTCCTGGGCGCAGAACCCTTCCAAGAAGGCGTCGCGAAGGCCCTGGTTGGGATAGAGGACCGTGGCCTAACTAACGTGCGGCTGTTGGCCTCCGATGCAAGGCCGGTGCTGAAAGCGCTGAAGCCCGCTAGTCTCGATAAGCTTGTGATCTTGTTCCCGGACCCGTGGCATAAAGCCAAGCACAATAAGCGTCGCTTGATTCAACAAACTTTTTTGGACGATGCGCATCAGGCATTGAAAGCCGGCGGCGAGCTACGCTTTGCAACCGATTGGGCCAATTACGCTGCGTGGACGCTTGAGAAAGTTACGCAGCATGGCGGGTTTGAGTGGCTGGCTGAGACGGCGACTGATTGGCGGTCGCCGCCAGAAGATCACATTACCACGCGCTATGAGACCAAAAAACTCGGCGATTGCGCGCCGATCTTCCTGCGCTTTATCGCCCGCCCGCAGGCGTCGTGAGGGCAACGAATACGTCTTCGAGATTGGGTTCTTCAATCCGCAAGTCCTTGATCCGCACGCCAGAACCCATAGCTTGAGACAATAACGCCTCAACACTATGTTCGTTGGGACGATAATGAATGGCCAAAGCACCGTCGGGGCGCAACACGCATTCAAGATCGGCCAATCCCGCTGGAATCTGTGTCAAAGGCTCCATGGGCGAGATCACCACAGCCTTCTTGTCGAGACGTCTCAGAATTGTGGGTGTGGGCTCGCAAGCAATTAAGCGGCCTTGATCAATAATGGCGATGTTATCGCACAGCTCTTGGGCTTCTTCGAGATAATGCGTCGTCAACACGACGGTGACGCCCCGCTCCTTATTGAGCATGGAGATATATTCCCATAAAGAGCGGCGGAGCTCGACGTCAACGCCAGCAGTCGGCTCGTCCAGGATGACCACTGGTGGGGTGTGAACAAGTGCTTTCGCGATTAGCAGGCGCCGCTTCATGCCACCTGATAATTGTCGCGAATAGGTGTCGCGCTTGTCAGCTAGGCCTACAGCTTCGAGCAATTCCATGGAGCGCCGTTCTTTCGCCGGCACGCCATAGAATCCAGCTTGCAGCTCAAGTGTTTCATATGGGGTGAAGAAGGCATCAAAGCTGATCTCTTGTGGCACAATGCCAATGGCCGCTTTGGCGGACCGGTGGTCTTTGTCAATATCAATGTCCCAGATGCGAACTTCGCCGGCCGTTTTGATGACGAGGCCTGCTAGGATGTTGATAAATGTCGACTTGCCTGCACCATTTGGGCCCAAGAGGCCGAAGATCGATCCCTTCGGAATTGCCAAATCTAACCCTTTGAGTGCCTGTTTTTCCGGCGATTTTCCGCTGGCAGCATAGGTTTTTTGAAGCCCGCGGGCCTCAATGGCAAAAGAGGATAAGGTCATGGTATCTCGCTTGGCGCACACGTTGACGGATAGGGCCGTAAGGTTCTAATTAAGGCGCTAACCAGTTCGTAGCAATCACGCAGCTGTGAGAGAAACAGATTAATGTCCGTCCCCGTTCCGTCTAAGCCCTCCGAGCCTGTTGAAACCATTTACGTGGACGATCATCGCGTCGCCTGTGACGGTGGTGGCGGCGCTTTGGGCCACCCAAAGGTCTGGTACGAGATGGGCGACGAGGGCCAGGTTGAGTGCCTTTATTGCGGTCGGCTCTATGTCAGTAAATCTGGCGCAGGAACGCACTAGCTTCGTCTACGAACGCATGATCATTAGCGAGGCGGCGGGGCACCCGACATATTTTTCGGGCCTTCACCATTATTCATGTTCTGATATTGAATATAGGCCGGTGTTAGGATCACGATAAACAGCACCGGTAGGAAGAAGACGATCATTGGCACGGTCAGCTTTGCGGGCAATGCCGCTGCCTTCTTTTCCGCTTCCGTCATGCGGAGTTCTCGGTTCTCCTTCGCCATCACCCGCAAGGCTGAGCCCAAAGGTGTCCCGTATCGTTCGGCTTGGATCAGGGCTGTGGCCACACCTTTAACACCGGGGTGATTGGTGCGCTTGGCCAAATTTTCGTAAGCGACCCGGCGATCCTGCAAATAGGCAAGCTCGGCATTGGTTAAGCTCAACTCCTCGGCGAGCTCAATCGACGACGAGCCAATTTCTTGCCCAACGCGCAAAAATGCGCCTTCGATCGACATGCCGGATTCCACGCAGATAAGCAGCAAGTCCAGCGCGTCAGGAAAGGCGCGCATAATCGATGTACGTCGCTTAGTCGCGATGTTTTTGACTATCAAGTTGGGCAAATAGAAACCAGCCACACACGCGCCTACTGCGGCGATAAGACGGTTGTTGCTGCTCATGTCTTTGCCGAACAAAGTCACATAGGTCAGCGCCCCGATAAAGAAGAGGATCGGTGTGGCAAAGCGGGCAAAGTAGAAGACTGCGACAGGACCGGGGCCACGAAGACCCGCCTCCATTAGGTTTTTGGTAACGTTGGGATCTTCCAGCAGCTTTTGTAGATTCAGCTTGTCAACGATGGATTTCCACGGCCCTTTGGCGCGCTGTCGAAGTGAGGACTTCTCAGCATGTTCGGCGGCGATTGTTGCCCGGCTCTTGCGACGCATCGATTCACGATCGGTGGCGACCCCCCTCATGCGGGCTGCCAATTGATCTGTCTTCCACAAGGGCTGCGCGACCGTCAAAGCGGTAACCAAAAGCGCAACCGCCATGATCACGGAAGCCACAAAGTCTGGCTCTGTGACCATTCGTGCAAAGTCTTTGACTTCTAAGAACATTGCCCGATCCTTAAATGTCGAAGTTAATCATGTTGCGCATGACGAAAATGCCGGTCGCCATCATCAGAAGACCGGCTCCCAATCCCATATGCCCGGTCGGGTCTGAGAAAAGCAGGCCCATGTAAGACGGGCTGGTGATGTAGACCATCACGCAGACGCAAATCGGCAAGGCCCCGATGATAAAGGCAGATGCCTTAGCTTCTGAGGACAGAGCGTTGATCTTTTCCCGCATCAGTTTGCGTGAACGCAGGATGATGGAAAGATTGCCGAGCGCTTCAGACAAGTTACCGCCCGCCTTTAGCTGGATCGACAAGACGATCGAGAAAAAGCTGACTTCCGGCAG
The DNA here is from genome assembly GCA_021299265.1 of Hyphomonadaceae bacterium. Lineage (GTDB taxonomy): Bacteria > Pseudomonadota > Alphaproteobacteria > Caulobacterales > Aquidulcibacteraceae > Aquidulcibacter. The sequence goes on along the minus strand of JAJTGP010000059.1, from coordinate 18,604 downwards.
TGGCATGCGTTCAAACAACTTTGCCAAGCATTGATCCATCGGCACGCCCATGGATTGGCTATCGCAAATCCGACGAAATTCAGTGCCTAGGGGTTCAGGCGCTTCACGGGCAATAATTTTCAGACATTCCGCCAAAGGTAGGCCAGACTTAACACCGCGCACGATTACGTCGATCCCGTTGGCGAACTCGGCAATGAACTTCTTTTGCCTGCGCCCAACGAGAAAACCCAATACCCAGCGTGGTAAGCCAAACGCAGCAACCCCAGCCCCGCCAAGGGCAACGTACCAAGAATTGCCAGTTATTAGGATGCCGAGGCCCACCAAGATACCAACACCGCCGGACGCGATCCAGAAGGTCTTTTCTTCCATAGTGAGTCCGGCTTGCTCGATCCGAGCGCCAACCGATAGACGCGCACGACGCAATTGGCGCTCACGCATCTCGATGTCTTTAATGCTGCCCATCAAGCGCTTGCGACGGGTTTCGTCTGGATCTGCACCGCGGCGTTTGATCGCGGACTCCCGCGATTGAGCAACCGACTTAATCCGCTTTTGCGATTCCTTGTTATCGTCGCCAGCCAGTGCAATGCCCATGAGTAGGACGCCAACTGCAACGAAAACAGGAATGATGATTCCAAGATCCATGGCGTCTACACGTCCGCCGCATCAAGGGCTTCGGCGAGCTCTTTCTCGAGGCCGTAATAGCGGGCGCGATCCCAGAATTTAGGACGCGCAATACCGGTCGACCGATGTTTGCCAATAATCTTTCCGTTTGCGTCTTCCCCGTCCATTTCAAAGACGATCAGGTCTTGGGTGACGATGACATCGCCTTCCAAGCCCAATACTTCGGTGATGTGGGTGATTTTGCGCGAACCGTCGCGCAGGCGCGCTGCTTGGATCACGACGTCGATGGAGCCCACAATCATTTCACGGATCGTTCGGGTTGGCAGCGAGAAGCCGCCCATGGTGATCATGCTTTCCATCCGCGAAAGACCTTCACGTGGACTGTTGGCGTGCAGGGTGCCCATCGAACCGTCGTGACCTGTGTTCATAGCTTGCAACAAGTCAAATGCTTCTGGGCCGCGGACTTCGCCCACGATGATCCGCTCTGGACGCATCCGAAGACAGTTCTTGACCAAGTCGCGCATGTGCACGGCGCCTTGGCCTTCCAAGTTTGGTGGGCGGGTTTCAAGGCGCACCACATGGGGCTGTTGCAATTGCAATTCGGCGGCGTCTTCGCAGGTGATGACGCGTTCATCTGGTGCAATATAGCCGGTCAAACAGTTGAGCAGAGTGGTTTTTCCGGAGCCAGTACCGCCTGAAATCAACACATTGCATCGTGCGGCACCGATGATGCCCAAAACTTTGCCTGCAGGCTCCGAAATGGCCCCGAAGCCAACCAAGTCCTTCATCCGCAGTTTGTCTTTTTTGAACTTACGAATAGTGAGGGTAGGGCCGTCAAGCGCCAAAGGTGGCACAATCACGTTCACGCGAGAGCCGTCTGGAAGACGCGCGTCGCAAATGGGCGAGCTTTCATCGACGCGTCGACCGACTTGACTCACGATACGCTGACATATGTTCATCAGCTGTTGGTTGTCGCGGAACCGGATGGGCGTTTTGGTTACTTTGCCGCCAACTTCGATAAAGACGGCGTTCGCACCATTGACCATAATGTCGGCGATGTCGTCCCGGGCCAAGAGGGGCTCAAGCGGACCATAGCCCAACACATCATTGACGATATCATTGAGCAGTTGCTCTTGTTCGGCAATCGATACAATTACTTGTTTAATTGCGATAATTTCGTTGACAATGTCACGGATTTCATCGCGCGCAGTACGCTGATCGAGCGCAGCTAATTGCCCCAGATCGATCGTTTCGATCAAGGCGTTATAGACGGAAGCCTTGGTACGGTAGTATTCCTCGGTCCGCCCATCGTTGGAAGGACTTGGTGCCGGGGCAGATTGTGTTGGTGCGCGCACGGCCTTTGCAACCCGGGCAGGATCCAATGTTCCAGCTGGGGTCGCGGCGGCTGCAGCCGCGCCGGTTTGGGGCGGCGCAGCGGGCGCTGCTGCTGGCTTTGGGGGCTCAATTGGGGCAAACTTAGGGGGTGTTGCCTGTGCCGCCCCGTCTGCGCGTTTACCAAACATCCTATCCTCACTTAGCCGCTTTTGCGGGGATCAATTTTGAGAGGAAGGTAGTCTTGGCCTTAGGTTGGGGCGCACGACCGGTGAACAATTGAGCCAAGAAGTCCATACCTTCGGCACATTTGCTGTTTGGATTAACGTCAGCCAACATTTGCCCATTATTGCTTGCGGTCCCAAACAATTGCGGATCGTAGGGCAGAACGAGCGTTGGCTGAACGCCTAAGGCTTCCGCAAAGTCCTTCACAGGAATTTCCGGACGCTTTGCCACGCCAACCATATTCAAAATGACTTTTGGTGGCGTATCATTGGGGCGACCCACACGGACCATGTCAAAGATGTTCTTGGCGTTGCGTAGGCCCGCCAAGTCAGGTTGAGCAACGACAACGACCTCATCGGCGGACAAGAGAGTCTGCCGCATCCATTTTGACCAGGTGTGTGGCAAGTCTAGCACCACATAAGGTACACCGCGGCGCACGCCTTCGATTACGGTTTCATAAGCATCTGGCGAAATATCAAACTCTCGCTCCAACGATGCAGGTGCCGTAAACAAAGTCAAATGATCTGTATGGCGGGTCAGCAAGCGATCCAGCAACACAGCGTCCACTCGCTCGGGTTGCTCTAAGGCGTCGGCAATACCGGTTGCCGGATCGGTGTTGAAATCCAGCCCGGTGGTACCCCAAGACAGGTCGAGGTCGACCAATGTCGTATTAACCCGGGCATGTTCGGCCATGCACCACGCCACATTGTGGGCGATTGTAGACGATCCTGCGCCACCTTTGGCACCAACAAACGCGATGGTGCGGCCCAAGAACGGCTTGCTTGGATCGACGTACAGACCTGAAATCGTGCGGATCAGTTGTAGCGGTTGCAGCGGTGGCACCAAATATTCGGAAACCCCACGCCGGATTAGTTCTCGATAGAGTCCAATGTCGTTGGATTCCCCGATCAGAATCACTTTGACGCCGGGTTCGCAATAAGATGCCAATTCATCTAACTGTTGGATCAACGCAGCTGGGGGTGCCAAGCTTTCCACGATGATCAAGTTTGGCGAAGGTTGAGACTGGAAGAATTCAATCGCGCCAGCAAGGCCACCCATTGAAACGGTCACGTGGGCCTTTGCTATACGTCGATCGGTTGAAGCCGATTGTAAAAGCTGCGCCGTATCTGGTCGCTCACAGAAAACTTGAACTGAGATGCGGGGTACGGGCTGGTCACCGCCACGCGCCAGTTCACCGACATAGGTCTCCTCAAAGGCGGCGGCATCGAAGTCGCCCGGGGCAGACGCCGCCGGGATGCTTTGAGCATGGCTTGGCTCTAAGAAATCCAAGTCAGCATCAAGCTCAAACGCCTCGTCCGCAGTCGCCAATTCTTCCCACATGGGCTTGCGTTTTGCATTCCCAATCATTTGCCACCCCCGCCTGCAACGGCTCCACTCACTGTCGGGACACCACCCTTGCGATGCGTATCAATCCCGTTTTGGATGCGGGCCGCGTCACGGGGCCCATCCTTGCGATCACCCAGCAAATCGCCTGGGTCTGCGATCATCGCCGCCAAATTCGCATTTTGTGCACAACCAAAACGATCCGGCGGAAGGTTGGTGGCTGTTTTGCGTGGGTCGAAAGACGTCCAAGGCTCACAAACGATTGGCTTCGTCTCGTAACGACCAAAGGTCACCAGAATAGGTGCGTTGGTTTGGCCCTGAGCCTGATAAGGCCCGGCAGAAATTTTTGAAAAATCAATGCCAGCCAAAAACAAAGCGCGCTGGACCTCTTGAGAAACTTGGGCGGCACTTTGTCCATTGCTCGCGTTTGCCGGCACCGAGACCACAACATTTCCCCGACCAAGGCGGATATATTCTTGCGCGAAGGATTTTAGTTCCGCTGCTTCTTGTACATTTATACCGATTGCACCGCTTGGGGCTGAAATCGCAATCCGTGCTTCGACCGGAACGGCCTGCGGAACATAAGCATCCAATACGGTGCGCTTCAGGTGCGCTTCTTCAATCCTATCTAGTTCGGGTGCTTCTTTAACCGCACGGGCACCGCCGCAGGCACCCAACATCATCAGCGCCGAAAACGCGACCGCCAAGACTGCGGCTTTGCTCGGCTGAGCGAATGAAGCATATTTCGCGACTACTTTTGTCATCGGCTTCTTCCTGACTCTAATTTACAATATGGCCGATTGGGGCCTGGTAGCGTCCTTGCGGGAGGCCCTTTGAATCGGGCTTTATCATTCGATTCATCCGACCCAACAGCAGGGCAGCAGAGTCGCTAGCGGGGGCATATCCATCGCCCGGGGTCTGAATTTGGTCCATGGTCGTCGATTTGACGATGTAGGGCGTGACAATGATCACCAATTCTGTCTCATTGCTTTGGAAATCGCGTGAGCGGAACAAATTCCCCAAGACGGGTAGGTCTTTTAATCCTGGAACGCCTTCGATCGACTGGCGCGTGGATTGTTGGATCAAACCGGCCATCACCATCGAACGACCCGACGGAAGTTCCATCGTATTTTCCGCGCGCCGCACGGAAACCCCGGGGATCGACAGACCCCGAATCGTATCGGTCACATTGCCCGCAGCGTCACGGATTAAGGTATCAGCCTGACGGAAGGAAGCGGCTGTCGAGATCTCAGAAACTTCGGTAGAAATCTTAAGCGAAATTCGATCTGGGCTCAAAATGATTGGCGTGAACCCGAGGCCGACACCAAAGGGCTTGAATTCGACCGAAACTCGGTTGCCCTCTTGCGCGGTTGGTACGGGGAACTCACCGCCAGCTAAAAATTTCGCGGGCTCGCCAGAAGTAGCGGTCAAATTTGGCTCAGCCAATGTTCGGGCCAGACCAACGCGCTCTAGGGCTTGGATATTGCTATCGGTGCGTTGGCCAGTAACCAGTTCACCAGGGCCGTAAGTTACTTTGGTAATGCCGGTAGCTGGGTCAAAGGTTTCATTATAGCCGCCAGCACCCGCAAAACGGCTGGGGTCCAAAAGGCCAGCTTTGCCAGAGTCAAACGTACTGGAAACCGGACGAATGAAGTTTTGCGCCCAGGTCGAATCGATTGTTGTGCCGCCAAGGAAAGCGCCATTCACAGAGAAGCCATTGGCGGTCGCAAATTTAATGCCCCAATCCTCTGGCAGCAATTGGTTCAGAATGTTTGAGGATGACAGGTTCATCCCCAATTGCTTGATGACAGACCGCTGCATCTCGACGATACGCACGCGCAACATGACTTGATCACCCGACAGGACGTTCATCATATTCAGGACATTGCTTATCCCGCCGGCATATTGCGCCGAAATCCGAAGGACTTGGTCGGAGACCAAGCCATTTGGGACATCACCTGTAAGAATGATTGATTCCCCGACACTATCGACGACAACGCGGGCTTCTGGCACCAATCGTTGGATCAACGCGGTCAGTTCTGAGGTGTCGCGAGCAACCCGGATCTCAAGCGCCAAGATCTGGCGGCCTTGTGCATCCAAAAAGAAGACGTTCGTTTCGCCAATCTTGGTGCCCAAAAGGAAGCCGCGGCGGCTGGTACGCATGACGGCGTCCGCCACTTCAGGGTCTGAGACCACGACATCACGCGCCTCAACCGGCAGGTCGACAATCGCTGATTTGCCGACACCCAAAGTGAGGCGCTGGGTAGCGACACTATGAGGCGCGGCTTTCGTCGCGCCGGTCTGGCCAACTTGGGCGAGGGCCGCATGAGGCACTACTACTACTACGCTCAGCGCGAGGCATAAAACCGATGCCAGAACACATTTAGCGGCTTGGGTTCGCTGCATTACTGCCCCCCCCTATACACTTTAACATCCGTTGGGATGGCCTGTGATGCTTGCTGAACATTGACCGGTGTCGCTGCTGGCTTGGGGTCGCCCGACATTGACGACAAGGTGCCTTGGCTCATCACGGCTTTGCCGGAAGGAGCAATTGTCGCCCCGCCAGCGTCAGCATAACCGCGCAGAGTAAGCGACAGGTCGCCGAGCTTATGTGCCAGTCTAAGCTTTTCCGCATCAGTGGCGGAAAGCTCAACCGTTGCGACACCCCCTGGAATTGTTGTTTTGTCCTTGTCCTGCGTGACAGACTGGTCAATCGCCAAGATCCGAACATTCTCCAAAATTGACGATGAAATAACCCGGGACACCGACTGGCCGTTTGAAGTGAATTGCACTTCGCGTGTCAGAAGGATGTCTACGCGATCATTTGGCAATACAAAGCCAGCAACGGCTGTATCGGCGCTGATTGGGAACGAAACGGCACGCATCCCTGGCGTTAACAAAGCGGCCATTGCGCCAGTCTTTTCATCAACGTCCACAATCTTGCTTGCCAGAACTGGTTCACCCTTCACCATGGCTTGGCGGACGATTCCATTAGTAAAGTCTTCAATCGCTTTGGGATTTTTTGTCTGAAGGAAGAAGCCAGGCGTTGCGGCACTTGTAGGCGTATAGGCTTCCCAGCCTAGGGAGGATGGTGAGATCCGTTCACCGACGACCATATCGCGCTTGGCTACCAAAACGTTGACGGTTTCGGCCTTAACTTCTGATACAGCCACAGGCTGGGCTACTTGCGGATTAGCTGACTGCGAGCGCATCCAAATGAAGGCTCCGCCTGCGACTAGCATAGCACCGCCAATGATCGAGATTTGCCGAATATTCACGCTATGCATCTCCCACTCGGGGTCCCAGCTAGGAGTTTTTCCAGAAGGACCCTTAGAGAATCACCCAAATCCAAAATGATTTACGAGACGACCATGCGTAAATATGTTCTAAGAAGAGGTTAACGGCGTAACTTCTTTGGTTCAAGAAGTACGAATTTTCAGCACAATTTTAAGTTAAATGCTGGGAAACCACAGGGTATATGGGGTAGCAAGAATTGCCCCAATGCCGAGCGCGACACCATAAGGAACGGCTGCTGACTTTCTAAGCAATCGGCGGGCCCAGCGCGGCTGTTTGGGTAAACCAAAACGTTTCGCTACATGCCGGCCAAAGATCAAACCGACAACTAAGATACCCCCAGCGATGGCCGTATATAGGATGAAAGGCATCATTGCAGCGGGCCCTAGCCATAATGCTGCTGCGCCTGTCAGTTTTGCATCGCCGCCGCCGTAAATTCCAATCAAGAACATGCCGAGAGCGATGACAGTGGTTAGTAAGCCAATACCAATGTGGGCTGCAATCTCATTAAGTCCCAAACCCATCGGCAGCGCAAAAGCCAAAAAGCCAGCTGCGATTAGCATATTTAGCTTGTTGGTGATCAAAAAGGTCCGGACATCGCCAATTGCGGCCCAGATCATGGCCGCAGAAAAGGTAATCAAGCCGGCTCCAGCAGCCAATGTTTCAAGTCCAATTGTCATAGAAAACTCATAGCATAGGACCGCTAAGCCAAAGTAAATGAGACACGGAACGATTGGCCAAACCGATAGATAAAAAAAAGGCGCTTGGTTCGAAAAACCAAGCGCCAATTTTTTTGCAGCTAACAGAAATTAGCGCGAGGTACCAACCGAGTTAGCAACTTGGTTGAAGCGGCTGCCCATGTTGTTGCCCAAGGTGCCCAACGAGGTGATCAGAACAACAGCGATCAAAGCTGCGATCAGACCATATTCGATAGCGGTTGCACCAGACTCATTATTGCGGATTTTCGAGAAAAGCTTTTTCATTTTAGGTTCCCATTCTACATGCGACCGGGCGGTTGAAGTCTTGAACGCTTCTAATTCCCTGTGTCCCGAATGTTTTAGCGAAGACTCATAAACACCGCGTAAACTGAAACATAAAAATTGATTAGACATGCCCTTTTCTCGGCGCAATTGAGACGGGAGAAATTTAATTTACTGTTTTTAATAAATATTTTTTTGCTTTATTCTGACGCAATTTCTGCAACTTTTTTGAATCCAGGGAATTAGAGACGAATGCGAAAGTAATATGTTACCAGCTTGGACTGAAAAAGTGTGCTTTCAAACTTGAAGGGATATGACTCGCTTGACCTGGCTCCAGTGCTTTGTACCGACTTCTTTGCAATGTTTGGCGCTCGTCTTGCTTTATATCTTATACGCTCAAGCAAGAGCGCAATTCTTCCCGAGCCTTTCTTGAGGTTAGGACAAGGCTTGAGCCCACCTCAGTCGTTAATAGCTGGTTTACAGGTGGGCGGTATGAAAGGGACATGCACGGAGTTTTGTCATGTCCAATTTTGTAAAACCGTTGGCCTCGATCGCCTGCGCTTTTGTTGCCTTGGCAGCAGGTTCAGTTGCGGCGCAATCTTTTCAATTGGAAGTCGACCAAACCCAGCCCCTGCGGTTTGAGCGCCCGGTTACTGGCGTTGTGGTCGGTAATGCCAACATCGCGGATGTGATTGTCCATGATGCACGCGTGCTTTTCGTGATCGGAAAGTCGGCTGGCACGACAGAGATTACGGCAGTTGATGCTTCGGGCCGCACCGTGTTTTCTGGCACGATCCAAGTTCGTCCGACAATTGTGCGTGATATGATCACCATCCAGCGAGGCAAAGAGATTTCTACCGCAATCTGTCAAGAACGCTGCATTCCCAATGTTCATTCTGAGGGTACAGCTAACGGCAATTCTCCTGCGATCACAGCGATAACTACCCGCTCGGGATTTGCTGCAGGCTCTGGATCGCGCCGGTAGAGTCTAAATCGTCGTTAATAAATAAAATTTTCAACATGGCTTTAAGCAGGCTGAAAGGCCTGATGTGCTTATGGTGGACACGTTGAAGGAGTCGACGATGTCTGTATTGCTCTCGATTATGGTAAAGCGCTTCCGCAACCGGCGCGCGAAGCAGGGTCGACGTGGCTCTGCGGCCGTTGAGTTTGCCATGGTCGCAACCCCGTTCGTCTTCATGTTGTTCGGCATCTTCGAAACCATGATGATCTTTTTTGTGCAGACGACGCTTGAAGCCGCCATCTCGGAAGAAGCTCGCAAGATTCGAACCGGACAGGCCCAATCCTTAGCCGCACCAATCACCAAAGCGCAATTCAAAGCCAATGTCTGCTCGCGCATGATGGGCTTGGCTGATTGCAACAACCGTCTGTTCGTACAAGTTCAGAACCAGCCGATTTCTGGAGCGCTCCCAGACCCGTGGGCCGATGGGACACTGACGCCTGGCTCAGCTGCGGACGAACCCTATGAGGCGACAGCTGCAAACGCGATTGTAGTCGTTCGAGGCTATTATGTTTGGCCCTTGATGACGCCAGGCATTTCAACTGCCATGCGGAATTATTCCGACACCTCTTCAGGCGCCCCCCTCGGCAGCTACAACCGTATCATTGCCGCGACATCGGCTTTCCGTAACGAACCATTTAATTGAGGTTGCTTGTGATGTCTGTGCCAACTTCGTTTAAAGCCCGGCTTAGTTTTTTGCATCAGGCTGCCCATTCTCGCGGTGCGCAACGTGGTGTCTCAGCTGTTGAATTTGCGCTCATCGCGCCCTTGATGATAATGATGCTGTTTGGCGCATCTGAAGTGAGCCAAGCAGTTAGCGTCGATCGTAAAGTGACTCTAGCAGCTTCGACGTTGGGCGATCTGGCAGCTCAAACTGATCGAGTCAGCTGCACCGATTTAGCCCAAATCGCAAACGTCACGCGTAGCGTGTTCGCACCCTATACTGCGACAAATCCGTCCTTGGTTGTTGCCTCCGTAGCGCTTCAAGGCAGCACGCCTAAGGTGGAGTGGAGTCAAGAGATCGACGGTACCGGCGGGTGCGCTAATGTGAATAACAGCCACAGTCTGAAAGTGGGCAATACGGTGGTCGTAGATACTGGCTTGTTCGCAACAAATGGCGGCGTCGTGATTGGCGAAGTTACCCTTCAATACACGTCACTCGGCACGTCATTCATGTCAAGCACGACGACCATGCGTGAACGCTTTTATTTCCGGCCCCGTAAGTCGGCTAAGCTTTGCTTGACCGGTTTCACGACGCCAGGCTGTTAAGAGGCCGCCTTAGGTCGAACATCACTTTAAGACCGCGAAAAGCTCAGCAAACCGTGCAGGCTCTGGGTAAAGAGCTCGCCCATTGAGCGTGTGGATCAAACGCACCCCAACCAGTGCGTTGGTAAGGCACGCTGTCTGGCAAGTGTCTAGATCCGTGATCTGCACGCGGCTTTCGGTAACGAGGCCCGCTCGGACCAAACGGCCCCGAACAATTCCAGGCAAAGCACCATCTGCCAATGGCGGCGTGAACCATTTCCCGTCCCGCAAGATCATCAAATTAGAACTGGTTGCGCAAGCGATGGAGCCGTCTGGCCCGCGCATCAGGCCATCATCGGCACCCTGTGCCTGCGCTAAGTTTAAGGCCACAATGTTATCAACATAGGACAAGGTTTTAAAGCGCGCTGATGGTGCACCGGCTGACCGATAGATATCGACAAGTCGTACATCAACCGCTGAAAAAACGGCCGGAACCGCCGTAATCGTCGCTAAAATGTTCGGAAAAGTGGGGTCTGGTATTTTCAAGCCGCGTGGCCCTGTGCCGCGCGATACCATCAATCGCAATGCCGCTGGTTGCTGCCGGCTTGCCGCGGCTAAGGCCAAAAGACCACCTTCTATCTCGGCGACATTAAACGGCAGGGCTAAGCCTAGCTGGTGCGCACCATGGCCTAGACGCGCCATATGGTCTTCAAAGAAACGTATTTCTTGGCCGGTCCATAGAAGCGTCTCAAATAGCCCATCGCCCAACGTAAAACCCCGATCGGTCGGATCAACGCGTACTTTTGTGATTTCAACTAACTGGCCATTGTGCCAACACATCTTGCCAAGGGAGGTGTCTGTCACAGTCGATCTCCACCATGAGCGGCAATCCGCAGTGCCCGGGCCTTAACCAAGATTTCCTCGTATTCTTGAGAGGGCTTGCTGTCGGCCACAATGCCAGCCCCTGCGCGCGCGTCAACGTGCCAAACATCATTGTGCTTGCGACAAGCAGCGGTTCGGATCAGCACATTTGAGTCAGCAGAACCGTCAAAGCCCACGCGGATCATGGATCCGCACCACGGACCACGAGGCTCTGCCTCCAGCTCACTAATGATCTCCATGGCCCGTACTTTGGGTGCACCAGTAATTGACCCTGGTGGGAAACAGCTGCGCAAAGCATCAAAGAAGCCAAGACCTTGTTTTTGTTGACCCCGAACTTCCGAAACCAAATGATGCACGGTCGAAAAGCTCTCTAGATCGCACAGACGCGGTACTTTGACGCTGCCGGCCTCGCAAACTCGCGCAATATCGTTGCGCATCAAATCGACGATCATCAAATTCTCGGCGCGATCCTTTTCGCTGGCGAGCAGAACTTCCGCGCTGCGGGCGTCGTGGTCGGGATCTTTGTAGCGCGGGGCAGTTCCCTTGATTGGCCGGGTCTCCAACACACCAGAAGCTGTTCGCGATATGAAGCGCTCGGGCGAATGGGACGCGACTACCTTGTCTCCAAGACCTAAATAGGCAGCAAAAGGCGAGGGATGGCGGCCCATTAAGCGGCTAAACAAGTCCAAGGGCGTATCGCTGGGTGCCAGCTGACCTGAAAATCGCGCTGAGATGTTCGCCTGAAAGATGTCGCCTGCCTGAATATAGTCGATGGCACGGCCAATTTGGGCCTCCACAGTTGCGCGCAATAGGTCGGGATTCAACGCCAAATTGGTTGGGGCCTCAGCGGCTTTGAGAGGTAAAGGTTCCGAGGCTTCTATCTGGGCCGCAAAGCTATCGGCTCGCTCTTCAGCCAATTTACTGTCTAACGGACCTTCCTCCGTAAGGCCCCAAGAAATCACCCAAGCCTTATGGTTTTCCGCATCAAAGACAGCCAACGTATCGTAGAGTCCAAGCCAAACGTCTGGCCAAGCTCCGGGCCACGCGACTGTGCTGGTTTCGGGTAACGCTTCGAAAGCATGACCTAGCTCATAACCCAAAAGGCCTGCCCACCCCCCTTGAAACGGCCCCACCTCCGGGTGCAGCGCTGTTTGCGGTGCCGCTAAAGCTTCTGGCAGGCCAAAGAATGGATCGCCGCCTTCGCTGTGGTGCCAAATATGGATGCGCACGGGCTTCGCCATAACATAGGACCAACGCGACAAAGCATGCGCACCGCCACCGATGAACCCGAGGCAGCCCACTTCATTCCCGAAACAGGCTAGAGCCTGCAGAGGGGGCTGCCAGGAAAGAGAGCGAATAAAAGGATGGGTCACGCGGGCATCTCTAAATCAATTTCGGCTAGCTGTCCGAAAACTAGTAGGTTCCGCTTTCAAGGCGAGGTGGTTGTCTCACAAAAAGCATCAAGACGAGGCCGCCAACGAGCAGAATACCCGTTGATGCTAAGCCAATCTGTTGGCTTTGGAATGCCTTGGTAAATATTCCGACCAACATAGGTCCCATCCAAACCGTCGCCGAACCGGCTAATGAATAGAGGCCAAAAAATTCGCCCTCCATGCCCTTTGGAGCAAGGCGTGCCATTAATGTGCGCGAGGATGCATAGGCCGCTGTGATGGAAATGGCGATAATAATGGCCCCGCACACAAAAATCACTTCCGGCAAGGTGGTAAACATGGGGGCATTCCAGATCGGCGTGTCAGGCACCACTTCTATGCCAAACACATGGGTCTTGGATTGCGCGGTTAAGACCAGAAGGCAAAGCAGGGTCACACCGATTTCGAGCATGATTGACCATTTCGCGCCGATCCGTGCGTCTAACCGACCCGCGAACAGGCCGCCGAACACTGCAAAGATCGACAGGATCACGCCGTAAGCCGACATCTCCAGAAGGTCCCAACCGAAAACGCCCGCAGCGGTTACCCCAGCAACGATCAATATAGCAGTCTTCCCATCGACATAAAGCATGCGCGCAATGAGATAGAGGCCAGCATTGCGGTCAACTCTAAACAGTCGGCCAACGGCCTTGAACATGCCAACGACCCCATCGATGGCGGCCCTTGATGGCTTCATCCCAGAAGGCTGTTTGTCCCGGGAAAAGAAAAACAAGGGCAGGGCCGCAATAGCAAACCAGACAGCCGCCATGGGTGCCACGATGCGGCTCGTCTCGTGTGTTTCGGGGTTAAGGCCAAACAAGGGCTGACTTGGCACAAAGCTCCAATCAACCCGTCCTGGAAACGCTAAGGCCCAGAGTACAAAGATCAGAAAAACGACAGAAGCCAAATTACCTAGTGCCAATCCTAAACCGGATGCGTGTGGCAAAGTCGCAGGGGTTGAGGCTGTTGGCAGCATCGCATTGTGAAGCACTTCACTATAGGCAAACATGACGCCAAGGGCTGTGGTCAATGCGCCGATCATGACAATCGATAGCCCGCCTTGGCCTGCTGGCAGCGCCCACCACAAACTGAATATTGCTACCACCATGGCGCAGGTTACGGCGGCTAAAATCGGCTTGCGGTTACCAAATCGGTCGGCAATGGCCCCAAGGAAGGGCCCGGTCAGCGCGACGATGATCCCGGCCAATGTGTGCCAGCTTGCTATTGTTGCTTGGCCGACAACAGGGTCGGAAAACACCGTGGTAGCGATATAGGGCGCTAGGATGTAAATGGTGCACAGGATGACGTACGGGTTTCGGCCCGCTTCAAAGCAAGCCCACGACAGGGCTGAACGGTCTAGTTTCTCGGGTTTTTCAGGCGTTGAAATCGCGGTTTGGCTGATTGTCTCACTCACACGAACATCCTTAAGCGCCAATGTGGCGACACACCTGATCCACCGGCGTCGTGTATCATGTCCTGCTTAAGCCAAGCGGTAAAGGGCTGCCTCCGGACGGCCATCTCTTTCTTCGTCCGCCCTTTACTTTGTCCGCCCCCCTCGCCATTTTGCGAACCAAACCAACAAACAATTTAGGAGCCGCGGCGATGAGCTATGTTCTAATTCATAATCCGGGCTGCGGCTCATCGAAAAAGGGTCTTGAAGTGCTGGAGGCAGCCGGCGTTCATCCTGAAATCCGTCGCTATATGTTGGTGGCAGAACGTTTGAGCGTCGATGAGCTCAAAGAGATTGCCCGCAAGATGGGCGGTATCTCGCCGCGCGCCTTCATGCGGGATAAGGATGCCGCAGATGCGTGCCTTGCAACCGACGCCAGTGACGCAGAAGTCTTTGCCGCTATGGCGAAAAATCCCAAGCTGATCCAGCGCCCGATTGGCATCAATGGTGACAAGGCTGTTCTGGGCCGTCCGAATTCCGCCCTTCTGACGATTGTTTAAGGCCTTCGCCGCACAACGCGGGGAATTAGGGTTTCCATGCTCATTCTGGCAATAGATACAGCGCTTAACGCTTGTTCGACGGCTTTGCTGCGTTCGGGCGAGCTCCTCGTATCCCGCACCGAACCGATGGCGAAAGGTCAGGCGGAGCGTCTGGCTCCCATGACGCGCGAACTCCTCGCTGGGGTGGGAATCAGGCCTTCGCAGATTGACCGGATTGCCGTCACGCGCGGCCCTGGTGCGTTTACGGGCCTTCGCATTGGCCTCGCCTTTGCCCGTGGTCTGGCCGTGGCCTTGGATCGCCCTTGCGTTGGTGTTTCAACGCTGGAGGTTCTGGCCCACGGCGCTTCGGCCCTTCGGACCGTAGCCGTGATTGAAGTAGCTGGTAGTCTTTTTGTTGGGGCTTGGGAGGGGCGCACCTGTCTGCTCCAACCCTGCCGCCTGAGTGCAGAGGACGCGCTGATGCGGCTTGAAGGGGACTGGAGCTTGACTGGTCCAGGCGCACACGTTTTGGCACGGCTTCGTCCAGATTGGCCGGTGGTAGCGCAAGATTTGCCCGACCCAGTCGTTTTGGCGCAATTGGGACAACACCTTGATCCGCATTTGAATCTCCCAGCCCCCCTCTATTTGCGTGGCCATGAGGCAAAGCTTCCCGGTGGGCTGTCTTTGGAAGTAGAGATCGTATGACTTTGCGCCGCGCGCACTTGGCGGATGCGCCTTCCATCGCGCAGATCCATCGGGCAGCCTTTGACCACCCTTGGTCGGAAGCTGATTTTGCCGCCTATCTGGCCTCTGACCACTTATGGGTCATCGGCGATCCAATTGCCGGCTTTTTACTGATCCGAGCGATTGGGGATGAAGCCGAGATTTTAACCATTGCGGTCGACCCAGCCGCACGGCGGAACGGTTATGCGAGAACCCTTTTGGCTGCTTCAAAGCAAGAGTTGGCAGGCCTAGGTGTGATGCGGCTTTTCTTAGAAGTCGCCGCCGATAATCTGCCTGCTGTGGCGCTCTACGAGCGGGAAGGTTTTTTGCCTGTCGGTGTTCGCAAAGCCTATTATCGGCGCGAAAGCAGCCCAAATATGGACGCGAAGCTACTTTCTTGTGCGTTGCCTGCTGCACATTGATGTCAAAGCGCTAGACGAAACAGCGCAAACCTCGCATATCTTAACCATGACGGATGGAACCAACATGCCTGACCGCATTGAAGCTTTGTGTGTGGAAAAGGGTCTGCGAATGACGGAGCAGCGCCGGATAATCGCGCGCACCTTGTCGGAAGCAAAAGATCACCCCGACGTGGAGGAATTGCACCGCCGCGCCGCCGCGGTCGACAAAGGCATTTCCATCGCCACTGTGTACCGCACCGTACGTTTGTTTGAAGAAAGTGGTATTTTGGAGCGTCACGATTTTCGCGATGGCCGCTCCCGCTACGAAGAGGCAGGTGCCGAACATCATGACCATTTGATCGACATGAAGACAGGCCGTGTGCTGGAGTTTGTTGATCCAGAGATCGAGCGGCTTCAACAAGAGATTGCGCGCCGCTTGGGCTATCGTTTGATCGATCATCGGCTCGAGCTTTATGGCGTCCCGCTTGAGGATTCCTGATAGAAGTGTTTGTCACCTTCTGCGTTCATCATCCCCAAAAATAAAGGCTAACCCCATGTACAAAAAGCGACTGATGTCACTGATGCTGATCTCCTGTGCCGCCCTCATGGCGTGTCAACCTGCTGGCGCGAACCAAGACAAGTCTGTGATGGACGGAATCGATGACAAAGCCGCTGAGGCTCCGCTTGATGCTAACGGTCAAGCCGCCAAGGAATTTCTTGAAAAGAACAAGAGTGCACCCGGCGTCGTGACCACGGCTTCGGGCCTGCAATATGCAATCATCGCGAAGGGGCCCGAGACTGGTCCAAAGCCAGCCGTCGATTCCATGGTACAGGTGAATTATGAGGGTAAGCTCCTCAATGGTGAAGTGTTTGATAGCTCCTTTGCCCGCGGTGAAGCTGCAGAGTTCGAAGTTGGCCGCTTGATTCCGGCTTGGGTTGAGGCCTTGCAAATGATGCGCCCTGGGGATGAGTGGACGATTTGGGTGCCACCCGCCATTGGTTATGGAGCTGAGGGTGGTGGACCTATCCCGCCGAACTCACTCTTAATCTTCCGCATGAAGTTGGAGAAGATCGTCGGTGGACCGGAATCTGACGCCGGGATTCAGGCTGAGAAGGGTGCGACGCGCTGATTTTTCGGCCCGCGCAGATGCTCTGCTGAGGAAGCCTGCGCCAAAGCGGGTGACAAGGCGGCTTCCTCAGCCTATAAGGCTTCCAACAGATCGACTTTGATCGCCTGAGGCGGTCAAAGCGGCTCCGGGTCACCGGGGCCGCTTTTTGTTTGTTCTGAAACCTGCCGACCTCGTTTGAGGGATGGCGCAATGGATTGAGAGACACGTGCGCACAACGTCGCCTTATGAAGATAAGCTTTTGGCCTTGATTGAGCCGGCCGCCCGCGACTTGGGTTATGAGATTGTGCGCGTTCGCCTGATGGGCTCGCGCCGCAAGACGTTTCAGATCATGGCCGAGCGCCCTGACGGCCGTATGTCTTCTGGCGATTGCGAAAAGCTCTCACGGGGCTTGAGCCCACTGTTGGAAGCCGAGGATCCGATCGAAAGCGAATATGCGCTGGAAGTTTCGTCCCCCGGTATTGATCGTCCATTGACGCGCTTTGTCGACTTTGACCGCTGGATCGGCTGGGAAGCCAAGCTGGAGCTGGATCGTGGCATCGAAGGCCGTAAGCGCTTTTCGGGCGAATTGGCCGGCACTGAAGACAACAACATTTGCATCAATCTCGAAGGCGAAGAGGACACAGCCCTCATCCCCTTTGAATGGATCGCCAGCGCCCGCTTGGTGCTGACCGACGATTTGATCCGTGAATCCCTGCGCCGTCGGGGGGCAGACGAAGACGAACTCGAGCAACTGGAGAAAGCGCTGGATGATGATCAGGTGGAATTTGTCACCGATGATGCCCTGCCAGATGCGGACCCAGACCTAACCTAATCAGCCCATTCCGTTTCAGAAGGAAGACAAACATGGCCATTTCCGCCAACCGGCTTGAACTTTTGTCCATCGCCCGCTCGGTCGCATATGAAAAGAATATCGACGAGTCGATCGTGGTTGAGGCAATTGAAGAGGCGATCAGCAAAGCTGCCCGCGCTCGCTATGGGGCCGACCATCAGATTGATGCGCGCATCAATCCTAAGTCTGGCGAACTCACCTTGAAGCGCAAGCAGACCGTGGTTGCGACCCAAGACGAAGTCGAAAACCCCAGCCAGCAAATCCCGCTGTCGGTTGCTAAGCGGATCGACCCGAGTGTGGACGTCGGCCATGTCTTTGAAGAAGAGCTGCCCTTGTTCGACTTCGGCCGCGTGATGTCCTTGACCGGCAAGCAAGTCATCACCCAGCGCGTCCGGGAAGCAGAGCGCGACAAGCAGTTCGAAGAATATAAGGATCGCGTCGCCGATATCATCAATGGTATCGTGAAGCGCGTTGAATATGGCAATGTGATTGTCGATT
Source organism: Hyphomonadaceae bacterium (assembly GCA_021299265.1). Classification (GTDB taxonomy): domain Bacteria; phylum Pseudomonadota; class Alphaproteobacteria; order Caulobacterales; family Aquidulcibacteraceae; genus Aquidulcibacter. Next base: position 723 of record JAJTGP010000059.1, on the reverse strand, counting down.
TGGGCCGTGGCGAAGGCGTTATCCGTCGGGATCAAACCTTGCCGCGCGAAAATCTGAACATGGGCGACCGTGTCCGCTGCTATATCTACGACGTGCGCCGTGAGCCAAAAGGCCCACAAATTTTCTTGTCGCGCGCTCATCCGGGCTTTATGGCCAAGTTGTTTGAAGCCGAAGTGCCTGAAGTTTACGACGGCGTGATTGAAATCAAGGCGGTTGCCCGTGATCCTTCTTCCCGCGCGAAGATCGCCGTTTTCAGCCATGACAATTCGATTGACCCTGTGGGTGCGTGCGTCGGTATGCGCGGTTCACGGGTTCAGGCTGTGGTTGGCGAATTGGGTGGCGAAAAGATCGACATCATTCCTTGGTCGCCAGACCCTGCAACCTTCATCGTGAACGCGCTTCAGCCTGCTGAAGTGACCAAAGTGGTGCTCGATGAAGACGAAAATCGCGTTGAAGTGGTTGTTCCTGATGAGCAATTGAGCTTGGCTATCGGCCGTCGCGGTCAAAACGTGCGTCTCGCCAGCCAATTGACGGGTTGGTCAATCGATATCCTGACCGAAGAAGAAGAGCGTTCGCGCCGCGAAAAAGAAGCCAACAGCCGCACCGAATTGTTCATGGGTGCGATTGACGTCGACGAAATGATGGCCCGTCTCTTGGTTTCTGAAGGCTTCGAAACCATTGAAGAATTGGCCTATGTTGAATTGGGCGACCTTTTGCAGATTG
>JAJTGP010000173.1 GCA_021299265.1 Hyphomonadaceae bacterium | reverse complement strand
TTGGCCAACATCAGGCCCACCGGTCACCACGGCGATTTCTTCTTCCGAAAAGGCCTTGGCAAACATCTGACGCAAGAGTTCAGAAGTTACAGGCGTCAATTCGGATGGTTTGATCATGGCACGATTGCCAGCGGCCAAAATCTGGGCGAGCGGGGCAAAGGTCAGATTTACCGGGAAATTCCAAGGTGCGATGATGCCAACGACGCCCTTTGGCTGATAGCGGACTTCGGCCTTTGCACCCAACATGCCCAGAAGCGACGGTGACGTCTTGCGCTTTTCAGGGCGCATCCATTTGGCCAAATGCGACTTAGCGTCCTTGAGCGGTCCAAGCGAACTGGCCACATCTGTGATCAAGCTGGTTTCACGCGCTCGGCACGAAAAGTCCTCTGACAAGGCATCGGCGATTTGCTCGGCATGATCGACCAACAGGCCGATGCACCGATCAAGGCGGTTGATCCGGACTTCGGCTGACGGAATGCCATCGCGCAATTGCGCGGCCTTTTGAATGGCCAAAATCTGATTCAATCTCGCGATGGACTCGCCATCTCCGCGTACTGAGAAGGTCATGTCGTTCATGATGCAGGCTCCCTAAGTCTTTTATTTGCACCTTATGGCACTTTTTCGGTGGTAACTATGCGCATGAATTGCAGTTTTTTCCAAGCCTGCAAGTAAAATTAGTCGCCGCGTTTACGCAATCTCCATACTGGCACGACTATACATGGATGAAAGCAACAGGTCGCGTGGTGGAAAAAGTGGTTGAAAGCCTAATCGGTGAACAGGGGATGATGGTAGCGGATGCCGCGCTGAAATCGCTTAAAGAGCGAAAAATCACGCCGTCGCCTGAAAACTACGCCATTTGGCTGGCCTATCACTCTTCCGTTCAAGCAGCCCTACGTGCCGAACTCGACATGATGATCGCCGCTAAGCGCGTGATTGACGACCAAGTCTGCGATCAGCTCTACATCAAATATTTTGAAGATGTCGCCATCGGCTCGCGCATGATGAAAGCTGGCGGCAAAATTGCCGCCGAGATGGAAGATGTCCGCAAAGGCTTGTTGAAAGCTGGGGTCAAAACCAAGGCCTATGGCGAGCAATTGGAAATTGCGAAACGAGAACTCGCCAAAACCGACAGTCCGCTGATCACACGCGATTTAGTCGATAGTCTGGTTGGTGCTACGAGCGAAATGGCCAGCCAGTCTAAAAATCTCGAAACCAAGCTTGCCGAATCCAGCATTGAGATTGAAGCCCTGCGCGTGCAATTGGAGCAAGTGCGGATCGAAGCGGCGACAGACTCATTAACGGGTCTTGCAAATCGCAAGGAATTCGACAGCCGTCTGGCGGAAATGTCGGCAGCGTCAGATCGCGGGGCTGGTCCCATGACCGTCATTATGGCGGACATCGACTTCTTCAAGCGTATCAATGATACATTCGGGCATCAAACTGGCGATCAAGTTATTCGCTTTGTTGCCACCGTCATGGACCGCGCCAAGCCCAAGGGTGGCATTGTCGCGCGCTTGGGCGGCGAAGAATTTGCCATGATCGCTCCGATGACCGACCGGAAAACCGCCATGTCCATTGCGGAGAAAATCCGCCAAGCTGTCGAAGGCAAACGACTTGTGCGCCGCGCTTCGAACGAGGACTTGGGTAAAATCACAGTGTCTTTAGGTGTTTCCCAACGCCGGCCCGGCGAGAAACCAACCGACATGGTCGAACGGGCTGACGCGGCGCTTTATGCCTCCAAGCGCAATGGCCGCAATCGGGTCAGCCAAGAAGAGCTCACGAAAGCTAAAGCGGCTTAATCTCGCTAAAGCCTGCCGGTTTTTCCCAAAGCAAAGATCAGGCGTGCGCGGGATTCTGGCATGGTCTTGCGCACCGGATTAAGCAATTCACGTTCGATAAAATGGCCCATGAGGGCAAATCCGTCCGCGACATCACCACTGACAGGTCTGTTCTGCCCTCCCAGCAGGAAGGGCGGCAGGACCAGTAATTTGTCGGCAAAAGGCTCGCCCGCCGCGCGCGAGGCGGCTCGGCCCGTCTTGGGGCTCACCCACGCAAGGTCGTCGTGCGATCCCGTCAAAGCGCATTGAGACAGATCCAACCCATAGCCCATCTCGGCCAATAGCCCCATCTCCCAGCGTATATAGAGCGCGGGCCAAGCTTGCGTATCGCTGAGGGCTTGGAGCAGAATTTCGCTGGCTTCAAACAGACCCACACACGGCTGACGCTCTGGGGCAACTTCTAGAAGTAAGGTCGCCACGCACGACAGGGCCGCCAGCGCTGCGGCATCCTCCATCACATCAGCAGGCCCACCGCCCCTGCCCTCCATCTCATCGAAGAAACCGAGTTGATCTTCTAGCCGAGACTTCCAAGTCAAATGCAGGCGGGTTCCAGGTTCAATCAAGGCACGCTTGCGCTTGCCCGCACCGCCATAGACAAGCGCAGAGGCCCGACCAACTTGATCGCTCAAGACATCTAAAATGACATCATTCTCGCCAAAGCGGCGCGCCGACAAGGCGATGGCGTTACCCGTCCACGCGCTCATCTCCGACCTCTAGGCATCAAAGTCGAGGCCTAAAGCCGTATAGCGGGCCCGTTCTTCGATCCAGTTTTCACGTACCTTCACATGCAAGAACAGATGGACCGGCCGTTCAATGGCTTCGGCAATGTCTTTGCGGGCGTTTTGCGAGATCCATTTCAAGGTCTCACCACCCTTACCAATGGCAATCCCTTTGTGGCCGTCACGCATGACATAAAGGGTCTGGTCGATCCGCACCGAACCATCCTTTTTCTCGGTCCAAGCGTCCGTCTCCACAGTTGCATGATAGGGCAATTCCTCATGCAAACGCAGGAAGACCTTCTCACGCGTGATTTCAGACGCCATCACCCGCATCGGTGTGTCGGCGACTTGTTCTTCTGGATAGAGCCAAGGCCCTAGCGGCATGCGCTCGGCCAACAAATCATTGAGGCGCTTGAGGCCAGATGACTTCAGAGCGGAGATCATCACGACCTCATCATAGACACCCTTCTCATAAAAGGCCTGCGACAGGTCGAGCAATTTGGCGCGTTCCAGCACGTCGACCTTGTTCAGCGCTAGAATGGCCTTGCGCCCTTGTTTCTCAAGACCTTCGATCACTTGCTGGACATCTTCATGCGTCCGCTTGTCACTGCCATCGCCGCGGCCTTCGCTGGTTCGGCTGGCAGCAGGGGCATCGACAACATGGACCAAAGCATCGGCATCTGCCGCCCCGCCCCAGGCCGAGGCCACCATGGCACGATCTAAGCGACGCTTTGGGGTAAACACGCCCGGCGTATCTACTAGCACAATTTGCGCCTCGCCATGGATAGCAACCCCGCGCACGGGAAAGCGCGTGGTTTGGACCTTCTGGGTCACAATCGAAATCTTCTGCCCAACAAGCGCATTGACCAAGGTTGATTTGCCAGCATTTGGCGCACCCAATATGGCGGCAAAGCCGCAGCGGGCTTGTACAGGCACCGCTGGTGTTGGTGTAGTTTCACTATTCTCAGACACGTAATCCGCCTTGCTTCAGAAGCGCTTGGGCCGCAGCCCGCTCTGCATTTTGTTTTGAAGAACCCTCTGCGGTTGCAACATGGTTCCCAGCTTTGACCTCTATCACAAAACGAGGCGCATGGTCAGGGCCATCGCGCTCCAGCACCTGATAAACTGGGGGCGGAAACCCGCGCTTCTGCGCCCATTCCTGCAGCGCGCTTTTGGGATTGCGATGGAGGTCTGCTGGATCTTGCTGTCCGGCCTCCCAAGCCAGCTCGAACAGGCCTTGGATTGCAGCACGGCCGCCATCGAGCCAGAGGGCCGCCATCAGGGCCTCAAACGCGTCACCTAGAATGGAATCATTTTCAGCAACCGCATCGGCACTAAAGCCGCGCGAAACCACCATCAGCTCGGCCATACCAATGCTGCGCGCTGCTTCCGCACAATTTTTGCCCGAGACAATGGCGTTGAACTGGCGCGTCAACTCCCCCTCTTCGGCGCGACCATGGCGTTCAAACAAGCGCTCCGCCGCCATCAGGCCCAAGACACGGTCGCCAAGCCATTCCAGCCGCTCATTATGGGCAAAACCCGGCTGACCATCGCCGCGCGACTTATGCGTCAGAGCGCGCTCCAACAAGGATCGGTCGGAAAACTGATACCCGATCTTGGCCTGCAGCGCTTGAAGCTTAGCGTCTCGCGTCATCGAATGGGGACAGCAAGACGATCCCACCGCAGACCTGTAAACCACGTCCAAGGCAGATAGAAACGGGTGGTTTCGTCAAACGAGAGCAGCACAATCCGCCCGCGACCCACGAGATTTTCAGCGGGCACAAAGCCAACACCCGATTGCAGAATCGGATCAGCACGGCTGTCGGTTGAATTGTCGCGATTGTCGCCCATCATGAAATAATGGCCTTCTGGCACAACAAAGACTTGCGTGTCGTCAAACATGCCATTGGTTTCAAAGTCATAGGTCACATAGGACCGACCATTGGGCAGGGTTTCGCGGAAGCGCGTTGCCGTGCGAATATTGCCATTTTGCTCCGTGATCGTTTCAGGCTGCAGCATCTCTTGCTTGAGCGGTGTGCCATTCAAAATGACTTGCCCGCCAACAATTTGAATCCGGTCGCCCGGCATCCCAATCAAGCGCTTGATATAGTCTTGACGGGGGTCTGACGGTAGCTTGAAGACGACGACATCGCCGCGCTCTGGTGTATGGCCCAATACCCGTCCTTCCAAAATCTTTGGCGAGAATGGAATGGAGGCATTGCTATAGCCATAGTCCCACTTCGACGTCCAAAGATAGTCGCCCACCAACAGACCAGGTCGCATAGATTCAGAGGGAATATTAAACGGCTGAAATAGGAAAATCCGCAAAAACACGTTTTAAAATCCGCGTTAAAACAATGGAAAACTAACTT
>JAJTGP010000005.1 GCA_021299265.1 Hyphomonadaceae bacterium | reverse complement strand
GTCACGAACGGTTGCGGCATTGGCTGCGGTATCGAGCACGTCGGTGGTACCCAAATAGACATCTGCAGCAGGCGAAGCCACCGCGGTGCCCGCACCAGCGACCAATCGCAAGTCGATGATTGGCAAGGTCACCGTCAAGCTGCCGGTAGAATTCGCCAGAAAGGTGAAGTTTGTGGCGGCACCGTCAATCGCGTTCCCACCGTCAAATACCGCGTTAGCTATGACCGAAGCGACTTGGTCGCGAAGCGCGATGAATTCGGCATTATAGGCTGCTCGAGATGTGGTGCTCGCCGAGGCATCGGAAGCTGCAACCGCCTTCTCGCGCATTTGCGAGAAAATGTCAGAGATCTGCTCTCCCGCAGCCAATGCCACGTCGGCGATTGACTTGGCTCTGTTCAAGCTGTTGCGAACCGCGTCATAGGCGGACAGTTCAGACCGCTGCTGCTGGGCGATGTTGTAGATCGCACCATTGTCTTTCGCGACGGCGACTTTCAAGCCGGTATTGATCCGGCTTTGGATGCCGTCCATTTCGCGATTGGTCTTGTTCAGGTTCTGGAGAGCCGTCATAGCTCCCATATTTGTATGCACACTACCTGACATGGTTCGCTCTTTCTTTTTTAATCACCCGGCCAGTCTCGACAAACTTTGCAGTGAGATGACCCAATTTAACTTACAGAAGTTGTGGCGAAAACATGGTGAATATTTCGTAAATTACCCACTGGTCCAAGAAGCTTTTGGTCCAGATTGTTTCCGCCTAAACTTGATCCCTTAGTTACGGAACAGCGACAGGATGCTCTGCGGTGCCTGGTTGGCGATCGAGAGAGCCTGTGTGCCCAATTGTTGTTTGACTTGCAGCGACTGCAAGCGCGCGCTTTCGCTGGCGAGGTTTGCGTCAACCAGATTGCCGATGCCGCCTGTGATGGCGTCCTGCAGCTTGGAAACAAAGACCGCGTGATTATCGACCCGTTTGGCCGACGCGGCGAGGCGGGCTAATTCCGAGTTGATGAAGTTCAGCGAGGCGACAACTTGGTCGCGTGAGGTGACGGCCAGTGCCGCTGTGCTGAGATCCGAAGTTGCGCCTAAGTAAACGTCTGCAGCAGGCGATGCTGGCGTTGTCCCTGCACCCGTGCCTAAGGCCAAATCCAGTGTTGGCAAAGTGATGGTCTGGCTGCCCGTTGTGTTGGCGAGAAAGGTCAGGGTTGCGCCACCGCCCAAAATGTTTGCGCCATCGAAGACGGCGTTGGCAATAACTGAAGGAACTTGGTCGCGCAGGGCCTTGAATTCGGAGTCATAAGCCGCGCGGCTGGTTGCTGAGATCGAGGTATCGGATGCCGCAACAGCCTTTTCACGCATCTGAGTGAAAATGTCCGAGAGGGCCTCGCCAGCGGCAAGCGCTACGTCAGCAATTGATTTTGCTCGGTTCAAACCGTCCGCAACAGCATTATAGGCAGAATTTTCAGAGCGCTGTTGCTGGGCGATGTTGTAGATCGCGCCATTGTCCTGCGCCTTCGCAACTTTCAAACCGGTATTGATCCGGCTTTGGGTAACACTCAGTTCACGTGAGGTCGCATTCAAATTTTGAAGCGCGACCATCGCTCCCATATTTGTGTGGACGCTATTTGCCATCTTCTAAAGTCCTTCCAGCCATTTAGGCGGAACCCTCGCTACGTTGAGGGTCAGTCCGCAAACTCTGGCACGGGCTCCGCAAATGGCATGCCAGCGGCGTTAATCATATAATCAATTGTATTTTATCTATATTTTTAAGAGGGTGGCAAAGTCGTTTCCCGTCAAACATGGTAAACACTGCCGGGTCATTTTGGTTAACGGGCAAAATTTGCCGCTTTGAAAGGTCAATCGCACAATTGCCCGCTCTCTTTCGTTGCAGTGCCTTCAAACGCGCGCTAGAGCGCCTATCACAGGCAAGGATCTAGTCCGAGGGGAAACAGATATGGCTCGTAAGAAGATTGCGCTTATTGGTGCAGGCATGATCGGGGGCACATTGGCCCATATCGCCGCGCGCGAAGAGCTAGGCGACATTGTGTTGTTCGATATTGCTGAAGGCGTGCCGCAAGGCAAAGCATTGGATATCGATGAAGCCAGTCCGGTTTTTGGTTCAGATATCGATATCAAAGGTGCCAATGATTATTCGGCAATTGCTGGAGCTGACGTCTGCATCGTCACCGCAGGTGTACCCCGCAAGCCAGGCATGAGCCGCGATGACTTGATTGGTATCAATCTCAAAGTGATGAAGGCTGTCGGCGAAGGCATTAAGACCTACGCACCAAACGCCTTCGTCATCTGCATTACCAACCCACTGGACGCTATGGTATGGGCTCTACGCGAATTCTCTGCCCTGCCTCACCATATGGTCTGCGGGATGGCTGGCGTACTCGATAGCGCACGTTTCCGCTGGTTCTTGGCCGAGCACTTCAAAGTCGCCGTCGAAGACATCCACGCTTGGACCTTGGGCGGTCACGGCGACGACATGGTTCCTATGGTTCGCTACTCCACCGTGGGCGGGCTGCCGCTGCCTGTCTTGGTAGAGCAAGGTAAGATCAGCCAAGAGCAACTCGACGCCATCGTAAAACGTACGCGTGGTGGTGGCGGCGAAATCGTGGCCCTCTTGAAAACTGGCTCTGCTTATTATGCGCCCGCCGAAAGTGCCATCGCGATGGCGGCTTCATACCTCAAAGACAAGAAGCGCGTTTTGGCCTGTGCTTGCCATTTGACTGGCCAATACGGCATCAGCGACATGTATGTCGGTGTCCCTGCCGTGATTGGTGCTGGCGGCATCGAGAACATCATTGAGTTCCCGATGGATGCGGCTGAAAAAGATATGTGGGCGAAGTCTGTTGCGGCCGTGAACGGCCTCTTGGCTGCTTGCAAAGAGATTGAGCCCTCGCTGGCTTAATCGTGGCGATCGGTCCTACCCTTACCACGGAGAGATTGGTCCTGCGTCCACCGACGCAGGACGATTTCCCCGCTTTCGCCGCTATGATGGCGAACGCTGAGCATGTGAAGTTTATTGGCGGTGCCTTGCCTGAAGCTATGGCTTGGCGGCAATTGGCCACCATCACAGGTGCTTGGTCGCTGCGTGGCTTTTCGATGTTTTCGGTCCTTGAGCGCGATACAGGCTTATGGGTTGGACGCATCGGTCCATGGATGCCGCAAGGCTGGCCCGGCACGGAAGTGGGTTGGGGTTTAGCGCCTGCAGCCATGGGCAAAGGCTATGGGGTTGAGGCTGCCACCGCCTGCATGGACTGGGTTGTCGATCATTTAGGCTGGACCGACATCATCCACATCATCGATCCAGCCAATACCCCATCAGAACAGTTGGCTGCGCGCTTGGGGTCAACCAATTTGGGCCCGACCCGAATGCCAGAGCCAATGCATGAGTTTCAGGTCAATGCTTGGGGTCAGAGCGCGCAACAATGGCGCGCGCGACGGGCTGTTTAGCTCTCGCCTGCCAACAACTTCCCGATGATTGTATCTGCGACGAGGCGGCCTTGGGCCGTCAATCCCAGATGGGTTAAGCTTTGCCACATCAGGCCTTGGCGCACGCGCGCTTGAATTTGATCCTCGGGCAGCGGTTTACCGGGCGCATTATGGACGACCACGCCGTCTTGCAGGCGCAACCCCATCAGCCAGAATTCGTCGCGTACGGCGTCGGGTGCCAGAACTTCATCTTCCATAATGCCATGGCCGTTTTTTGAAACACCTTCACAATAGGTTTGAGGGCGGATGTGGGCTTTAGTCGCACGTCGATCGGTGCCCCAACCCAATCGGCCATGTGCCCCAGGGCCGAGGCCGATCCAATCCTGCGACGTCCAGTAAAGCACATTGTGCCGCGACCGACTAGCCGCACCTTTCGCGTGGTTAGAGACCTCATAAGCATCAAAGCCTGCTTGCTCGAGGATGGTTTGGGTTAAAGTATAGAAGTCAGCGGCTTGATCATTATCGGGCAGACGCAGCGCGCCCCGTGCGGCGGCGCGTGCAAAGGCCGTCCCTTCCTCAATCGTCAATTGATAGGGCGATACATGGTCTGGCGACAGCGTCAGGGCGAGGTCTAATTCCCGCTGCCATGCGTCGATAGTTTGATCCTGGCGGGTGTGGATCAAATCGATTGAGAGGCGTGGAAAGATCGTCCGGGCCAGACGTGCGGCAGCCAAGCCTTCTTGGGCACTATGAAACCGGCCGAGGGCTTTCAAGCTCGTGTCATCCAGAGCCTGCAGGCCGAGTGATAGCCGTTCTACCCCGGCGTGACGAAGGTCTTGGAACTGGGCAGCTTCCGCGTCGGTGGGGTTAGCCTCAAGGCTGACTTCAAAGTCATCCGCAAAGCCCCAGAGGTTGTCCGCATGCTCAATAATGCGCCTGACTTGGTTCGGTGCCATCAGGCTGGGGGTGCCCCCTCCGAAGAACAGACTGGTCAGCGGGCGCTTACCTGTCTGCTCACGCCAATAAGTCATGTCCACCAGAATGGCGCTGACCAAGGGCTCGGTATCCTGCCCGCGCGCTTTATAGACGTTGAAGTCGCAATAGGGGCAGATTGCCGCGCAATAGGGCCAATGGACATAGAGCCCTAATTGCCGCTCGATCATGATAGGACTGCAGCAACAAACTTCGCGAAGGCATCGGCCCGATGGCTCATCGCATGCTTCACGGCGGGATCTAATTCGCCAAAGGTCTCTTCATGGCCGGTGGCGACAAAAATCGGATCATAACCAAACCCATTGTTGCCGCGCGGCGTGGCAACCACTTCACCGACGACTTCACCCTCAAAAGCTTGTTCGCGGCCATCTGGATAGACCAGCGCTAAAGCACAGACAAAGCGGGCCGCGCGGTCGCTCGCGCCCTTGGCTTGGAGTTGGTTTTCAATCTCCGCCATGGCGGCATAGAAGTCGCGGTCAGGTCCGGCCCAGCGCGCTGAATAGATACCTGGTGCGCGATCAAGTGCCATCACCTCCAGCCCCGAATCGTCTGCCAAGGCTGGCAGGCCGGTCGCGAGGCACGAGGCGCGAGCTTTCAACAAGGCATTGCCGATAAAAGTGGTCTCCGTCTCGTCAGGTTCTGGCACGCCTAGGTCTCCGGCGCTGACGACTTCAATATCAAACGGGGTCACCAGCGCAGCAATCTCTCGCAACTTGCCCTTGTTGTGGCTGGCGATCACGAGTTTTTCAAAAGGCTTACTGGTTTTTAACATGGTTTATCTTTCGCATATCGTGAGGCTTTGTTAGACCTCTCCGACAAAGCCTGACTAAAGCTGTGCTGAAAAGCGCGACTACCTACGTTTGACCAAGGCGACCCTCGCCCCTGAAGGAGCTCAGAATGATTTCGACCCGTGCCATCGTCCTTGCCCTAACGCTTTCTGTCTCGCCTATGGCGATGGCGATTGCAACGGCCCAAACTGCCGCAACTACGCCTGCAACTGCTGCGGTGGAGACCCGGACCGTTGGGCAACTGGTCATGCAGAATGTGCCGGTCACACCGGAAGCCATTCGAGAGCGTTTGATCCAATACACCAATACGCGCGCTGCCTCTTTCCAAGACTTCTTGCCCGATGGCGGAATTCTGATTTCCACCCGCTTTGGCGATGTGCCGCAAATCCATGAAGTCAAAATGCCCATGGGTGCCCGCAGTCAATTGACCTATTATGCGGAGCCTGTTGGCGGCGCGGCGGTGCGCCCAAATTCTGGTGGCAGCTTCGTCTTTGGCAAAGACAAGGGTGGGGATGAATTCACCCAAGCCTATTTGTTTGATCGTGCCACCGGCCTTGCAAAAGCTTTCACCGAAGCAGGCACGCAAAATGCTGGGGTTCGCTTTACCAAGGATGGCAAATTGGCGGCTTGGACCGTTACCCGCAACGGCACAGCGGTACGCGACATTGTCATCGCCAATCCAGAACAACCTGACAGCCGCCGTTTGGTCTATCGGGCCGAAGGCGGGTTTGGGATTGCTGACCTATCTGATGATGGCAAAACCATCCTGTTGGGGCAGGGCATCTCGGTCAATTATTCGAAGCGCTGGACCTTGGATGTTGCGACTGGGACATTGACACCCATCACCCCGGATTTGAAAGTCGCCTATGATGGCGGGACTTTCGCGGCAGATGGCAAGTCGATTTACATCCTGACCGACGAAGGCTCTGAATTCTCCTATCTGGTTCAATTGGATTTAGCGACCGGCGCGCGGACCCGCGTGTCACCTGCGATGGGTTGGGATGTTGAAGGGTTTGACCTGTCCCCTGATGGCAAGACTTTGGCCTATACGGTCAACGAGAACGGGCTTTCGAAACTCTATCTGCAAGGCACGGCCAAGGGCGCAAAGGCTGAATTGGTTGCTTTGCCAGTCGGTACTGTCGGCGGTGTTGATTGGGATACCGAGTCAAAGCGCTTGGGCATGACGCTTTCTACCGCAAAAGCGCCCGGCGATGCCTACACCTATGAAGTAGCTACCAAGAAGCTGACCCGTTGGACCATGAGTGAGATTGGCGGTCTCAACTCAGCCAATTTTGTGGAGCCAAGTTTCTTCAACTATCCAACCTTTGACAAAGTGGACGGCAAACCCCGCACTATCCCAGCTTTCATCTACAAGCCCAAGAATGCAAGCGCGTCTAACCAAGCCCCGGTGATTATCAATATTCATGGTGGTCCTGAGGGGCAGTCTCGCCCCGGCTTCTCCTCAACCGTGCAATATTGGGTGAATGAACTGGGTGCCGCCGTGATCTTCCCGAACGTGCGTGGCTCAACCGGCTATGGCAAGACCTATGTCGACCTCGACAATGGCTTTAAGCGTGAAGACTCCGTCAAAGATATTGGTGCCCTTCTGGATTGGATCGCGACCCAGCCAGATCTGAACCAGCGTAAAGTCGTCGTCTATGGTGGCTCGTATGGCGGCTATATGGTGTTGGCCAGCATGACCAATTTCAATGATCGTTTGGCCGGTGGCATCGACATTGTTGGCATTTCCCACTTCGCGACTTTCTTGCAAAACACCAATGGCTATCGCCGTGACCTACGCCGCGTGGAATATGGTGATGAGCGCGATCCAGCCATGCGTGCCTTCCACGAACAGATCGCGCCTTTGAACAATGCGCACAAGATCACCAAGCCATTGTTTGTGATCCAGGGCGCGAACGATCCACGCGTGCCGATTTCAGAGGCCGATCAGATCGTGGCCAAAGTCCGCAATAATGGTGGCCAAGTCTGGTATATGGTCGCCAAGGACGAAGGTCATGGCTTTGCCAAAAAGGGCAATCGTGACGCCCAACGTGAAGCCGAGACCCTGTTCTTTCAGCAGGTGTTTGGCACCAAGTAAGTTGGCTTAGGCTGTGCTGTTAGGTGGTAAACACGCGTGACAGCACAGCCTGACGGTCTAAGCCCCAGGCATTGGTTAGGCCTTGGGCAAAGAGTTGGCGGACGTCATTGGCTGGGACCAAATCGCGGTCTTCATAGAGGCGGCTCAATCCCGGCCAATCGCCTAGCATCTTTCCGCCTTTGACCGCGCCGCCCAACAAGAAGGAAACCCCGCCTGTGCCGTGATCGGTACCGCCTGTGCCATTGATCCGCACAGTACGACCAAATTCCGTGGCGATCACAACCGTCGTGTTCGCCCAGACTGGGCCAAGACCCTCCTGCAAGGCTTTGACAGCAGTGTCTAATGCCTCCAAACGGTTAGCCAATTGACCTTGCGCCCCACCTTGGTTGGCATGGGTATCCCAGCCTTCAAACGACAGGACGGCGCCCGCGGGACCGCCGGGGGCCGCTAGAATGCGTGCTGCCGCACTGGCCAAGGGCGCAAAGGTCCCTTGGCGACCGCGGCCTGCATTGCCGCTCAACATGGTTCCACCGTCAGCAATCTCGTCGGTCTCGATCGCCATCGCTAGGGCATTGGAAAGCATGGCATCGCCCGCATAAAGGTCAGATAGACGCGCCAAGGTGTCGCCATCGCTTTTAGGGGCTAGGGGTGGTGCCCAGGATGTGGCCTTTGCGGGGCCGCGTAAGACCAGAGGAATTGTTCGCCCAATGGCAACGCCTTCTTGACTTGGTCCATTGGGCAGCAGGGCTAACGCCCGGTTCAGCCAGCCAGAGCGTGCGCTTGTTAATTGCGCGGTTCCAGCTTCGAGCAGATCTTGTGCGTCAAAATGCGAGCGCTCGCGGTAGGGGCTGGCTGCTGCATGCATGAAAGACATCTGACCTTTTTGCCAGAGGCCGTGCATCTCCTTCAGAGCCGGATGTAGGCCAAAGCCGTCCACGAGCGGCAAGGTTCCATTGGGCCCGCCCGGCCCATCTAAGGCTATGGCACCACGGAAGCTGCGATAGTTTGGATCCCCATAGGGGACGACAGCTGTGAGCCCGTCCATCGCGCCACGCAGAATAATGAAAACGAATTTGCCTGATGTTGTCGCGGCTTGAGCAAAGCTAGCCGTTCCGCCCAGCATGGCGAGGGATAGGCCGGAGAGGCTTGCGGTAAGGAGGGTGCGGCGGTTGGTCATCTGCGTTGAAACTCCGGACTCATTAGGGCGAGCACTATGCCTTGGCGAGCTGTCTGAGCCCGCGAAATGGAAGTTCTGGTTTTATCTGTTAGGGCGGGACCCAATGCTGATTCTGCAAAGGCGATAGGCTGGAAGGTTTCGCCGATTACATCCGCTGCAAGGTTGGCCCAGTCAATCCGCTTGAGGATGGCGTCGGGAGCTGCCCATTCGCTGGCCACATCGGCCCAGCCTTTCGGGCTAGGTGCGCGCCACGGCGTTTGTCCCAATTGTTCAAAAGTTGCCCGCAAGGCTTGGGTCGACGTCGTCTTTGCCCCGCTCGCGCGCATGGTCGAGATCAAAAAGTCATTCGGTGTTTTAAACTTTCGGGTCTCTGGCGCCCATGCCTCGGGGCTTTGGATCAGAGTCTTGGCCAATTGGGAGAGATCGCCGCTACTTTGCCGGAACGAAGTTTCCAAGCGCGCCACCAGTGCAGGCGGGGGATCATCGGCCACAAAATGCTGGGCGACTTTAAAGGCGATCCGCTTTGCCACCGATGGCTGGCGTGCCAGATGCGCCAAAATATCTAGGGCTTGCCGCTCCCCTGCCGCGGGAAAGTTTTTGCCAAGGATCGTGCGACTACCCGGCTCATGCAATTCGGACACGAAGATTGTGGTGCCAACCCTAGAGCCTTGTGCCAAGCGACGAAGGCGCGGGCCGGCGACTGTCCAGCCAGTCAGTGCGCGCGCAAATTCTGTGACATCTGCTTGGCTATAGCCGCCATCAGCGCCTAATGTATGCAGCTCTAAGATTTCACGTGCCAGATTTTCGTTGAGGCCAGCAGCGCGCCTGCGGCCTTGTTGGGTCTGTGCGGCTTGGGAATTGGGGCCTATTGATTGGGCTTGATCAAGGTAAATCAGCATTCCGACATGGGTGTCAGCTTTCACCAATAAGTCCTCAAACCGACCCCAGACATGGGGGCGGATGGCTTCTCGCTCAAAAGAGCCTGGAAATGGAGTTGTCTGAAGATTTCGCACAGCCATGGTGAAGTGGTTCGACCAGAACTGCACCCATCGCTCTGCAAAAGGGGCCTGGGTTGTCACCGCATGCTGGATGCGGGCTTCAATCTCGCGGCCGGTGGTTTGGCCAACGAGATCGGCCAGACGCACGCGCTCGTCGACATTCACTGCCGGACTGGGTGATGCTTCCGTGCGCCGTTGCGCGGCGCGAGCTTCTTGATAGCTTTGCAACGCTTCAAAAGCTTGCGCGCTCGATAAGAGGCCATCTGATCGGATGTTGGTGGATTGGCTTTGGCCAACTTGGCTTAATAACCAAGCCTTTGGGTCGCGCGCAATTTGGGCGAGCTCGCCGGGCCTAGCCCCAAGGCCAAATCGATTGGCAGCGATGACAGCATTTAGGCTCATGATACTAGCGCCTCCTTGTAGGGTCTAACGCTACAAGGTGCCTGTTCCGTCGCATCAGGCGGCAAAAGGCTTAATCTGAGCTTGCGCGCTCACCAAATAAGGCCGAGCCAACGCGTACATGGGTCGCACCAAAACTGATGGCCGTCTCAAAATCACTGCTCATGCCCATCGAGAGAACTGACAAGCCGTGGCGCATGGCAAGTTTGGCCAGAAGGGCAAAATGCATCGCTGGCTCTTCATGCTCGGGCGGAATACACATGAGACCTTCGATAGCCAGTTGATGTTCTGCGCAGAGGTCTAACAGGGCTGGAAGGTCACCCGGTGCGACCCCCGCCTTTTGTTCCTCTTCCCCAGTATTCACTTGGACGAGCAGCTTTGGCAATTTGTGACCGGCTTGAGCAAGCTTTGCCAGTGTTTCAACCAACTTCGGCCGGTCGACGGTTTCAATCACATCGAACAATGCCACCGCATCTTCGGCCTTATTGCTCTGCAACGGCCCAATCAAATGGAGCGCTAAATCGGGATAGACGGCCCGGCGTGCTGCCCAGCGCCCTTGGGCTTCTTGTACCCGGTTTTCGCCAAAGACGCGGAGACCTGCTGCCAAAGCCGCTTCGATTCGATCCTCGGGTTGGACTTTTGAGACGGCGACAAGGGTGACGTCATCAGCTGGGCGGTTTACCGCTTGTGCCGCCTGCTTGATCCGGTCGGTGATTTCGGCGATGCGTTGGTTTATGTCCATGCCAAGGCTTCTAGCCGCCCTGCGTTCATTCCGAAAGCCATTGCAGTCAGGCTATCCCCGCCTTGTGGTCCTGACCGATGCCGCACGTGGCTATGATTTGGCGCGGCAGGCAATGAATTGTCCCAAGAAAGCCATTCTGATTGAGCGCACTTTTGGCGAGAAACTGACGCCCTGCTTAGGTGGGAAGGGCCGTGGGCCGATTCGTTTGGCGACTGTTCTGCCGCATCAGGCCAGAGCGGGTGGTTTAGACGGCGTGCATTGGCCCGAGAATCGGCTGCGGCTGCGACTTCGGAGCAAAGTTGGCGGCTTAGTCGAGACCGCCTCTGCCCATCGGGGGCTCACGATTGGGAAGGCGCAAAGGCTGGGTATCAGGGCGATTCTGATTTCGGTGGCCTTTCCGAGCCAGAGTCCGAGCGCAAATAGGCCCGGGGCCAGCCGCTTTAAAGGGGCGATTCGCTTGGCGCTTTTGCAGCGCGCATTTCCAGCCTGCAATCTCTTTGCGCTAGGTGGAATTCGAGCCAAAACAGCACGGCAGCTCCGGCGTAGTCGGCTTTATGGTGTCGCATTAATCAGCGGAATCAAAAGCTGATTTCAGTTTCTCAGGACCAAGCCGAGCTTCAAAGCAAGCTTAGAACTTGAAGGCTGATTCGACCTTAACGCCTGGCTCACGGCGCTGCGACCGCTCGCGGCTTTGCGACACACCTAATTGCTCGTTCGGCACAACGACTTCACCGCCAACGCGGAACTTCGGAGAAACCTGATAGAAGGCCCCAGCCAATGTACGGCCCGAATTTTGACCATTGCGCGGGGTCAAAGCGGTTGTCGGGTCTTGTTGCACACCAAAGGTCATGCCCCAACGGCTGCGAGGATCAACCTTTACGGCAGCTTTCAGTTCGCCACGGGGCACCCAGGCGTTTGCGCCGTCACGCACTTCCGATCCAAAGGTGAAGCGCTCATACCAAGGAGCTTGAGCGGTTTGGGTGCTCGAGGTCGTTGGATTTACGCCCTTTTGTTCACGCGCGACAGCCTGACCACCACTCATCACGATGAATGCTGCCAAACTTCCTGCCATGATCAAACGGCTTCCGAACACGCCCAGTTTCCCTCTTAGACCATCTAGTGAACGAAGATGGCTGCAATTCTTTACTATTTCCTTGCGTGCTTAAGAGCAATCCTAAATTGTTGCGAACTTCTGCATTCAAGCAATTTTGCTGACCATCGCAACATTATAGTGATGAATCTGCAACGCGTGATCTGTGCGCCCTCTTAGTAGAAGCTGTCTACCCCACATTGGATCGCACCTTTGACTCTAGCGCAAGAACAGCTTCATGCTATAGACCCTTGGCTTTCCGTCCGGGGCGGGCGGGGGAGCTAGTCTGGAGCATGCCAATGCGCGTCGTCGCGCCTACACTCATCGTCGCACTCATGGTCGCAACCGGTTTGGGTGGCTGCGCCACTCGCGCCAAGACGACTTCGACTGATCAAGCCGCTGCTGCGCCGCAGGCCAAAAAGGCACGTACGGGTCTATTCTCAGGTCGCTCTGCCAAGGGCACAGGTGAAGCGGGCATCGGCGTAAATGCCTTCTTGTGGCGGGCGACGCTCGATACTCTGAATTTCATGCCTTTGCTAGATTCCGACCCCTTTGGCGGAACTTATGTCACCGATTGGCACGCAGTCGCTGAAAAGCCCGACGAACGTTTCAAGGTTCAGGTCTATATTCTCGACACACGTCTGCGTGCGGATGGCCTCTCCGTTCAGGTATTCCGTCAGGCCAAGGACGTGACTGGTACTTGGGTCGATGCAACGGTCGATCCCGACACCGCTATTCAGATCGAGAATGCGATTTTGACCCGGGCGCGCCAACTGCGGATTGCCCAACTCGAAACGCGCTAAGCCGGCCAATAAGATTAGCTGAAGCGACTGAAAGTGGCCTAGCTCTGCATCAGAGCGGGCATAACTGCCTGTGTCTTCTTGGCAGCACGCCTGCTTTTAGGGCAAAGGCATAAGGCTAATTTGGCTGGTCGGCACGAGGCCGTTCACCTATTCTATTTGGTCAGAGGCAATAAGGGTCTTTCATGGCTGCACGCTACAATCATCGCGAAACCGAACCGCGCCAACGCGCGCGCTGGGACGCCGCCAAATTGTTCGAGGCTGGCCCGCCCGATCCCTCGCGCGCCAAATGCTACGTCTTGGAAATGTTCCCTTATCCATCCGGTCGCATTCACATCGGGCATGTGCGTAACTATGCCATGGGGGACGTGATTGCGCGGCGCAGGCGGGCTGCTGGCGATCAAGTGCTGCATCCCATGGGTTGGGACGCATTCGGTCTGCCCGCTGAGAATGCTGCGCGTGAACGTGGTGCCCACCCGGGAACGTGGACACGCCAGAATATCGACGCCATGCGCGCCCAACTGCAGCAATTAGGCTTTGCCATTGATTGGTCGCGTGAGTTCGCAACCTGCGAACCTTCTTATTATCGCCATCAACAGAAAATGTTCTTGGACTTTCTCGACGCTGGCCTTGTCTACCGGAAGAAGAGCAAGGTGAATTGGGACCCGGTTGAGAATACGGTTCTGGCCAATGAGCAGGTCGTGGATGGTCGCGGTTGGCGCTCTGGCGCGCTGGTTGAGCAGCGCTATCTGGAACAATGGATGTTCCAAATTACCCGTTATGGCGAGGAATTGATCACCGCACTGGAAGGCTTGACTGGCTGGCCGGAAAAAGTGCGCATCATGCAAAACAATTGGATCGGTAGGTCCGAAGGTCTGCGCTTCCGTTTCCAATTTGATTCGGCCACGCCCTCGCCTGTGGGTGAGGGATTGGAAGTTTATACAACGCGGCCAGATACTCTGTTCGGCGCTTCCTTTGCCGGAATCTCTGTCGACCATCCGATTGCACTGGCGTTGGCCAAGACCAATCCGGAATTGGCAGAATTTTGCGAATCCTGCCGCCGCGCTGGCACATCTGAAGAGGCTATCGAAACTCAGGAAAAGCGCGGATTTGATACGGGTCTGCGCGTGATCCACCCATTTGATCCAGGCCAGACCTTGCCCGTATGGATCGCTAATTTCGTACTGATGGATTATGGCACTGGCGCGATCTTTGCCTGTCCGGCCCACGATCAGCGCGACTATGAATTCGCGATGAAATACAATCTGCCAATCAAGCCTGTAGTCCTGCCCGAAGGCGCGGAACC
>JAJTGP010000066.1 GCA_021299265.1 Hyphomonadaceae bacterium | reverse complement strand
GGGCGAGATTTGGCATCACAATCGCGCGGGCAAATTGGCGCGCCGTGTAATTGACGACCGCGGCCAACATCGCGCCATCGCGCAGATGCACATGCCAATCATCGGGCCGACGGATGGTGAGGCGGGTCACATCTGCTTGCACGTCATTGCCCTTCGTCGCCACATCCAACATCTTACGTCTCTTTCTATCCAACCCCAGTGCCGCTTGGATTAGACAGGCAGGTGACCAAGGTCAAATCACGGATGTTGCGGCAGCGCCCCGAACTTGCATCTGCCCTGTTGACCCACAAAGCCTTATCTCTACTAGTCAGGCGAGAATTAGATCAGAAACAAACAGGGAGCAGTAGCATGAGTGCGAGCGTGGAGATGATTGGTGATGTGGCTGTTATCCGCATGGATGACGGCAAGGCCAATGTGATCAATCAAGCCATGGTGGCTTCCCTGCATGCGGCCTTGGATGAAGCCGAGGCGAAAGCCAAAGCCATTGTGTTGGCGGGCCGTGAAGGTCGTTTTTCAGGCGGCTTTGATCTGCAAGCGCTGACAGGTTCTGGGCCAGAGGCAGCGATTGCACTCCTTGATGCCGGAGCGGGCCTTCTGGTGCGCCTTTATGGCAACCCCCTGCCCGTTGTTGCCGCCTGTACCGGCCATTCGATTGCGATGGGCGTATTCATCCTGCACGCGTGTGATACCCGCATTGGCGCGGCAGGGCCTTATAAGATTGGCGCGAATGAGACGATTAATGGCATGGTCTTGCCAATCTTCGCGCTGGAGCTGTCCAAGGACCGCCTGAACCCGCTGCATATGACCAAAGCCGTCGTCCAAGCCTTTATCTATGACTCAGAAGGCGCTGTGGAGGCAGGCTATCTCGACCACCTGACCAGCTTGGACAAGGTCGAAGCCGAAGCGATCGCCTTAGCGGGCCAGCTCGCCCAACTGCCCGGCCACGCCTATCACGGCAATAAGTTGGCTATTCGTGGCGCGACTTTGGATCGTATTAAGGCCAGCATCGGCCGCCACCACGGCAAATAGGCCTGAGCCATGACCCAGCCAAACCGCCTTGTGTTGACCAGCGACCACGCCGCGATTGAGTTGCGGCGTGCCATTTACGACCATGTGACCGCCAAGGGCTGGGCAGTCGATGACATTGGCCCCATGACGACCGAAAGCACGCCCTATCCCGAACGCGGTGCCGAGGCCGCCCACCTTGTCGCAGCTGGCCAATATCAATTCGGCATTCTTTTGTGCGGGACCGGCCAGGGCATTATGATGGCGGCCAATAAGGTCAAAGGGATACGTTGTGGCGTGTGTATGGACACCTTCTCTGCCCGCATGATCCGCCAGCATAATGACGCCAATATGCTGTCCATCGGCGCCCGTGTCGTAGGCTTTGGCCTCGCCCTGGATATCGTCGACGCATTCTTGACAGCCGAGTTTGAAGGCGGCCGGCATGGGACACGTGTGGATATGATAAAGGCGTTGGAGGGGTGAGGTTGGGGAGGCTTTTGGACGATCTAATCTTTTGAAATATCATGCTTTTCAAGATTTTCCGCCCATTCATTTGCCCAAGCGTCCAGTGAGGCAAACTTCCCTGCCAGCGCCATTCCCATGCTCGTCAACTCGTACCCGTTTTCGCCAAGGTCAACCAAGCCTAGGCCTCTCAGCTCCTTAAGGCGTTGATTTAACACGGTCGGAGAGACATCATCGCATCTGGATCGGAGCGCGCGAAACGTCGCGGTGTCATGGCTGAGTTCCCAAAGCAGACGGAGCGTCCAGCGCTGTCCGAGGACATCCAGTAAAACCATGATTGGACGGCCAGTCTGTGAACCGCGAACCGGCGTTCCGGGAAGCTTGTGCAATTTCCGCCCCCATATTGACGCTACATATTTAGTAGCATAGTTTCGGCTTGCAATCATCTAGCAAAGCGAGCCCGCAATGACCACTCAATTAACGCCAATTACCGAACCCTATCCTGAAGACGTGGCCAAAGTCTTAGCCAGCTATCCACAACAAGGCGGCTACATACTGGCCCTCTTCCGTGTCTTCGCCAACAGCTTGAGATTCTTGAAGAAAGCGGTTCCAAATCTGCTCGATAAAGACAGCCCGCTACCCTTGCGCATCCGAGAAATTGTTATCTTGCGTGTAACGGCCAACAAGAATTGCGAATACGAATGGGGCGTGCATGTCAGCGCATTCGGGTCTCATGCTAAGCTCACGGACGCACAAATCGCGGCAACCCGAAGCGAGCAGGTCGACGACGCCATATGGTCGCCAGCCGAAGCATGCCTTTTAAGGGCCGTGGACAACCTTTGCGCTTCGGGAAAAATGGACAACATCATCAGCGAGCAATTTGCACGCGACTGGAGTAAAGAGCAGCAATTAGAAATATTTGCCCTCTGCGGCACGTATCATACCATCAGCTTCGTCGCCAATGCAGCGCGATTGCCAAATGAGCCGTTCGGCGCTCGCTTTCCATGAGACGGGGGAGGACAAAGGCCCCGCCAAAAAGCAAAAAAGCCCCGCATGAGCGAGGCTGGTTCGAAGATTTGGGTGCGGGGGTGAACCTACGACCTTCCGGTTACGAGCGTGACGAGCGACGACAAACCTTACCTACCACGCGCACCCGTGCGGGCGATCCAATCTGCACCGCCGTACGTGATAGCATAAATCAATATTTCCCTTGCAACATCATCAACCACAAAAGCAATGACGGCTTTCCTGCCCGCGGGGATCGCCCTTAAGCCCGGGGCGATTTCGTCACGCGTGCTCCCTTTGTGGGGCGTGTTCTGGAGTGCCCCGATAGCCGCTTCAATTTCGGCCAGTTTACGGGCCGCGACAACAGCGCCCGCGTAGTCAATGATCGCATTGGCGATGCTATCAAGATCACGCGCAACAAGTGGGTGAAATTTGATCTGATAGTTCACGCCTTAAGCATCGCGTTGATCGTGCGCTTCGCAGCCGAAAACGCGCCCTCTTGATCGACAAAGGATGCACGCGGCGTTTCCATGCGGGCGCGAATCTCGTGAGCCAGACACGATAGAGCTAAGTCGCGCTCTTCCTCATCTTGCATCATCTGCTCCAGAGCAGCAGCAACGGCGGCACTTTGTGTCGCAAACACGCCTTGCCCCACCTTAGCTGTTACAAAGTGGTGATGGCGATCTGTAAAGCTGAGTGTCGTTTTAACGGTCATCTTAACCTCGATGGTATGACTAAGTCATATATCAGGGACCGATGACTGAATCAAGAATTTGTAGAACGCAAAATAGCCCCGCATGAGCGAGGCCATAAAGACACTTGGGTGCGGGGGTGAACCTACGACCTTTAGGTTATGAGCCTGGCGAGCTGTCGGGCTGCTCCACCCTAGCCCCAGCTATTTCAACCTCAGGTCGGGACGATGCCGTGAAAGCGCGACTTTGACATCACGGTTTGACACGTCTTTTACAGCTGTCCACTCGTATCGAAAGCTAAGTCGTTCTGGTGCTGGAAAAACAAAGAGAACGAATAAGTCGCCGGGTTGGCTACTGCCCAAGCGGCCAAGTGTAGGAGGACAATGGCCACCATCTTCCTGCAATCGCACGTTCCGAGCATGGCCGCTGCCTCGAATCCAAATCAATGTTCGAACAGTTCTAATATGATTAGGCTTCCTATCAACAACTTCCACTAATCGAACTTCAGTTGCGTTGTGCCACCAACGCCCTTGGTCGGATGAGTTTCGTACACGCATCGAGGCCAAAATATCTCGGCGTTCTTTGGCGCGCAGCGCGCTCCATCGCGCAGAATACTGAGCATCCGTTTCTGCGCCAAGGCGCGCAGGCGGAGTTGGCGGCGGAATGCTACATGCCAGCAAATTGCCGGAATTTAAAAGGCAACATAGCGCAGCCAGTAGAGCCGAATGATATATCGAGAACATGGCGATACTTTATCAGTTTGGTTGTTTTGTTGCTACCAAGCCTATAACACAAAAAAGCCCCGCATGTGCGAGGCTGGTTCGAAGAATTTGGGTGCGGGGGTGAACCTACGACCTTCAGGTTATGAGCCTGACGAGCTGCCGGGGGGCGATTACCCCCCAAACGCAAAAAAGCCCCGCAAAAGCGAGGCTGGTTCG
>JAJTGP010000202.1 GCA_021299265.1 Hyphomonadaceae bacterium | reverse complement strand
GTTGGTTGGTGGGCTTTACGGCGGCACAAAGGAGATGAGCGCCGCTTTGGCCGCCAAGCCGTGGGGTGTCTGGCAGCAAGTAGGTTATGCCCTGATTGGTCTCAGTCTGGTTGTGGTCGCCTGCTTACAAATCCCCCGCCTCAAAACCCGCCCGGGTGCCTATTTTAAAGCCGCTTTGGCGGACCCGCTCGCCGACTTCTTCAGCCGCTATAAAGACTTGGCGAGCCTGATTTTGGTGTTCATCTGCGTCTATCGGATGGCAGACTTTGTATTGAATCTGACCTCAACCATGTATTTGGACGCAGGCTTTTCAAAAGACTCCATCGCTTACGCCCAGAAATTCTTTGGGGCGGCCATGAGTGCGATTGGGGCAGGGCTAAGCGGTTGGCTCGTGTTGAAGTTTGGCCTGTTCCGTTGCCTCGTGATTGGGGCCTTCTTGCAACCACTTTCAAACTTGGCCTTCATCTCGATCACGCTGACGGGCCCCAATTTACCTGCTCTCTACGTTGCGATTGGCATCGACAATTTGTCGGGCATGTTCGCGGGCACGTGCCTGATCATGTATATGTCCATGCTTACAAGAGAAGGCTTCACCGCGACCCAATATGCGGTGTTCTCCTCGCTCTATGCCCTCCCCGGCAAGATCATTACGGCCTTGTCCGGTCGCGTGGTGGAAGGCGCGGCCAAAGCTTCCGAGACGGGCTTGCTGGCCACCATGAAACCTTGGTTCAACCACTTGCCGCCTGAAGCCTTTGCAGCAGGTGGGGCTAAGCTGGGCGTATCGGGTCAAGCTTTGGCCGCTGGCTACACCGCTTTCTTCTTCTACACGTCTTTAATCGGCATTTTCGGCATCATCATGGCTCTGGCGATTTCGCGTGGCCCGGCCCGAGAAATTCTGGAACGTGAAAAGCGGGAAGAGGCTGAGGCGGCTAAAGCCTAAGCGTCACCATCGGCTGCATCGTCCTTTTGGGCCAGTAGATGCACGACAAAGTCCGTGCCGGATTGGCAGGTTGAGACCAAGACAATGTCCCCGCCGTTTAAGCGGGCGAGTTCGCGCGCGATGGCGAGGCCAAGCCCTGTCCCACCCGTCAGGCCGCTGCCGGCAAATGGCATAAACAAGTTATCCTGCACCCGTTTGGGAAGGCCGGGCCCCGTATCGACCACATGCAGATCAATCCGCTCACCTTCCAGCGCTGCATAAGCGCGGATCGTGCCGGGCTTACCCGATTGGTCGATGGCTTGGGCGGCATTGCGGATTAGATTGGTCAGGATGCGATGCAAATGCTCGCCATCCATCTCGATCTCAAGGTCGTTTGGAACGTCATGTTGCCAAGGCACGGTCAGGCCTGCCAAGGCTTCTTCTGCGGCGTCATCCAACGCATCGGAAAGATAGAGGAGCTCAACTTCAGGCGGGCGCTCTTGGGCTTTGCCAAAGGCCAAAGTGGATTGCGCCAAATTCACCGCCCGCTGAAGCGCGCGCTCAAGTCGTGGGGCGGTTGCCCGCACCACCGGATCATCCACCGACGCCAACCGCTCACTCACTAATTGGGCAGCACCCAGTGAATGGCGCAGATCGTGGGAAATTTTTGAGACCGCAAGGCCCAATTGCGCCAAGCGATCCTTCTGAATGAAGGCCTGTCGCACCGTGTCCTGCATGGCGGAAAAGGCGACCTCCGCTTGGCCAATCTCATCGGCCCGCCCAGAGGGCACAAGCGCGCGACTGGCGTCGGTTGGTGCGGTGCTGAAGCGGGTAATCGCCCGGGTTAGGCGCCGCATCGGCCGCACGAAGCCATCAGCCAATGCCGCATAAATCAACGCCCCAATGGTCAAAGACAAAGCCAAGGACGAGAGCAAAACCTGCCAAGTCGACCGCATCAGCGAGTCTTTCAACGGCGCTTCTGCCACGATCACTTCAAGCTTGATCGCGGCATTGGTCTGAGGTCGACCAACAATGCGGAGATAGCGGCCCTTAGGCGCGGCATAGGCCTCCAACACCCCAGACAGCGAGCGACCAATGGTCTGCGCCTCTGGGTTTATGTCGATAATCGTACCTTTTGGTGCTGCGCCCATTACGGCAAGGCGCACGTCATTTTGGAGAATGGTCACTGACTGAATTTCGGCTGCGCGCACCAATTCAGACGTTCGTCCGCCCATCAAGCCATCGCTGTCCGGCGCAGTTACGGCCAAGGCGACAATCTCTGCGGTATTGAGACGACTAACGATCCATTCGTCGCGCAGGCTGGCCATTGTCGGCAGAAAGAACAAGGCTTCCGTCAACAGAATAAAGCCCGCGCCAATGGTCAACAGGCGCGCGGTTAAGCCATCATTGGGCTTAAACTCGGCAGTCGCCGCAGTATTAGTCGCCTCAAGGCCTTCGGATGGCACGTTTAGGGTCACTTGTGTCGCACGCTCATTTTCAAAAAAGCTTCCTGTGACCAATGAAGCAGAGGGCCAACGCGGCCCGCTAACCTTTAAATGTGGGATCAAAGGGCAGTTGTCACCCCCCTAATCTGCCTCTGTTCATAGAGAGGAAGCCCCGAAAAAGCCAGCGATGACTGTAATTTACGATTTCGCCTAGTTGTTTTTGCAAATCATTCGCAATATGAAACTAAGAATGAGTATCACTATAAACAAGCCGAACCGTCCCCTCCCCTCACTCACGAGCGCTCTGTGTGCTGGGGGCCTTGCCCTTTTGGCCCCAAGCTTGGCCGCCGCCGAAGCGGCAGCCCCCGTCGAGACCATTATCGTCATTGGCCAAGAAGATGGTCTGCGGACCATTCCAGGCTCTGGTGCCACGATTGAGCAGACCGATCTGGTGCGCGCGCGCGTCTTGTCCGTCAATGAAGCGCTACGCCAAGTGCCGGGCGTTTTTGCCCGCGACGAGGAAGGCATGGGCCTGCGCCCCAATATTGGTATTCGCGGCCTCTCACCGACGCGCTCGAGCAAAGTCCTCCTCTTGGAAGACGGCCTGCCCTTGAGCTTCGCGCCTTATGGCGACAATGCCACTTATTATCACCCGCCAATCCGCCGCTATAGCCGAATTGAAATCCTCAAAGGTGCCAGCCAAATCCGCTTTGGCCCGAACACGGTTGGCGGCGTCATCAATTATGTCACCCCACCTGCACCAGAAGCCTTTGAAGGCCAAGCGACGTGGGCGGCGGGTTCTGATGGCTATTTGGAAGCAGACCTCAATCTCGGTGGCCCCATCGCGGGCATGCGCGCGCTCGTCCATGCGAATGCAACCCAATCTGATGGTGTGCGCGACAATCAATCGCTCAAAATCAACGACCTCTACCTCAAGCTCGAAAAAAGCTTGGGCGAGCATCATGATTTGACCTTGCGCGTCAGCCGCTATGGCGAGGACAGCCAAGTCACCTATTCAGGCCTGACGCAAGCCGAGTATCTGGCCAATCGCCGCCAGAATGCCTTTGTGAATGACGGGTTTGAAGCTGTCCGCGTTGGGACTTCCCTCCTTTGGGCTTGGGCGATCAATGACGACACCACGCTGCGCGCCATCGTCCGCACGGCAAGCTACGACAGCGATTCGCCGGGCTACCTCACGCGTGCC
>JAJTGP010000049.1 GCA_021299265.1 Hyphomonadaceae bacterium | reverse complement strand
GCTCGATGACCCACCGATGCGGGTCCACCAAAAAGAGACGACGCTGCCTTATGCGGCCAATCTTGAGAAATTATCCTTGCCGAATGCGGCAGATATCGTCGCGGCCGCCCGCGCCGTCACCAATCGCTGAGGAAGTTGCCCATGGCTATCGACATTTTGATGCCCGCTTTGTCCCCGACGATGGAAGAGGGCGTGTTGGCGAAATGGCACGTGAAAGTTGGCGACGTGCTGAAGTCTGGCGACGTGATGTGCGAGATCGAGACCGATAAAGCGACGATGGAAGTCGAGGCGGTCGATGAGGGCAAAGTGCTGGAGATTTTAGTCGCCGAAGGCACCCAAGGCGTGAAGGTCAATGCCGTGATTGCGCGCATTGAAGGCGAGGGCGTAGCCCCTTCCGCTGCACCTGCCACGCCAGCCCCAGTTGCTGCGGCCCCCGTTTCCGCGCCTAATCCAACACCAGCCGCCGCGCCTGTCGCAGCCGCATCTGCGGCAAGTGACGGTAGCCGTATTATGGCGTCACCACTTGCCAAGCGCATTGCCGAAGCGGCTGGCATCAACTTGGCCCAAGTTACCGGCACTGGCCCGCATGGCCGCATCGTCAAAGCAGATGTGGAAGCTGCCCGCGGGCAAACTGCCAGCGCAGCACCAGCGGCACAAGTCACCGCACCCACGCCAGCTTCTGCGCCAGCTACTGTGCCGCGCGCGCCAAGCCCATTGCCGTATGCTGAGGGTACTTATGATGTTGTGCCCTTGGATGGGATGCGCCGAACAATTGCGCGCCGCATGACCGAGAGCTTCCGCGATGTGCCGCATTTCCCGCTCAATATCGATCTGGAAATCGACAAATTGTTGGAATTGCGCAAACAGCTCAATCAAGTCGGTGCGGCCCAAAACGCCAAAGTGTCGGTCAATGATCTGGTGATTAAAGCGGCTGCGCTTGCCTGTAAGCGCGTGCCAGCGGCCAACGCGTCCTACACGCCTGATGGGATTTTGATCCATCACCATGCAGACATTGCGGTGGCCGTCGCCATTGATGGCGGCTTGATCACGCCAGTGATCCGCAAGGCCGAAACCAAGGGCCTTGCCGCCATTTCTGATGAGATGAAAAGCTTGGCAGATAAGGCGCGCAACCGGAAACTCATGCCGGAAGATTATGCTGGCGGCACCTTCTCCATTTCCAATTTGGGCATGATGGGGATCAAGAGCTTTATGAGCATCATCAACGAGCCCCAAGGCTGTATCTTGTCGGTTGGGGCAGGGGAACAGCGCCCAGTCGTCAAAAACGGCGCATTGGCGATTGCGACGGTGATGAGCGTTACGCTGACCTGTGATCACCGTGTGGTGGACGGGGCGATTGGCTCGGCTTGGCTTGCCGCGTTTAAGGGCCTGATTGAAGAGCCCATCGGCCTGATGCTGTAAGGCAGGCTAGGCCTGCCTTACGCCATTTGAACCGCTATTCGACTTCGACGACCGGCGCGTCTGGCGCTTGGCGCTGGAAGGATTCCATGCCGTTCTCACAGCTTGCTTTGGCCTTATAGCCTTCATTGCCATCTGCAATGATATTGCCATTCTTTGACTTGGCGCGCCAGTAATATTGGCCCTTGGATTCAAAGACCTCATACTTCAGCTCACCCTTGCGGCAGAGTTCAATGCCATTGTCACGCGATGCTTTAGATGAATAGCCTTCGCTTGAATCCGCCAGAATATTCCCGTTGGTAGCTTTAAAGCGCCAACGAAAACCATCTTTCGCTTCATAAGTCTCGAACTTTGACATATTACAAACTCCTCCCAACGGCATGAATACTTGGAACGTCTCACTGTATTCTTGGGTGATATGACACTCAGATCAGGACTTGGGTCAAGTGTTGTTTTGCAACATTTATTTAACCACGATCTCTGGGGCCGAATTAACCAATTTCGACTAAGCTAAACCCATAAAAACAATCGGAGCGGAGATTCCGGATATGGGTTGGTTTGGGTTTGGGGGGTCTAGCGGCCGCGGGCAAAAAAAGCCTGCGGCCCGCTTTTTGGGACATGAGCGCGACAGCTATGAGCGCGCCATTTTGGTCGACCGGCGGGGGCCGATTTCGGCTTTGCCAGACGTGCGGCCACGCCGCCGGGACTTTGACGATCCACGTCGTTAAAGCTCATGTGAAGTAACTGTTTGCTAGAGGATGACCCCAACCCCAAAGCGGGTTAGAGGTCGGTCATGCTCGAACTGTTTCTCGCCGCCTTCGTCACTTTCTTTGTGGTGATCGACCCGCCAGGGGTCGCACCCATGTTTGCCACCTTAACCCAGCATACCTCGCGGGCGTGGCAGAATAAGATGGCATTTAAGTCGGTCGGCGTGGCAACCATTGTGCTGGTCGGCTTTGCCTTTGGCGGCCAATGGCTGCTCGGTAAGCTGCATGTCTCGCTGGATGCCTTTCGTTTGGCGGGCGGCGTGCTGTTGTTCTTAATTGCCGTGGACATGCTATTTGAAAAGCGTACCGAGCGGCGCGAAGAGCGTAATGAAAAGGTGTTGGCCGAAGCCCAAAAACATCCAGAACGGTTTGAAGATGTGTCGGTATTTCCGCTCGCCATCCCGCTAATCTCTGGCCCAGGTGCGATTGCTTCTATTATGCTATTGTTCGCCCAGTCGAAGACAATGGCAGAGCAGGGCATGGTTTTAGCCGGAGCTGGGGCAAATTTAATTTTGTGCCTCATAGGGTTTTTGTTGGCCGGACCCCTCACCAAAATCATGGGCGCGACCGTTGCCGCTATGATTACCCGCATTTTCGGCATTATTCTGGCAGCCTTGGCCGCGCAGTTCATCGTCGATGGCGTAAAGGGGGCATTCGGTATCGGGTAGCTCAAGGCCTTCCAAGCGGGACCGAAAGCAGGCTAAAGAGTGATCTGAGATCAGGAGTTTTGGATGGCCGTTGATACCGTGGATGTCGTCGTAATTGGATCAGGCCCCGGGGGCTATGTGGCCGCTATTCGGGCGACCCAATTGGGGTTTAAGACCGCCATTGTAGAGCGCGAAAATTTAGGTGGCATCTGCCTGAATTGGGGCTGTATCCCGACCAAGGCGCTTCTGCGCTCAGCCGATGTTTATGAAAACATCAAGCATGCCGAAGCCTATGGCTTGTCGGTGACGGGCGCGAGCTTTGATTTGTCGAAGATTGTGGATCGCTCGCGCAAGGTCGCCAAACAATTGTCGGGCGGCGTCACCTATCTGATGAAGAAAAATAAGATTGAAGTGATTGCCGGCACGGCCCGCCTCACCAAGGGCACAGAAGCCCCGGGCGTCACCGTTGACCTCGCCGCTGGCGGCACCCGCACCCTGCAAGCCAAGCACGTCATTCTGGCGACAGGTGCCCGAGCGCGCACGATTCCTGCCGCAGGCCTCGTGCCGGATGGCAAGCTGATCTGGACGTACCGTGAGGCGCTTGTGCCCGACACCATGCCAAAGCGCTTGCTGGTCATTGGCTCGGGTGCCATCGGCATTGAGTTTGCCAGCTTCTTCCGCTCGCTCGGCTCCGAAGTCACCGTGGTGGAGGCCCTCGACCGCATCCTGCCGGTTGAAGATGCCGAGATTTCAGGCTTTGCCGCCAAGGCCTTTCAAAAGCGCGGTATCCGCTTGATCACGGGCGCTTCGGTAAAAGGGCTGAAGGCTGGAGCTTCCACTGTGACAGCTGCCATCGAAAGCGGCGGTAAGCTTGAGACCATCGAGGCCGATCGCGCCATTTTGGCGGTTGGCATTGTCGGCAATGTTGAGAATTTGGGTCTGGAAGAGCTTGGCGTCACCGTAGACCGCACCCATGTGGTGACCGATGCCATGGGCCGCACGAACGTCAAGGGGCTCTATGCGATTGGCGATCTGACGGGCGCGCCTTGGCTCGCCCATAAAGCCAGCCATGAAGGGGTTTCCTGTGTTGAGGCGATTGCGGGCCTCCACCCCCATGCCCTCAATGTCGCGCGCATTCCGGGCTGCACTTATTCCAACCCGCAAGTCGCCAGCATTGGCTTGACGGAAGAAAAGGCCAAAGCTGCGGGCTATGACGTCCGCGTCGGCAAATTTCCCTTCAGCGGCAATGGTAAAGCCATCGCTCTGGGAGAGCCTGAAGGCATGGTCAAAACCGTGTTTGATAAGAAAACCGGTGAGCTTTTGGGGGCCCATATGGTCGGCACTGAAGTGACCGAGCTGATCCAGGGCTATGGCATTGCCATGACGTTGGAGACGACCGAAGCGCAATTGATGGAGACCGTCTTCCCGCACCCGACCCTCTCAGAAATGATGCATGAGGCGGTGTTGGACGCTTATGGGCGCGTGATTCATATCTAATTTGCGGGCAGGGTGCGCCGGCCCGCTTTCATGACAAATGCAGCAGATTGGGCGCAGGGCCTTTAGCCTGCGCGCGCCTCGGTGTAGAGACACGGCCATGAGTGCTCAAACCGAAATCACCAAACGCAAAACTGTGCGCGACATCGCCAACGGCAAAGGCAAAGCGCCTGTTGTCTGTTTGACGGCCTATACCGCCCCGATGGCGCGCTTGCTCGACCCCCATGCGGACGTGCTGCTGGTTGGCGATAGTTTGGGCATGGTGGTTCACGGGCTTAGCTCTACGGTCGGCGTCACACTCGAAATGATGATCTTGCACGGTCGCGCCGTGATGCGCGGCTCTAATCAGGCTTTGGTCGTCGTCGATCTGCCGTTTGGTTCGTATGAAGAAAGCCATGAAGTGGCGTGGCGTTCTGCCAGCCGCGTCATGATGGAAACGGGCTGCCAAGCCGTAAAGGTTGAAAGCGGCGAGGGTATTGCTGATACCATTGCCTTCTTGGTTGATCGCGGGATCCCGGTTATGGGCCATGTCGGTTTGCGCCCGCAAGCCATGAATGTGGACGGTGGCTTTCGCGCCAAGGGCCGCACCAAAGCAGAGCGCGACCGCGTATTGCGCGAGGCCTTAGCCGCCGACCGGGCAGGGGCCTTTGCTATTGTGGTGGAAGGGGTTGCTGAAGATATTGCTGCCGAAGTCAGTTCGCTTGTTCGGGCACCCACCATCGGCATTGGGGCTTCTGCTAAGTGCGACGGCCAGATCCTTGTGACCGATGATATGCTGGGCATGTTCCCTTGGACTCCCAAATTTGTGCGCCGTTATGCGGATCTCGGAAACATCATTGATCAGGCTGCGGCCCATTATGCACAAGACGTGCGGGAGCGGACATTTCCTGCCGAAGCGGAGACCTATGTGCTAAAACGCGCGCCCTAAGTGCTTTTGCCCTCAAATCGTCGCAGTTTCGCGCGAGCCCAAACCTTGCCCTGTGTGACCACCACCTTTAGCGTCAACAGGTTATCTTACGAAGTCTCAACCATGAGACGCCTTTAGAATCGATGGAGAAGTGAGCGTGTCTGATTTATTTCGCGAAGCCGAAGATGAGCTGCGCAAAGAGACCGCGGAAAATCTCGCAAAGCGGGCAGCCCCCTTTGTTATTGGGGCCATTGTTCTCGGGCTGGCCGGTAGTGCGGGCTGGCAATTCTGGCAGAGCGAGCAGGCGAAAGCCGTTGATAAGGCCGGTGTCGCCTATGATGCGGCCATGTCAAAGCTGCAAGCAGGAGACTTAAATGGTGGGGCCGCAAGCCTCGCGGAGCTGGCGAAAACTGCTCCCGCCGGTTTTGCTGCCCAAGCCCTTTTGCAGCGCGCAGCTGTGTTGCAAGAGCAGTCCAAATCCGCTGAAGCGCGCGTGGCTTATGAAGACGCCGCGAAGAAGATCAAGGATGTAGATTTGGCCGATTTGGCGCGCCTGCGCGCAGCCTATATCGCGGCAGACAGCGAAACCAAGGATCAGATGAATGCGCGTTTGAAGCCTATTATCGACCGTAAGGGCGCGTTTGCGCCTTTGGCGCGTGAATTGGCTGCCGCGATTGCTTGGTCGTCTGGCGATGCCGCTGCTGCACGCTCCAGCTATGCCTTGTTGCAGATGGACCCGCTGGCACCTCAAGGCGTGCGGGCTCGGGCAGGCCAAGCGTTGGCTGTGATTGATGCAGGTGCCAGCGCATCCAAAATTCCCATGGTTATCCCTGAACAAGCCGGGCAAGGCGAAGGTGGCATGACGCCCGAGCAAATGGCGCAAATGCAAGCTGCGCAAGCCCAAGCCCAAGCCGCTCAAGGGCAAGCACAAGGTGAAGGTACGCCAGAAAATCCCCGCATCGTGCGTTTGCCCCCCGGCGTAAAACTGCCGCCCGGCACCAAGCTTCCGCCCAATGTGCGTGTAATCGAAACACCTTTG
>JAJTGP010000236.1 GCA_021299265.1 Hyphomonadaceae bacterium | reverse complement strand
GGCCGGACTTGCCTGCCATGGGGGCTTCACTCAAACTGACTGGCGGCTCGCCCGCCTATTATGTTGCCCTCAATCTGGTTGACCCTTTGGCGAGCGGTCAGACGCAAATCAACCCGTGGGCAGATAGCAAAGGGGCCAATCAAATCCCGCCGGACCGACACTTGGGCTATGCCTTAACATGGTGGGGGTTTGGCTTCGCGCTCATCGGGGTCTATACGGGCCTGCATATCCGTACCGGCCGTCTGCGTTTTGGGCGCTCCCCCTCTTAAACCTCAACACGATAAAGCAAGATCATGCGTTATATTTCGACCCGTGGCGGGTCTCCTTCTGTTTCCTTCTTCGACGCGCTGCTAACCGGGCTTGCTCCTGACGGCGGGCTTTATGTGCCAGAAAGCTGGCCGCGTTTAAGCGAGGCGCAAATTCGCGCCGCCGCAACCGCCCCCTATGCCGATACCGCCGCAGCGATCCTGGCGCTCTTTTCGGGCCAAGACCTCACCATGAAAGAGGCCATTGGCCTGACCGAAGAAGCCTATGGTGGCCAATGGGCCAATCCCGGCGTGACCCCCGTGCAGCAAGTGGGGCCAGGCGACTATATTTTGGAGTTGTTCCACGGGCCGTCGCTTGCTTTCAAGGACATTGCGATGCAGCTTTTGGCTGGGCTTTATAGCCTTGCGCTGGAACGCCGTGATGCGCGCTTGGCCATTGTGTGCGCGACGTCTGGCGATACAGGCGGGGCAGCCGTGGAGGCCTTGAAAGAGACCGACCGGGTGGATTTGTTTGTCCTGATGCCTAAGGGCCGCGTCTCCGATGTTCAGCGCCGCTTCATGACGGCTTCGGGCGGCGACAATGTCCATGCCCTGAATATTGATGGCGATTTCGATACGGCCCAAGCCCTCGTCAAATCCATGTTTGCGGATAAAGCATTTGCGAAAGAAGTGGCGCTATCGCCCGTGAACTCGATCAATTGGGCCCGCATCATGGCGCAATCGGTCTATTATGTCGTGGCTTCTGCCGCGTTGAGTGTGGCAGGACCTGTGAACTTCACCGTTCCCTCCGGCAATTTCGGCGATGCTTTGGCAGGCTATGTTGCCAAAATGATTGGCGCGCCCATCGGCCGGATCATGATCGCCACCAATGCGAATGACGGCATCGCCAAAGCTTTCGAGACCGGCACCTATGCCAAGTCCACGGCCAGCCTTCCAACCCTAAGCCCCGCCATGGATATTAGTGTAGCCAGCAATTTTGAACGCATCGTCTTTGAAGCGCTGGGTCGCGATGCCGCGGTCCTGAAAAAGCTCTATGACGGCTTTGCCCAGAGCGGTTCATTCGACATTCCCGCACCCGCCTTTGCCATGCTGAAACAGCATTTTGATGCCTTTGGCGTGGACGACCAAGAAACCCGTTGGGCCTTGGCTGATTGCTTTGAACAGACTGGCGAAGTCTTGTGCCCCCATACAGCAGTGGGCTGGCGGGCGCGCTTTGGTGAGGATGAGATCACGGGCGCACGCGTCTTGCTGGCGACCGCCCACCCTGCCAAATTCCCAGAGACGGTTGAATCCATCTTGGGCCAAGCCCCAGGCCTCCCCCGCCATTGCGCCGACCTGTTCGACCGAAAAGAAGTAATGGTGGACATGCCGGCCGATGTGGCCGCCGTCAAAGCCTATATTCGCGCCCATACTGGCACCCCGGCATGAGCGCTGCGACCTTAAAGACCCTCTCCAATGGTGTGCGCGTGCTGATGGACCCGATCCCGGGTCTGGCCAGCACCTGTGTCGGTGTTTGGGTGAAGGCTGGCACGCGGGCGGAGACGATGCGCGAAAATGGCATCGCCCATTTGCTGGAGCATCTGGTCTTTAAGGGTGCCGGTGGTCGCGATGCGCGCAGCTTGGCCGAAGAGGCCGAAGGACGCGGCATCTATCTCAATGCCGCAACCGGCTATGAGCGCACGGGCTTTTTCGCGCGTTGCCTCGCCGAGGATGCGTCGTTTGCGCTGGGCTTGACGGCAGACCTCGTCTTAAAGCCCCATTTGCGGCCAGAAGATCTGGCGCTTGAAAAAGGCGTCGTGCTGCAGGAGATCGGTGAAGCCTTTGACGATCCAGAGGACCGCTGCGGGGTTTTGCACCAATTTGCAGCCTTTCCAGATCACGCCTTAGGCCGCCCGATTTTGGGCGATGAGGCCAGCCTTGCTGCCATTGATCAAGACGCCATCAATGCGTTCCGCAGCCGCACCTATGCCCCATCCAGCATGTTGGTCGCTGTCTCGGGTGCCTTGGATGAGGCCGAGATCGAAGACCAAGTTGAGCGTGCCTTTGGTGGTCTTGCCCCGTTTGAGGCTGCGCCCTCCGTGCCGGCCAAAGGCGGTGGCCGGGCATTAAGCGAAGTGCGCGACGCTGAACAAGTCCATCTGACCTTCTCTTTGCCCGGCCCGCGTTTGGGCAGCGATGAGGCAATCGCGGCGCGTGTGATGTGCGAGATTTTGGGCGGCGGCATGGCATCGCGCCTATTCCAAGACCTGCGCGAGACGCGCGGCCTCGTCTATTCCGTAGAGGCCTTCTGCGACCTCTATGAGGATGCAGGCCGCATTTGCGTATCTGTCGGCTGCGGACCCGCTGACGCTGCCGACGTCGCACGCCGCACCGCCGACCATTTGGTACAAATGGCCGAGCAGGGCCCAACGCCCCTCGAACTCAAACGCGCGGTTCGCATTCTCGAAGCCAGCATGATGATGGCGGCAGAAAGCCCCGCCGCACGCTGTGAAGCCGCCGTCAGCCAGACCTTGCTCTATGGCCGTCCTCTGCCCTTGGCCGACGTGTCCGCTCGGGTCCGACGTGTGGAAGCAAAAGCCGTCCAACAGGCTGCGCGGGATGCAATTGCTGCTGCCGAACAAGGTTTTGCCGCCGCAGCGGCGATTGGGCCAGCAGCAGGGCTTGCCGCCGCACCCCTTTTCACGGCAAACTTCGCTTAAACCGCTCAAAAGGACCGAAACTGGGTGTTTCTCAATCTGGTCAATCCACCTGAAAGCAAGCTGCGCCTCGAAGGTGAGGGCGTCTATTTGCGTGAAGCGCAAAAGGGCGATTATCAGGCTTGGGCAGATTTGCGGGCGGCGAGTGAAACTTGGCTCGTGCCGTGGGAGCCTGAATGGCGCTTTGATGAATTGTCGCGCGCTTGCTATTTGTGGCGCCTGCAAGGCTGGCGACATGATGTGAAGCTGGGGCTGGCATCGCCCTTCTTGGTGTTTCGGACCAGCGATGATGCTTTGGTCGGCGGGGTCAACATCTCCAACATTCGTCGTGGCGTCGCGCAAGATTGCACGATTGGCTATTGGGTCGGCCAACCCTTTGCGCGGCAAGGCTTTACCCGCGCGGCGGTCCGCGCCGTTGTCGCTTATGCTTTTGGACCGCTCGGTCTACACCGCGTGCAGGCGGCCTGCGTCCCCACCAATTTCCGTTCGCGCGGGCTCCTAGAAAGCATCGGCTTTCAGGAAGAGGGACTGGCCCGACAATATCTGAAGATCAATGGCGAATGGAAAGACCATGTCCTCTATGCCACTCTCGCCAATGAATTTCATGAAGGCCTGTTGAAGGTCTAATGCGCCTCGCGCGGTCGGGTCTGTTCCGTCACGAATTGAAAGGATCGCGCAACACGGGTTGCGCATCTCGACGCTGGCAAGAGCGCAACTCGTGTTGCGCGATCCTCTAAGGCCGATCCCACCCGATTTTGCGCGCTTTAGTTTGAGCGCGGCCTTTGCGTGGGCGGAGGCTGTGGCAGGTGCTGTCGAAGTGAGAAAGGCCTGCGCCATTGGCGGTTAGGTTCAATGCTGATGGTCACGAGATGGCGACTTTTGGCCGGAAGGGGACGGGCGGGTTTGGGGTG
>JAJTGP010000116.1 GCA_021299265.1 Hyphomonadaceae bacterium | reverse complement strand
CTTGGCACTATTGACTGGTGCAGGCCCTGCCTCGGGACAAGCGGGCGCTAAACCCGCCGCGCCGAAGGCTAAGCCCAATGTTGTGATCATTCTGTTTGACGATGCTGCCTTAATGGATTTGGGCATTTATGGCGGCGAAGCCAAGACTCCGAATATTGACGCCATCGCCCGCCGCGGCACCCGCTTTAACCGTTACGCGACCTCGCCCTTATGCTCACCCTCGCGCGCCATGTTGCTTACGGGCCTCACCAATCATCAAGCAGGCGTGGCGACCATCAAAGAGGTGTTGCCCAGGGAACATGTTGGTAAGCCCGGTTACGGTCTGCATTTAGAAGCCAACACCGCCACGTTGCCAGAGCGGCTGCGCCTTGCGGGCTATCGCACCTTTATGAGTGGCAAGTGGCATTTGGGCGATAGGCCGGGGCAGTTACCGGGCTCGCATGGCTTTGATCGCTCCTATGCGCTTGACGCGTCTGGGGCCGATAATTGGGATGATAAGCCCTATATGCCCTTTTACAACGAGGCACCGTGGTTTGAGGATGATAAGCCGACCTCCTATCCCAGTGGTCAGTTTTCCTCGACCGTGATCGTCAATAAGATGCTGGACTATCTGGACGCGCGGCCCAAGGACGACAAGCCCTTCTTGGCTTATGTCGCCTTGCAAGCCGTCCATATCCCCGTACAAGCGCCCCGCGAATATACCCAGAAATACGCGGGCCGTTTTGATGGCGGCTGGGACCAATTGCGCAAGGATCGGTTTGAGCGCGCCAAGGCTTTAGGTCTTGTGCCGAAGGACGCTAAAGCACCTGCCATGCATGCCAGTATGCGCGCTTGGGACAGTCTGAGTGCGGATGAAAAGAGGATGCAGGCCAAGGCTATGGAAGTCTATGCCGGCATGATCGAGGCCACGGATGCCGAATTTGGTCGCTTGGTGGCACATTTGGATAAGACCGGAGAGCTGGAAAATACGATCTTCGTCATCACCTCAGATAACGGCCCAGAGCCGAGTAATCCCGGTGGGGAACGCGGCTTTAATCTCTGGATGAAGACCCACGGCTATACGCGCGACTTAGCCAATCTCGGCGAACGTGGCAGCCATAATTGGATCGGTCCAGAATGGGCGAGTGCTGTGGCAACGCCAGGCTATTTGTTTAAATTCTATACCTCCAGCGGTGGCCTGCATGTGCCGATGCTGATGGCTGGTCCCGGGATTGCGGCTGACAAGGCCGTCAATGCCGCAGCCTTTGTGCAAGACATTACGCCAACCCTGATCGACCTCGTGGGCGGAGCGCCCGCCATCCCCGATACCAAGCCGATTTCCGGGCGCAGTTTGGCCCCAATTCTGTCGGGCCAAGCCCAAGCGGTCTATGGGGCCACTGATGCGGTTGGGGTGGAAGTTTCTGGTAATGCCGCCATCACCAAGGGCGATTACACGCTCGTAAAATACAATCCTCCATATGGGGACAATCAGTGGCGGCTCTATCATGTCGTCAATGATCCCGGCCAAACGACGGACCTGTCGCAACAATTACCAGAGGTCCGCGCCGATCTGGAACGCGCTTATGATGCCTATGCCAAGGCCAATGGCGTCCTTGAATTGCCCAAGGGCTATAAGGTTCAGCGTCAGGCCGCATTTAACAGCACCATGCGTCAGCTTCAGTTCTATGGCTGGCACTTGGCGGGCTCGGCGCTGGTTCTGGGCTTGATCTTGTTCGCGCTTATTCGCGGGGTGCTCACCTTCTTCTCTCGCAAAAAGAAAGTCGCCTGATGTCTGATGCTCCAACCGCAACCCGTCTCCACGTCTTAGGGGCTGCAGGCTCGCCCTATACCCGCAAAGTCATTGCGGCTTTACGCTATCGCCACATTCCCTATGCCCTGCACTGGGGCAGTCATCGCAGCCCGATGCCGGGCTTTCCCGAAGCTAAGGTAAAGCTTCTGCCGACGGTCTATTTCCCACAAGCTGATGGGGGCTACGAAGCACAAGTCGATTCCACGCCGATTCTGGCCCGTCTTGAGCGGGAGTTTGCCGGTCGCGCCTTGGTGCCGACCGATCCAGTCATGGCGTTTCTCGATCATCTGGTTGAAGACTTTGCCGATGAATGGCTGACCAAGGCGATGTTCCATTATCGCTGGGCCCGGCAAGCCGATATTGCCCATGCGGGGCCGCAATTGGTTTTCTGGCATGACACGACCACCGCAGACGCAGACGCCAAAGCCGCCTCAGACTTCATCTCGAAGCGCCAGATTGATCGCCTTTATGTTGTGGGCTCCAACGATGTTACGGCGACCACGATTGAACAATCCTATAGGCGTTTGGTGGGCGTGCTGGAAGCTTTGATCCAGCCTGCGGGTTTTGTGATGGGGGCAAGACCCGGTACCGCGGACTTTGGCCTCTATGGCCAATTGACACAATTGGGTGTTGTCGATCCGACCCCCGCGGCTGTCTGCGCTGAAACGGCACCGCGCCTGCGCGCGTGGATCGACCGTATGGAAGACCTTTCCGGCCTTGACCCGCAAGATGGCGACTGGCTGACGCGAGATCAGGCGCAAGCGCGCCTTGCGCCGCTGCTGGCCGAGATTGGCCGCGTCTATGTGCCGTTCTTATACGCCAATGCTCAAGCCGCCCAAGCTGGCGAAGCAAGCTTTGAAACCGTCATTGACGGGCGGGCTTGGACGCAACCGACTTTTGCCTATCAGGCCAAATGTCTGGTTTGGCTGAAGGACCATGCAAAGTCCTTGTCGCCAGATGACGGGGCGGCTTGCCGCGCGATCCTGGCGGGCACCGGATGTGAAGCGCTGTTCGAAACAAACTAAAACAATATTTGGGGGAGACTGACGTCATGCTGAAGAAGATCCTGTTGGGTGGCTTGGTTGCTGTCGTGGGTTTAGGTGCACTGGCCTATGTAAAGCGCGTGGACATCGTTCTGGCACTGGCTGCCGCCCAAAAGCGCACAGATATTCCCGAAAAT
This sequence comes from Hyphomonadaceae bacterium, assembly GCA_021299265.1. Classification (GTDB taxonomy): domain Bacteria; phylum Pseudomonadota; class Alphaproteobacteria; order Caulobacterales; family Aquidulcibacteraceae; genus Aquidulcibacter. The sequence continues at coordinate 811 of JAJTGP010000116.1, read as the reverse complement.
AAGCCGATTGCTTGGATGCAGGGCCCGGCAGCCGCTGAAGCCTTAGCAGGCGACCGCCCGCCCAATATCATTTTTATTCTGGCGGATGATCTGGGCTATAATGACATTTCGACTTTTGGCGGCGGTCTCGGCAATGGCAAGATCAAGACGCCCAATATCGACGCCTTGGCTTCCTCGGGTGTTGCATTCCGTCAGGCCTATTCGGGTACCGCAAGCTGTGCGCCTTCGCGCGCCATGATCATGACCGGTCGCTATCCAACCCGCACGGGATTTGAGTTCACCCCAACCCCAGACGGCATGGGCCGGGTGGTGAAAATGGTAGCGGACTCCATGCGTGGTCAAAGCGGCATGCCGCCCGCCATTTATCATGCCGACCGCGTGGCCGAGATGCCAAAGTTCGAGAAACAAGGCTTACCTGGCTCAGAGGTCACCATTGCGGAAGTTTTGAAGACGCGCGGCTATCACACGGTTCATATCGGCAAGTGGCATACAGGCCTCGGCCCAGAGTTTGGGGCAAATGCCCAAGGGTTTGACGAAAGCCTGTTGATGGCGAGTGGCCTGCATTTGCCTGAAGATGATCCAGGTGTCGTCAACGCCAAGCTTGATTTTGACCCAATCGACAAATTCCTGTGGGCGCGGATGGAATATGCGGCCTCTTACAATGATGGGGAATGGTTCAAGCCACGCGGCTATCTCGCCGATTATTGGACCGATGAGACGATTGAAGTCATCAAGGCCAATAAGAACCGTCCTTTCTTCATCAATCTTTCGCATTGGACCGTGCACACGCCTCTGCAAGCCAAAAAGGCCG
>JAJTGP010000127.1 GCA_021299265.1 Hyphomonadaceae bacterium | reverse complement strand
AGGGTGAGCGTGGGTCCTATGTTGTCTATTACACCGAGCTAGCCGACATGTCCGGTGATACGGCCAAGCCTTCCATCGTCACAAAGGCGAGCAACGCCAATGGCGCAGAAGCAGGCGAGACGCGTCGCGTTCTGCGCGGCTACACCGTCTTCAACGCCGAACAGATTGATGGCTTGCCAGAGGAATTCTATCCCAAGCCCGACGCCGAGCCTGTTCCCGCGTACCCGCTCACCAGAAGTGACGATGACGCACGCTTGGCAGCGCTCTTTTCCCGCATCCCCGTCACGCTGCGTCATGGTGGCAATCGGGCCTTCTATTCCAAAGCAGCCGACTTCATCCAAATGCCCCTGCGCGAAACCTTTCGCGATGGCAGCCAATACTGGGCAACCCTGGCCCATGAAACCGCCCATGCCTCCCGCCACGAAACCCGCCTCAATCGCGACTTCGGCCAAACCCGCTTTGGCGATGCAGGCTACGCCCTAGAAGAACTAGTCGCCGAACTTGCCAGTGCCTTTATTGGTGCAACTATTGGTTTGCCTGCTGATCACCTTGAGGATCATGCCAGTTATATTGGCGGTTGGTTGAAAGCACTGGGCGATAATCCCTCAGCGTTTTTGACCGCAGCGAGTAAGGCGCAGACAGCGGCGGATTGGGTTTTGGGGCAGATGGGGGTGGGGTGAAAGGGCGTTGAATCGTAGCAGGAACCCAAGACCATAACCCGCGGCGACATTTTTAAAATCATCATTCGCCGCCTCGAAATCAACAGTCGCTAGCTAGCTACTAGATATAACAAATGGTTCGAGGTAAATTCCCAGAGGCTAGCCGTGTTCTGTAAAGTGTTTCGATGGCAACAAAAAACACCACCTAAGTTTGTTTTTACTTGCTTCCGAAACTGTATAATCAAATATGGAGCCCTGATGACTTTTCAAATCCTCTCCCTATCGGGCGGTGGCTACTTAGGCCTCTATACTGCTTCGGTTCTTGCTACGCTGGAGGAGCAGTCCGGCCGCAAAATCGTTGACATGTTTGATCTTTTTGCTGGAACGTCGATCGGAGGAATCATTGCCCTTGGGCTTGCTGCTGGAACGAGCGCAGCTGAGATTCGCGACGCATTTATAGAAAATGGAGACGCCATTTTTGGAAGACAGCGCCCGGAGCGAAACCTTGGCAAGCTGGCCAAGATGATGAGAGGGATGGTCGCACCGGGATACTCAGCTGGCCCCTTGAAGGCGACAATTGAGCGAGTTGTTGGCACGGAAACCCGGATGCATCAGCTGCGCCGCCCGACGATCGCAAGTGCAGTGAACCTCACTAAAGGCGGTCCAAAAATCTTCAAGACCGGCCATCATCCCCGTCTGGTTCTCGATTGGCGGCTAAAGGTCGTTGATGTGGCCCTCGCCACATCTGCAGCACCGACTTACTTCCCCATCCACGCGATTCAAGACCAGCTCTTTGCGGACGGAGGATTGTTCGCGAACTCACCGGACTTGGTTGCTATGCACGAAGCTGAGCAGTTTCTCGAGGTTCATCGCGCAGAAATCAAGGTGCTCAGTGTTGGAACTACTTCAACCGCGTTCGCTATGTCGAACAGTTTGAAGCGTGAAATGGGCATAATCGACTGGGTTCGGGATGAGCGGCTAACAAGCGTGATCATTGGTTCGCAACAGGCGATAACCCATGATATGATGAGGCATTTGCTTGGGATGAATTATGTTCGGATAGACCGGGCTCAGGCGGATCACCAGCGCGCCCAACTGGCTCTTGACTGCGCGAGCGACTTCGCGAAAGCCGATCTCCAAGCCATGGCCAGCAACTCGGTCGCGGAGCTTGCCGGCAATGAAACACTATCGGCGATGCTCAAACACGTCGCAATCGACCGCCCCTTTATCAACGCGAGCCTATAGGACCTGCCATGTCAATTGCAGCAGACCTTTTCTATTCAACGGTCGCTGCGCGCGAGACCCTTCACAAGCGTATTACCCCTTCCGACGATCAGTTCGACGATCAGCAGACACGTTGGAACGATCTGGCTGCTTTCCTCAGGACGCGACTAAAGAGCGACACAAACCTCGACACGCGAACATGGCTCCAAGGGTCGTATAAGTTCGATACACAGATACGTCCCTGGAAGATCGGCGCGGAATTCGACATCGATCTTGGATTTTATTTTGAGTGGAATGGCGCACCTGCACAGGGCGGCTATTCTCCTGAGGAATTGAAGTCGTTGGTTCAGGCGGCGCTGGAAGATTATCAATCCGACGCGAAGAATGATGCCACCTGCGTGGATAAACCCAAAGAACGTTGCTGCCGGATTAACTTTAAACCGGATTTCCACATCGATGTGCCAGCATATCACCTTGATCCCGACCGTGACGCACGGACTCTGGCCACTGAAACCAATGGCTGGGAGGAAAGCGATCCAAAAGCCATCTATGAATGGTTCAAGAAGCGCTATGAGGAGGCGGCACAGCGTTCGCAGCTACGACGACTTGTTCGATATCTAAAGATGTGGGCAGCCCTTCAATTCCCGGATGACGAACGCCCATCTTCAATCCTTCTTACCGTTTTGGCTGCCGAGTCGCTGCAAGGTTATTCGGTCGCTGGAGTAGCCGATGACGATTTGCTTGAGCACGCTGCCCTCGTTATAAGAAGGCGGCTTGAGCGGGATTATGCAGTGGCAAACCCTGTCAATGGCCAAGAAAATTTAAACCGCCTCAATGATGATGGGACCCAAAAGCTCATCGACCGACTGGAAAGCCTTGGGGCGGTTGCGAGCAGAGCACGGCTTTCTGGTGACAAGGCAACCGCTGCTGAGATTTGGGCTGAGGCATTTCAGCAGTTTTTCCCAATGCCCGAAGATAACGACGAGATTGTTGAGGCATCGTCAAAGGGTACGGCGGTTGCAGCTTATCGCTTCGATCCTCAAGTCGAAGTTGTTGCAATTCCAAGGCAAAATAAGGACCGGAGCTGGCGAGGTCTGAATGAACTACCAAAGATTCCAAAGGATTGCGAGATCGCATTTACGCTTACAAACCGCTCCCAATTGCCCGCTGGGGCGCACGTTCGATGGACGGTTCGCAACCGCGGCGAGGAGGCCGGACACCAAAATGACCTTGGTCACATTGCTGGTACCGACACGACCGTAAGTCGGCATTCTGCCTATAACGGCGATCATGCTATGGATCTTACGGTTTATTTTGGGGATCGGGTGATCGGCCGACGCCGTATCTGGGTCAGAATACAGGGCGTCGCCATGCCAGCTCGCAACCCAAAGCGTAGGCGATATTTTGGTTGAGCGACGATCACATCGTCTTAGCTGAACAGCGCAACCCCTTCGGCGTATGAGCTGATCCTGGCGGATTTGCGTTCCACGAGTCTCAAATGCCCGTTCGTGTTGCGATCGGTCCAATAGGGGCCAGCAATTGATTCAGGATGCTGTGGGATGTCAGTCAGATGTAGCGCCCCGAAGTGAATTAGGCTGTCGCCAGTATATTGACGATGCTGGATTTCGGGCACACTTTGATAAACTATCGACAACTCGAACAGGTCATCGGATTCCGATGACCTGATGCTCTCGGCTATGCTGAAAGATCGGGCTTTGTCGGTATACATCCGAACGCTCATGGTCCGTAGTGATTGCTGGATTACAACGTAGACAGTTTTCCGAATCGAAACACCGTTTTCGTCGGAGTAGCTTGACTGCAGTTCGGTTCGCCACGTCCCGGCCAGCGGCGGGCGGCGGACGAGCAACCCATTTATTAAGGGCCACTTCCACGCGACTTTCTCGAAGAATATCGCGACAGTCGTGACGACTCCGACGGTCACGCCAAATGGCGCAAGCATTACCAGCTTGACCTCGGTCCCATTAATCCAAAGCGCTGCAATCCAAAACCCGACAGCCAGTGCAATGACCAACGAAATTTGAGTCCGCATCAGCATTGCGCCATCCCCATCAACGGTCTAGATTTCAAAATAAGCTGCGTTGTTCTTTTCAACCTCCGAGCGTAGCCTTTCTAGGGCGTGACGACAAGCGAATGACTCGTCAAAGTGGGAGGTCGACGTAGGTAGAATGTTCGTATTAGAAACCATTTGGCGCGAAGTGGGTGCGGGGAACTGGCCTTCGATGATGTTCTGCTTGTTTACGGGCAGTAAGCTCCCAGATTTTTGTGCGGCGATGTCGCGAGAGCCACAGCCAGATACGGGCACCGAATTTGGGTTAAATTTCCTCGACGTTTACGCCCGAGCACTCGCGCTTAACGCGGCAGTCCATGATGGCGCTATCATGGTTGGCCGGTGCAACCCAGCAGAACCGTACAGCATAAAAGGCTGGTCCTATAGGCTATTTCCGCCAGCTAGCACACAAATCACCGAGACGAACCGGGGGTCGGCGTTCAATAGCTGTTTGGAGATGTCGAAAGTGCCGAGTGTCGACACTACTTACCTCGTCTCCGAAGGTCGGTTGCATCGCTTTATCAAAGGCAGCGTGACGCCCATCCATTTTTAGTCAGCTAGAGCGTTTCAGCAGTGCAAGATCGCGATCGAATCGATCTGCGAAATCAAGACTCCACTTGGTGGCTTCCCCGCCCTAAGTTCGTGTCGCAGTTCTTATCTGAACGAAGGTCGGCTTTGCAGCTGATACGCTACCGGCCTAAATGGCCGAGATTTGCGCTTAGCAGGTTGTCGGCTTTGGGCCGAGCGAGCGTCGGTGAGCGAGTAGCAGGAGGCGACGGTCCACTGAGGACCGCATCGGTCTTCAGGCATAGCCTCTCTTGCCAATGTGCGCGGAAGGACGTTCTGCCTTGGGTAGCCTAGCCCCCTCTCAGGTAAGCTGTCCGGCTTTGTGCTTTATCATTAGCGAGCGCGGCTGAGTACCGAAGTGAACATTGTGCTGCCTTCATATTGGACCATCAGTTTTGGGCAAGCTGGTCCATGGGAAGACGGTGCCGCGTTTATGGGTCAGTATTCCTTACAGGATGCGCCCTTGATCTCGGTCTTCCTAACCGCGCTCTGAGCTTGGTGGCTACAGGTCGCCAGCTTATTTGTGGATCTTGCCTTTTTGCTCTCCGTTAGACCTTGCCTTCGCCGACGATGATGGTCGCGTTGGCTTTGCCCATATTGGTCTTTGATCTCCGTCGGATGGTCTTACATGCCCGTCTAATCCTCAAGTTGTCCGCCTCGGGAGACGCGTTGACGTGGCTTGAAAACTGCCTCCGGCGGCGTGTCCCACAAGGGCCCGAGTTGTCGCTGCGCCTTTGGCTTGCTCCTGCCCGCGCCAAGCCCTTGTGCGCCACCGGGTCGTGGTGCCCACGCCCCTCGCCTTGTTCCGGATGCTGTTACGCCCCGTCGCCACCGCGACCCCCGGATCAGGACACCACTGGACGGGCAGCATTCAGACCCAACGGAGAGACCACCATGGACAAGGCCAATTTCGAAATCGTCGGCAATGTGGGCAAGGTCGAGATTAAGACCTTCGGCAAAACCGGCAAGCTCGCCACCCTCAGCGTCGCCACCTCAGAGCGCTGGAAGACCGAAGACGGCGCAAGCCGCGAGAAGACATACTGGCATCGTGTCACTGTCTTTGCCCCCGCGCTCATCGCCCGCATCGAAGCGATGGTCCAGAAGGGGAGCCGGGTTCGCCTTCTCGGTCGCATCCGCCCAGGATCCTACGACGATGACAAAGGCCGCACCCGCTACGTCATCGAGTTCGTGCTCGGCCCCTTCGCAGAACTCGAGATCCTCGCCCGCGCGAAACCAAAGGCCGAAACCGCAGATGCAGAACTGCCCATGGAGGTCGCCGCTTAGGCGGCCTCCCACTACAGGCCAGCAGCCACGATTCATACCAAGGGCGGAGCTTCACAGCTTCGCCCATTTGCTTGTCTGCGCGCGGGATTTGAGCTGGTGTCCTGCGCCGCTTTGCTTGCCTGTCCACAGCTCAAATCCGCAGTCCTATCACCGCCCCATTGCTATCGAACATAACATGAACATACTAGAGCCATGGTTTATGGCAAAAAGCAGGGTTTGATCTTTCCCGAGGAGGCGTTCAACAAGCTGCGTCCGTATCGCGAAGAGCTGCTTGCCATGGCCAGACCTACCGGGCTGGTGGTCCGGAGCACATGGCGCTTAGTCAAGCGGTGATCGCTTTGGATGAGGCTGCTGCGACTGTCATGAGCAAACCGGGCTTTTTCCTCTCGCCCTGGCACAAGACATAATCTCAAACCCCACGACTTGCGAAACACTCTGAAACAGGGACGGGTGCCGCGGTAATTGGCGGTGCCTCACTTGGATTAGTATTGGAGGAATTGGTTGCGATAGAGGGGGTGAAGGTCTCCAATCGTGAGGCGGCAAAAGGGATGCCGCGACAGCGCGGGAGACCGAGAATGGAACATTTTGT
>JAJTGP010000231.1 GCA_021299265.1 Hyphomonadaceae bacterium | reverse complement strand
TGAGGGGTTCGAAACAAGGAGCAGATTTGTAACCGACGCCCTTTTGGGATCAGTCGACACGATCAAGGAACAGCGGAGCTTGGTGCTTTTGCTGTTCCGCCAGTCGTAAGCTGCTCTGGCGCGTTTGCCTGCTCGCGAAGTGTCTGCGCGATAGATCGCATTTCCTTGGCTCTTTCAGCAATGTTCTGAAGGTCGACATCGCCTAAAGGATAAAAGCCTTGGACCTGCAGGTTTGGATTGCTGTTAGCTCTTGCGTCACGAAGTCTCAACACAGGTTTTCCGCCGAGCAGATAGTCACCCATTCCCTCTTCGTTGACCCTGACTTCAAACTCGAATGTTTTCGTGAATTCAGGCGAACGGCTCGGGAAGGTCCCATAGCGCCATTGGAATTTGAAGCTTTCGGCCACCACCGCGCCAGCTGCAGTTAGGCTCTCGTCTGACACACCCAGATAAGCAAGCTCAATTGTTTCAGGCACCAAGAGGTTTGGATCTGCTGGCTTAACGGTGATTGGCGGCGTAGTGGGCTGGTTCAAGAGCGTCCGGCCACTAACGCTCACTAATAAATAACGGCTGCCCAAAGCAAAGATGGGGTCCTTCCACAAAACCTCATAGCGACCGTCCTTGTCCTCATCTTCAAGACAATGGCCTTTCACGCGCCATTGATGAAATTCTGGAGCTGTCTTGGCCATCTGCTCAGCATTACGCCAACACAAAAACATCGAATGATTTCGATACTGTAATGGAAAAAGAAGCGCGCCTGGAGGTCCAAATCGCTCAGGCCGATTGAGGGGGGTCGCATCCTGAGAAAAGGCACCCGGTGGACGTATGGTTTGGCGCGCGACGATTTCACCCACCTGTATGGGACGCGGCGCTGGGTCTACTTGCGCCAACGTAAGAACATGCATGCGGGTTGGCATGCTGTTTTCCAATTGCGCGGCCTGTCCGTCCACAATTCTCGCCAAGGTGAACATGGCCGCTGTTAGTTCCTTTTGGCTAGGGGGCGGTGGCGTCTCTACTTTCTTTACAGGCTTGGCAGGCTGCTCCATTGAGGCCAAAACTTTAAGGCGGTTAGTCCCCTCCTGACGGAGGCGTAAGTTTCCAGCCGGAGTCGCCAATAGTGCGCTGCCATCGGCCTCTCTTTGAGCCGGGAGGCTGTCAACCCATACGCCTTGGATCATCAAATCGACATCGACATCCTTCGAGTCCCACTCAATGAAACGATATTCCATCCGCAGATCGGGAAACAGCTCAACCTCTTTTTCTTGAAAGCTGAACTTGAGCGCGGTACTGGCGTTCATCACAGAAAAGCTTTTTAGAAGATAGGGTTGTCCAGTGATGATAACCTCAGCCTGACCATCTTCCTTTTGTTGAAGGCATGCATGTGAGGCTTTGTCCTTGTCATTGAGACCAAAGAAGCACCAGATTTGCACATAGTTACGCTGTCCATAGGATCGATTGATTGGAACGCCATTGATGGTTGTGGAGTTGATGGTTTGGGAACTGAAGCGTCCAGCCCAATAACCTTTTGCGCCTGCTTTCAGGAGAATCTTTTCGCCGTTTCCAAAAAGACCTGGAATGACAAGATCGTCGGTTAGTTCTGCCGTCCGGCGATATTTGAAGGGAATGGAAACAAGCGCTTGATCGCGGCCAACGGCACCACTGGCTACTCGCACTTCTGCACCGTCACGCACCAGCATGACCATATTGAGTTCAAGTGGCCCGACTTGTGGCGGCGGGGGTGCCGCTTCCGCAGCCTTGGATGCTGCCTCGGGTGCCATTTGTGCCGTCACAGCGGCAGGCAAAAACGATGAAAGGAAGGCGATAAAAATCAAGCAAAAATAACGTCGCATTCCCAAACGCTACTTCAGATTTTAGGCTTGTCAAGAATGAACCAATTACGCTGTTCTGGCTATGTACCCCTCAAACCGGGGAAACAGGCGCACCCCCCTTGCGGGCCTTGATCAAGCGGCCGGACATGCCCGTCACTTCGCCCATGGCTTTGAGCGGCGATAGGTTTGGTTCGGCAGGCCGGCCGCGGCCAAGACGATAGAATTGGCTGTAATACCAATAGATGCCGGCAAAGCCTTGGATGGTGCGGATCAGCTTGATCGGGGATTTGGGCCCGAAGAAGCCTGGCCGCTCTTGCAACTGTTGTTCCCATGCGGGCAAGTGATCTTGCGTACCATCCAGAAGCGCATTGGCGGCTTTGAGGTCGATGGTCAAAGGACGGGCGATGCCAATCACGTCCACGCCTTCTTCCAAAGCTGCCTGCATGCCGGCAAGGGTGCGCAGGCCACCGGTGAGCATAGTGGGCATGGTAACTTCGCGGCGCAGGGTGCGGGCAAAGTCGATGAAATAGGCTTCGCGCGCTAAGGTCGAGGCGCTTTTGGTCGGGCGTGGGGCAGATGGGTCAAGACCCTCCATCCCCATCATCTCAGGCGCTTCATAATTGCCGCCAGAGACTTCGAGCAAGTCCACACCCAGCTCTTGCAGCCACTTGGCCACTTGCACGGAATCTTCCGACGTCAAGCCGCCCTTTTGGAAATCTGACGAGTTGAGTTTCACGCCAACGCCAAAGCCCGGTGCCACAGCAGCACGCGTCTGGCGTACCGCTTCTAACAAGGGCCGGGCCCGGTTTTCGAGTGAGCCGCCATAAAGATCGTGGCGCTGATTGGCCAAAGGATTGAGGAAAGACGACAACAGATAGCCATGGGCGGCGTGGATTTGAACGCCTGTAAAGCCAATTGCTTGGCAGGTAAGGGCCGCTTGCACAAAGGCTTGGATAACGGCCTCAACTTCGCCTGCACTCATGGCTTGGGGTTCGCCGAATTGGCCACCGGGCAGACCCAATTTTACCGCCGAGGGTGCCTTGGGCTTTGGGTTTACCAATTTCTGGGTTTGTCGACCAGCATGGCTGATCTGAGCCCACAAATGCGTGCCGTTTGCAGTACCAGCTTGGGTCCAAGCCCGCAGCACTGCCTCTGCCTCTGGCGTTGGCGCATGAGCCAAGATGACATTGCCCGGACGTTCGAGATGATCTGCGTCGATGATCACATTGCCTGTAATCAACAGGCCACAGCCACCTTCGGCCCAACCTTGATACAAGCGGACCAACCCGACGGTCGGCACGCCACGACTATCGGCCAGGCCTTCGGTCATGGCCGCTTTAGCCAACCGGTTTTTCAGGACTGCCCCGCAAGGAAGCGTGAGAGGGGTCTGGATCGTCGTGGTCGCCATGGCAACTCTCCCGCTTGATTGTTCGATTTGGGCGAAGCCCGTGGGCTTATCGAAATAGACTACATTTGCATGACCCAGCCATCAACGGCCTTGCCGGCTTCGCGCATGGCTTCCGACATGGTTGGGTGGGCATGGCAGGTGCGCGCAATATCTTCGGCAGAGGCACCAAATTCCATGGCCAAGCAGGCTTCGCCAATCATTTCGCCCACGCCAACGCCGATCATATGCACGCCCAAGATCCGGCGGGTTTCGGCATGTTCGAGGATTTTCACAAAGCCATCGGTCTCGTGATTGGTGCGGGCGCGGCTATTGGCCATGAAGGGGAATTTGCCGACCTTATAGGGCGTGCCTGCGGTTTTTAATTCTTCTTCGGTTTTGCCGACGCTGGCCACTTCCGGATTGGTATAGACCACACCTGGAATGACATC
>JAJTGP010000144.1 GCA_021299265.1 Hyphomonadaceae bacterium | reverse complement strand
GAAAGGATCAAAAGACAGACTATCCAAAATCGACGCTTGCAACATCAACAACTAGCCGCTTAAACAACAACCATCAGATGAGGCCAACCCTCCTCTAATTCACAGCCCAATCTGTGCCAAATGTTTTGATGACGGACACATGATTGCGCGTCTCAACCTTTCGCGCATTCGATGGCGCTCTGGTCCCTTCAGCTTCTCAAGGCACGGCTTAAGCGCTTGTGCAAAAGTTCTGCCTGCGTTCAACTGCTCGATTGCCAAAACGGCCATAGCCTCAATTTCCGCTTCAAGTTTCCCTGGTGGCCTTCCCGGTCCTCGCTTTGTCAGGCTTATTTTGCCATCGGAGAAGTCTTCCTTGAAGCGGTGCCGCGCCGAATGGATTTGGTTTCTTAGATAATTCCGTGGGTTTGGGCGCATTGGAAACTGCGACTTCAAGCGATCATCATCAAGGGTATCGACGATCCATTCGACTTTTAAAAGCGCGTCTTCCATCTCATCTGGAGGAATTTTGTGCCAATTGAAATCCAGTGCATCGCAAATTTCCACAGCGGTCCAAATATCCATATCCCTCTCAGAGTGAGAGGCGAGAATAAAGGTTACCCAAGTGGTTAGCTGCGCGCTCATAACTGGCTGGCGTGGTGGGGTTGCTCGCCTTCGAGATGCTATTTGCCATTGGTTGTGCTCGAACCTGTATGTGATCCAAGCCATCATGAACTCTGCTTCGTTCGTCTTTCCCCATCGGCCCAAATTCTTATTGGATCGCAATAAAGCCTGATCTATGGATTCAAGTGATGCTAAATTTCGATGGGCGTCGTCGGCAGTCATGCACTGTACAATACCCTAATTCATCAAGATGCACAGGGAATGCATTCAATTAAAATTCCCCGCCGTGATGAGCGGGTGATGAGCAAGAAAAGTTTGACCGGGAGAAGAGATGTCTAAGTCATTGAAAAAACTGGTGCCGCAAACAGGATTCGAACCTGCGACCCCATCATTACGAAAAGTGAACCCCTCGTTTTTTCGCGTTTTCACGGCTTGTCACGATTTTTCATAATATATTGCGTTACATAGATTTTCTTGTAATGTTATGGGACAGCTTGTTACTGAATTTTTCCCATTTGGTAGCAAATTGGTAGCAAAAAAAGCTGAAAATGGGTCCAAACTTCGCCATTTTTGAGATGATGGTGTCGCGTGATGGGGTCGATTGATAGCATAAAAATGGCATAGGAAGTTGACAATGTCAGACGTTTTGAAGGCGAAAATCAACAAGAGATTTGTCGATTCCGCGATGCCGCCGGAGACTGGGGACACGCGGATTTGGGATATTGAGCTGCGTGGTTTCATGCTGCGGATCTCGTCGAGTGGCCGAAAGACCTATTGCGTGAAGTATCGCGTGAACCGTCAACAGCGATGGATGACCATTGGCGAACACGGCTTGCCTTGGACTCCTGAAGCAGCCCGCAACCGCGCGCGCGAAGTCATCACAGAGGCGACCAAGGGCGTCGACTTGTCTGAGACCCCAAGTGAACGGATAAAAGCTTTGGCCGGAAAAGGTGGGCTGGTCATAGCGAAGGCCATGCGTGACGCGACCATCGGCCAGTTGTTCGAGATGTATTTCCGCGATGGCCCCAGTGACAAGCCGCTTAAGCGGGAGTCGTCTTGGTCGGTCGATGCCACGTCTTATAAGCGCCACATCAAGCCCCTTCTGGATGATGTCATTGCAAAGGACGTTCGGCCTAGTGATCTCGCCGCTTGGCAAAGAGACGTCGCTGCGGGCAAGACCTCACACGATATCAAGACTGGCCCAAGAGGGCGCTCCATTGTTGAGGGCGGGCCTAGTGCTGCCTCACGTGGCATGAGGTGTTTGTCCGCGATGTTCTCGTGGGCGATTTGGCGGGAGATCTTGGAAACCAATCCTTGTTCCAAAGTCCAGAAGCTTCGTGACAATCGGCGCGAGCGATCCATTACGACAGAAGAGGCAAAGAAGCTTTGGACGGTCCTCGATGGGGCGCAAGCTGCGTGGGTGATCGCGCCTCATTATGCCAACATCATTCGCCTGATTATGCTGACTGGCGCGCGCCGTAATGAAATCACTGAACTCAATTGGTCTGAAGTTGACATAGAGCGCTCGCGTCTCGTTCTACCGCCGATCCGAACAAAGATGGGTAGCCAGAATAAATCTCGTACCATCATACTGTCCGAGCAAGCGCGCGCTATCCTCGAATACCTACCGCGATTGGGGCCTTATGTCTTCATGTCTCAAATCTCCGGTAAGCCGGTTTTGGGGGTCAATAAGGCATGGCTGAAAGTCCGCGAGCTCGCGGGGCTCTCAGATGTTCGGCTCCATGACCTGCGCCATAGCTTTGCAACATTCGCGGTCGAAGATGGTGCATCCCTCTATCTCGTAGGTCGAGCTCTGGGCCATGCAAACGCATCATCGACCGAGCGCTATGCGCACCCCGGCGATACTGCGGCGCGGATTATTGCTGAGAAGGTGGCCGAGCGGTTTGCCATAGGGCGGGAGTGATGCAGCCTTTTGGTGATAAAGCATCAATCTCAGAGGCGAAGTTGACGGACTATGTTCTGTCTCCGACCCATCGAATTGGTGCCAACAAAGCAAGGGTGTTCAAATCGGCATTGGGCATAGCGCTGGCGGAAGTCGCTGTCTTGAGATCCGCTTTGCTTGACGCAGCCCGGACACAAACTCCGAACGTCATCCGCCAGGACAAGTTCGGCCAGCATTACGCGATTGTCTTTAAACTTACCTATGGAACGAAGTCGGCTTTTGTGCGATCATTGTGGGTGATACGGACTGGAGACGACGTCGCAAAGTTTGTTTCGGCCTTTGTTGTGACTGACAGGCGAGCCGGATCTGAGGACAAAAACCATGACTAAAGTGCAACCCAACTTGCTAGACGCCGTCGCGCTTTTGAGCGATCAAAATGAGCTGGGCCTTGTTCAAGGCCAAGTTGGAACCGTGGTTGAGTTGTTGGATGACGACTTTGCACTCGTTGAGTTCTGTGACCGAGATGGCGCGACTTTTTCAATGCCGACATTGCCAATCTCTTCGCTTCTTCGTTTGTCCTATGAGCAAGTCGCGGCTTAAGAAAATCCTTCTGTTGATTTCTAAATTGGAGGCGCCTGCTCACAGGATTGGTTGCATCTGAGAACGCAAACAGATTTCCGAATAAATTGCACAAGCTCTTGATCAAGGTAAATTCTGCAGAAACTGGTTTCTACTGCTTTTGAAAATATTGCCCTTACTGATTGAAAGAACCTGAATGGCATTTTTAATCAAACCGATCCTTGCAGCGTTACCGGTCGCACTTTCAATAACCTGCTTAGGCGCATGTGCAGTGCAGTTAGATGCAGCACGGTCTAATGCCCCATTAAATCATACAATCTGTGAATCGAATGGAATTGAACTTATCCCGGCATTTGATTCGACCGACCTAATCATCTTTGGTGAGCAACATGGGACAAATGAAATTCCGTTGTTTGTTGCCGAGATCGTTTGCGCCTTGAGTTCGACCGCTGAAGTGAACCTCCTGCTTGAGTTTAACTCAGACCAGCAAGGTGATTTGACGAGGTTCTTGGACTCACGCGGGAGCGATGCCGATAAACGGCGCTTTATCGATGCCGTCTTCAGGCCAAAAGATCAACAGCACGACGGCCGCACCAGCGTCGCAATGTTTGAATTAATAGATCAGGCGCGACAGCTT
>JAJTGP010000021.1 GCA_021299265.1 Hyphomonadaceae bacterium | reverse complement strand
TTGCCCTCTCGGTTGGTGTCTAAGAAGCTGTGCAAGGAGCTCGCAAAGACGCGTATGCGCATGGTGTCCGCGCCGATGATGTTAATGCCAACCTCTAGGCTGATCGCATCAAATGGCCCGTCACGCAGGCTGCGGGCTACAAAGCCATCCAAATGGCATTGTCCCGCCAGCCCGATATTCATAAGCTCATGTCCCAACGCTCGGGCAGCAACTGCAGGCCAAGTCCAAGATGGGCCTTTGGCTTCCATGCCATGACTGATCGAGCTGCCATAATGAGCCCAGCGGAGACCTGTCGGCTCAGGGCTGGGGTGGATCTCTGCTTCGCTCGAAACAGATAGGCCGAGCACCTCTAACTGGGCCGATTGCGGTAACCACAGCTCGATGGCCTTTAGCCCAGTTCCCAGTGCATCAAATGAGATTTCCGAGGCTGTGCCCGGCACGAATGATGGACCCTTGGGATTCACCACAATCGTGTGGCCTGAACTGGCCGCGGCGGATCCGCACTGCACCCCATCCAAATAGAGGTCGAAGGTCACAGGGCGGCGTGGTGTGCCTGCCAATTGAATGCCCGTTTCGAGGACGTTTAGGCAAAGTGCCTCTGCATCGGTGGTAAAGCAGAGGCGCACACCACTGGTCATGCCGACCATTAGGTCCACAGAAGGATCTGGTGATTGGGCCCATGTCCAAGCAGGCAGGCGCCAAGCCTTGAGGCTAGAAGGCGTTCGAACCACATGCATGGCCCCGCGAATGGACAAAGCGGGATGATCTAACGCGACGGACTTCATGGTCATGACTTTCTGTGGTCCGCCGGTAAGCTTAGAGCGGCGTCAGGGCTGCGCGAAGATCGCTCATGGCATCCTTGAGGGCAGCACGGGCTTCTTCGACTGCCCGTTGCAACTGCACTTCCCGCGCTTTCGCGGCGTCGAGTTCTTCTTGCAACAGGGGATTTACATCGGGTGTGGAGGGATAGCCACGCGCTTCTTGAACTTCGCGAGCGCCAGCTTGGCGACCATCTTCATATCCCGCACGGCGCGCAGCTTCTGTTACCCGCAACATGGACGCTGCGAGAGCCGTTTCAAGTCGTGACAACGCACTGTCGAAACGGACAAGAGTTTGATCCAGCGGGGGAGGCTTTCCAATGCTCATGACATTTCCCATAGCTGAGTCCTGCCAAAACCCCAAATCATCGGCAAGCAAACACCGCCATTGGGTGGACGATTCGACAGATGATGGCTATAGCCACCCTACAAATGGCATGGGCTCCCTCTACATGCCATGATCCAGCAAAATAAGGTGAAAGTGCCTTGATTTTGTAGTTTTACTACGGAGATTAGTATGAGCGTGCGCGTCGCGATCAATGGATTTGGCCGTATCGGCCGTTTGGTTTTACGGTCCATCATCGAGAATGGACGAGATGATATTGAAGTTGTGGCCATCAATGATTTGGGCCCTGCCGCGACCAATGCGCACCTGTTGAAATACGATTCCGTGCATGGCCGTTTCCCCGCCACCGTCAGCGTTGAAGGCGACACGATTGTCGTCAATGGCAAGCCCATCAAAGTGACCGCACTTCGTGATCCTGCGACTTTGCCTTGGGGTGAAAATCAGGTCGATATCGCGATGGAATGCACGGGCTTGTTTACAGCTCGTGAGAAGGCTGCTGCACATTTGACGGCTGGTGCGAAGCGCGTTTTGATTTCCGCGCCCGGCGAGCAATCGGATAAGACGATTGTGTACGGCGTGAACCATCAGTCTCTCACCAAGGATGATCTGATTGTCTCCAATGCTTCGTGCACCACCAATTGCTTGGCACCGGTTGTAAAGGTCCTGAACGACGCCATTGGTATCGACAAGGGCTTCATGACGACGATCCACTCTTATACGGGTGACCAGCCAACGTTGGATACAATGCACAAGGATTTGTACCGCGCCCGCGCTGCAGCTCTTTCCATGATCCCAACGTCAACTGGCGCGGCCAAGGCAGTGGGCTTGGTTTTGCCAGAGCTAGCGGGTCGTTTGGATGGGGTGGCGATCCGCGTACCAACGCCAAACGTCTCCTGCGTAGATCTGAAGTTTGTTGCCAAGCGCACCACGACCGTGGATGAAATCAATGCTGCCATTAAGGCCGCAGCGGATGGTCCTTTGAAGGGCGTCTTAGGTTACACGGCTGACCCCAATGTCTCCATCGACTTCAACCATGACAGCCATTCTTCGACCTTTGCTTTGGATCAAACCAAAGTGATGGACGGCACGCTGGTGCGCATCCTGTCTTGGTACGATAATGAGTGGGGTTTCTCGACCCGCATGAGCGATACCGCCGTCGCCATGGCCAAATTGATCTAATGGACGTGACTGAAGCTAAGTCTGACTTCGCACCGTCGCGCTTCGTCAATGCTTTGGTTGAGGCAGGTCTTGCCTCAACCACCATCCTCCTTGCCCTCTTCGGCCTGCCTTGGTGGCCGGCTGCGGTGATGATGATGTTGGCGGCAGTATGGTGGGGCTTTGTACACCGGCACCGGGTAGCTGGCATGGTTCGTGCGAGTTTGCCGCAAACGCTCGGTACTGTGGCCTTGGCCTTGGGGCTGATTGTGCTCGTGCATGGCGTCGGATTTGGTTTTGGTGCGGCACTTCACGCACTGATAGGGTGAAAATGACTTTTCTATCGCTAAAGACCGCGGATCTTCAGGGCAAGCGCGTTTTTGTCCGCGTCGACTTCAATGTGCCAATGCAAGACGGTGTGATCACAGATGACACACGCCTCCGCGCGGCTGTGCCGACGATAGAGCTATTGATTGAGAAAGGCGCGAAAGTCATTCTTGCTGCCCATTTTGATCGGCCAAAGGGTAAAGTCGTCCCAACGATGTCATTGGCACCGATTGGACCCGCACTAGCGGCACTGTTGGATAGACCCGTTGCATTTGCCGCCGAGTGCGTTGGCCCTGTTGCTGAGGCTGCCGTGGCCAACATGAATTCGGGCGATATGCTCTTGCTGGAGAACACCCGTTTCCAACCCGGCGAAGAGAAGAACGACCCAGTGCTGGCCAAAGGCTTTGCGCGTCTGGCCGACGTCTATGTCAATGATGCTTTCTCGGCGGCGCATCGTGCCCATGCATCAACTGAAGCCATAGCGCACTTGCTGCCCGCCTATCCTGGCCTATCGATGGCCCATGAACTTGATTATCTGGATAAGGCACTTGGCAACCCAACCCATCCGGTGATGGCTGTTGTTGGCGGGGCCAAGGTTTCCAGCAAGATTGACCTCCTCCAGAACCTTGTCTCTCGGGTGGATATCTTAGCCGTTGGCGGGGGTATGGCGAATACATTTCTGGCATCGCGCGGGGCTCATGTCGGCAAGTCCTTGTGTGAGCATGACCTATTGGACACCGCTCGCGCCATTGAGGCGCAAGCTGCGGCGAATAAGTGCCAAATCCTACTTCCGACCGATGTCGTCGTCGCTGAGGCCTTTGCTGCTCATGCCCCTCATCGGACCTGTGAGATCGACGATGTGAAGGATCAAGAGATGATCTTGGATGCCGGGCCAAAGTCTGTTGCGGCTTTGGCCGCTGCTTTGGAGACCGCCAAGACCTTGGTCTGGAATGGCCCCTTGGGCGCGTTTGAGCTGCCGCCTTTTGACATTGGCACCATGGAAGCAGCCCGCACCGCGGCAGCCCTGGCCCATTCGGGGCGCCTCGTCGCGGTCGCGGGCGGCGGCGATACGGTCTCTGCCCTCAATCAAGCCAAAGTGGCTGCCGACTTCACTTTTGTTTCAACCGCTGGCGGCGCCTTCCTCGAATGGATGGAAGGCAAAGCACTGCCGGGCGTCGAAGCCCTTAAACACCCATCCTAATCCAACTGTGTATCTAAGAGGACTGTTATGAATCTCGATCAACTCGTCGCGACCGCCAAAGCGATGGTCGCCCCCGGTAAGGGTATTTTGGCAGCGGATGAAAGCACCGCCACCATTCGCTCGCGCTTTGATGCGATCGGCGTTGAGTCCACCCCAAATACCCGTCGCGATTATCGGGAATTGTTGTTCCGGTCAGAGAAGGCGATGAAGGATCATATCTCCGGTGTGATCCTGTATGATGAGACCATTCGTCAGTTTGCCCGAGATGAGTCGCGTTTGGTCGATATCATCAAGTCGCATGGTGCCATCCCCGGCATTAAGGTCGATATGGGTCCGCGCGAAATGCCCTTCTTTCCCGGTGAGCGCGTAACCGATGGCCTCGACAATCTGCGTGATCGTCTGCGCGACTATTATGTCCATGGTGCACGCTTCGCGAAGTGGCGCGCGGTGATTGATATTGACGCGCGTCGCCCAAGTGCTGGCTCGGTCAAGGCCAATGCGCATGCTTTGGCGCGTTACGCCGCCATGTGCCAAGAAGAAAACATCGTGCCAATCGTGGAACCCGAAGTCTTGATGGATCTCGATCACGATATCAATCGCTGCTTTGAAGTGACCGAATATGTGCTGAAGAGCACGTTCCAAGCCTTGTATGAAATGCGGGTGCAATTGGAAGGCATCGTGTTGAAGCCAAATATGGTGATCGCAGGTCGCAAGGCGAAGGTCCAAGCTGGCGTCGACGAAGTGGCTGAAAAGACGGTTCAGTGCTTGAAGAACACGGTTCCTTCGACCGTGACCGGGATTGCCTTCTTGTCGGGCGGCCAGTCAGACATCGATGCGACCGCGCATTTGAACGCAATGAATGCGATGCATGCTTTGCCTTGGAACCTGACTTTCTCTTACGGTCGCGCGCTGCAAGCCGCCCCGCAAAAAGCTTGGTCTGGCAAGGAAGAAAATATCGAGGCTGCCCAAGCGGCCTTCTACAAGCGGGCCCATATGAATGGCTTGGCGTCACTTGGCCAATGGTCGCGTGAACTGGAAGACAAGTAAGCCGCTTACTTAGAACAAAAAGAATGGGGCACCAGATCGTCGGTCTGGTGCCCTTTTTGTTTAGCCTGCCAAGCCTGCAATCGCCTTGGCTGTTGCGATCCAAGCTGGGCTGGTTGAGATGGGCACGCCCAGAATTTGCACCGCAATAATGGCAACCGAGCCCCATAGTGTGACGGGATGGAAACGGCCGGTGACTTTGCGATCATAAATCAGCATGGCGACCAAGATGAGGTCAATGACGATCGCTGGCGGCAAGGTGACAAAAACCGGTGGTGGCCCGACGGCCCCTGGTGGCGTCATCAAAACCGCAAATGGCCGTGCCATTGGGGCCTGCAATAAGGGCACGAAAGATAAAGTCATCAAGCGGCTGTGCCAGTCAGCGCGATGCACATTCATGATCGCCAGCACGATGAAGGCCGCGATCAAGGCGATGCCCGAGAAGGTCACGATGGAGAAGGACGCCGCTTGAGTCGCAAAGCCGGTTTGTTCGCCCAATTTTATCGTGTTGATGGCCGCCAAAACGATCGAAATAGCGAGAGCCGTAAACAGCGAAACGCCAGCAATCCCCCAGCTTCTATGGTCGGCCATCTTACGGTTGGCCACGAAATTGGTCTGCACCGCATAGAACAACACCCAAGCAAAGAGCATAAAGCCATGGATGTGGAGGATAGGTTTGCCAGCGAAACTGCCGTCCATCAGCTTCAGCCAATAGGTCGGGATAAAGCCGCCAAAGGCAATGGCCACAAAGACCCATGCCATGGTCTGATAGAAGCGTCGGGGCTTCTCGAAAGTTTCAATCGTCGTCATGTCCATCCCCCTAGTTCAGACCATGTGGCCAATTGCCTCCCGCCACGCCTCAATCGAGGATGTAGCCTGATAATCGCGCTGCATTTCAGAGGTCAGGACCTCAATCATGGTGGCGTTCTCGATCCAGAACTCGATTACATCAAACATCCCACCACGAGAACATCGCACCGACCGCCAACCTTCGCGCTGGGCGATGGCCTCAATCTCGTCCTGACGTCGGTGGCATTGGATCGCGAGATGGGTTGCGCCATAGCGAGGCGGATGTTCAATCTCTGTGGTGTCAAACATGGCGTCGTCCGCACCGGGGATGAGGGCGCGTCCATTGGGATAAACCTCAATGCCAGAGCCGCGCATATCGCCTGCCATGGCAATCCAAGCCCCGGCAACAGGGGCGAAGGGCAGGGCCTCACCTTCCCAGAGTTCAGCGAGCACATGGGCCACGTGCTTTGGATCGGTAGCGGAAATAGAGGCGTGCAAAATCATGGGATACTCCTACAAAATGCCGTTACGCGCGGCAGTAAAGATGGCTTGGATGGCGCGGCGCGCAATCTGTCCGGATTGGTCGCCCTTAAGATCCCAATAGTCGCGCATAGTAAGCCAAGCGGTGGCAGATTGGATAAGTTGCACGCTGGCACACACGGTCAGCACCATCTCCGCAGAGGCTTCAGGGCCAAGCTCTGCCTGCACCGCGCGGCGGATGGCGGCTTGCCGCTCTTCATTGCGCGAGAGCGTCATGGCCCGACCCTGTGGTGACAGGACAGCGCCGCGCATGATCTCGGCCTCTTCGTCAAAAGCAGGAAAGGCCTTCACGGGGAAATCCAGCAGCGCGGCGAGCGTATCTGGGAAGGCATCTTGGCCAAGCCGGGCTTTATGCGCCCGCCACCAGCCATCCAGCAAAGCCTCTTTATTGGGGAAGTGGCGATAAATCGTGCGTTCGCCCAAACCGGCCATGCGGGCAACTTGGGTGAAGGTGAGCTCCGCCAATTCAACGTCTTCAAGACATCGACCGACCGCGTCGAGGATGATCTCGGCGGTGGCGTCGCGCTGGCGGTCGCGATGGCTTTTGGTCAAAGTTTCATTCATGACAGTATCACTGTCATGATGACAGTGATACTGTCAAGCAATTATTCTTGGCGTCTAGCGTTCTTGCAAAAGCCGGTCGATATAGTCTCGTTCAGTCTTATCGCGCTGCGGGTCGGCTTGGCGGCGGCGCAATTCGTCGCGCACATCCCGGGCGCGCCGCTTCTCCACCCCATCCGGCACTTTGGTCGCTTTGCCATCATCCTGCTTGGGCAAAGCGCGGCCTAAGGGGTCTGTCTCGCCATTATTGCCAGCTTGGCCTTGGGGGTCGGATTCCGCTGCTTGCCGCAGGGCCTGCAAGGCACGAGATTGGGCATCTTGAGCACGATTAAGGTCGCCCTCGCGCAGGGCTTGAGCGGCCTCGCGCATGGCATCGGCGGCTTGGCGCTTATTCTGTTCTTCCGCGCTTTGTTCTTGAGCTGGATCGCTCTGGCGATTGCCGCCTAAAGCATCTGCCAAGCCCTCCTGTTGGTTGGCGAGATCCTCTGCCGAGCGGCGCGATTGATCGGAGGGCGGTGTTTCGCCCAATTGCTCGGTCTGATTTGACAGCGCCCGTTGTTGCTGCATGGCATCATCGAGCGGCCCGCCCTGGCCTTGACCATTTGCTTGGCCCGAAGCACCGGGCGCACCGGGTTGAAGGCTTTCGAGCAATTCGTCCAGCTGATCTAATTGGGCTAAGGCATCCTCGCGCGAACCTGAACTGCCGGACTCCTCTAATTCCCGCAGCCGGTCTTCCAGATCGCCAGCACTGATCTGCGGGCCAGATTGGCCTTGTTCGCCGCCTTCACCCGACGCACCTTGCTGGGCCAGCTCCTGCAGCCGTTCGCCAACGGCTTCCCGCAGCTCTTGTGTCAATTGCTGAATTTGTTCGGGTGGTGCGCCCTGTTCAAGGGCTTGCTTGAGAGCCTCACGAGCTTGTGCGACTTTTTGTTGGGCCGGGGTCTGATTGCTGGCCTCAATCTGCAGCGCCATTTGCCACAAGAGGGGCGCGACGCTGTGGGCGTCTGAAACATCTCGCGCAATGCTCAAACGCTCCAGCGCATAATGCAGGCTTAGTTGACCCAGATCGCTTAGGCCCAATTGCGCCATCGCCTCGGCAATCGCCTCCAGCAGGGTGATCTTGCCGGGGCCCACGCGTCCATCGGCAAAATCAATGCGCAGCCAAAGTGCCGCTTCGGTCATGGT
>JAJTGP010000229.1 GCA_021299265.1 Hyphomonadaceae bacterium | reverse complement strand
GGTAAAGAGGGGTTTAAGGCGGCGTCACAATGCTCTTGTAAGCCACAGACCAGAAATCGTCGTTAAGTCATTGTTTTGGAGAGAGTCATGTCGTCCTTATCGATTGTGCGCACCAGAGCGGACTTGCGCTCATTGGTCTCTAACTGGCGGCGAGACGGCAAAAAGATTGCCTTGGTGCCCACCATGGGTGCGCTGCATGCGGGCCATTTGGCCTTAATCGAGCAGGCCAAGGCCGCCGCCGATGTTGTGATCGCGTCCATCTTCGTCAATCCAACCCAATTTGCGCCGCATGAAGATTTAGCGCGTTATCCACGACAAGAGGCGGCTGATATTGAACAGCTCCAAGCTATTGGCTGTGACGGCCTCTATGCACCGCATGTGTCAGAGCTTTATCCGGAAGGCTTTCAAACCCGGATCATTCCTGGTGCTGTAGCAGCCCGCCTGGAAGGCGCCTTTCGCCCGCACTTCTTCGGCGGCGTCGCAACCGTGGTAGCCAAGCTTTTTCTGCAAGTTGAACCCGATATGGCCATCTTTGGCGAAAAGGACTGGCAGCAATTGCAAGTGATCGCCACCATGGTGCGGGACTTGGACTTGCAGGTCGAAATCGTCCCCGCCCCCACCCATCGCGAAGCCGATGGCCTCGCACTCTCCTCGCGCAACGCGTATCTTTCAGAGGCAGAGCGCGCGATAGCGCCCACTTTGAAGCAGGCTCTTGATCGGGTCGCAGACGCGATCCAACAGGCACCGGAGACTTTAGACGAGGTGCTTGAACAAGCGAAAGCACAGCTTCTAGCCTCAGGCTTTCAGTCCATCGATTATCTCGAAGCCTGCCATAGTCAGACTTTAGAGCCGTGGCAGGCGGGAGACCCTGCCCGAATCTTGGTGGCCGCTTGGCTGGGTAAGACGCGGCTGATTGATAATCGCGGGCTCGACTGATCCTACCAAGCGCCTAGGTCGAGCAATTCCTTGCGTAGGGGCTCGGGTAAGTCGTCCCCGCCCGATATTTGGGTCAAGTCGGCTGGCGCATCTTTCGGCAACAAATAGCGCCAGCCCTGAAAGGCAGCACGGCGCTGTGGCGCGGTTTGAACATGAAAATGCTTGAGCACAATTTCGCAGCGGGATCGTCCATCCACATCGTCTAAAGTGACAATGTCCTCAATTTCCTGCCGGACAAGGATTTGCCCCTTAATCACCCAAAAGAGCGATCCGCCGTTGAGGACTTCATCACGCCGTTTGGGCGACATGCGCGTGTCGCAAACCGGTCTAGGATCGAGGCCGAGGCTTAAACGCGTGAAGGCTTGATGATCATGCCAATCTAGCAAGTCCTGAATGCTTTGCGCGCCAACGCAGAGTTTGATGATGTGAAGGGCCATAGCTACGGATTTATGCCAATTTGCTTCCCAGAATAGGGCCTCGCATCAGTGGGTGTCTTCTGCCTGTTTTGCTCGCCAAGCGGCCTTCAGACTGGCGCTGGTTGGCCGCGATCCATCCGGGCTCCATCCAGGCGGCCCAAAAGCAAACTGAAGCTTTTCCCGCCATGTTTTGGCCTGTCCAATATCACGCGCCATGCCGACCCATTCGTGAAACGCGATCCGAAATGGGTTGAAGGTATGGATGTTGGAAACCACGCCATAGATTGGCTTATCCGCCTTGGTTTCTTCCACAAAAGTGCCAAACATCCGGTCCCAAATGATCAAGACCCCGGCATAATTGGAATCGAGATAGCGCGGATTGGTTGCATGATGGACGCGGTGGTGGCTCGGTGTATTCAGCACCCATTCCAAGGGGCCCATGCGATCGACCGCTTCGGTATGAATCCAGAATTGATAGACGAGACTGACGCCCGAGAAAAAGGCGATCATGGCTGGCGGGAAACCGATCCAGGCCATCGGCAGCCAAAAGATGAAGGTGGCACCGATCGACCCCGTCCAAGTCTGCCGTAAAGCCGTGGACAAGTTATAATGCTGCGAGGTGTGGTGCACCACATGGCTGGCCCAAAACCACCGCCGCTCGTGGCTGATCCTGTGGAACCAATAATAGGACAGGTCCTCTAGGAAGAAGCAAACCACAAAGGCCCAAGCGGCATAACCAATGTCGAACAGGCGGAACTGATGCACATAGGCAATCAAAGCGACCGCAATGCCGCCTGTCAGCAATTTGGCGACCGTATTGCCAAAGCCCATGGTCATGCTGGCGGCGGCATCCTTGGCTTCATAGGTTACGTCGCCTGCGTGGCGCGCGCGCAGCATTTCAGCAACGACCAAAACCCCAAACAAAGGGATCGCCCACGTAACTGGATCGGGCAGGTTCATCGGGAATCACCTTTTCCTAGGCTGATTAGAGCCTGCTGAATGTCATTGGGGTCCGCATGTATATGAACAGGCTCAAAGCCGAAATCGGGAAAAGAGAGGTAAAGCCGATCCTCGGCAATCACCATGATTTTCGCCTGATCGAGGCTGCGGAACAATAATTTATCGCCCAAAACAAGTGCGACATAGCCTGATTGGTCGCCGCTATAGGCAATCGCGGCGCGCTGATTGCGTGACATCAAGACCGACAGAGTCGTCGATACGCCATAGTGCGACCGAACCGCGTGCACGACCTCATCCACACTTTTGAACCGGCGATCTACGCTAAGGCCAAGTCGAAATCCAACAAAAGCCAATAGGGCGGTACCCGCAGCGGCCATCAAAACCGTCAGCAAAGCGCCGCTCAAGGCACAGAATCTTGTGCGACGAGGCGGATCAAAACGTCGGCAGCCTTCACTTGACGGCCTTCTTGCACAAAGGTCTCAGCGATCACACCATCGCGGCTTGCAGTCAGGGCATGCTCCATCTTCATGGCTTCCAACACAATCAGCACCTGACCCTTCGTAACTTTCTGCCCCGCTTGCGCGTGACACATGGCGATTTTTCCGGGCAATGGGGCCTTGATCTCATCGCTGGCCTCTAAACTATCGGCGCTGGCATCTGCGGCTGGGAAAGGATAGCGCCAGACCTCGCCGCGCTCGACCAAACTAGCACCCGAGGCATCGACAAACAGAGTGGCTGCAATGTCGCCGCGCGCATCAGCTTTCAGGCCAGCGCTTTCGGCAACTAAAATCGTCCAGGCCTTGGGCTTGCCATAGGCATGGATCAAGCGGCGCGGCACAACGGCGTGATCGCCGCCAAAGCCTGCACTGACTTGCACCGCATCACTTTGAAGCTCGACCATCATGCGCCGGTCTTCGTGGGTAAAGCCAACCGACAAATGCGCCGGAGCATTCAGGCGCCAGCCATCTGGAACATCAAAGGGCGACGCGCCATCGGGCACTTCGAGTTCGCGCGCGACCTGCACGCCAATCGCTGCCAATCCCAAGCGGCGGGCAGCGAGCGCATCGGGTTTTGCAAGCTCTGCCGCTTCATCCTCTAGCAGCCCGGTATGGACCCCACCTTGCGCAAAGCTTGGCAGCAGGCACAAGCGGGCCAAGTAGCCGTTATTGGTCGTGATCCCGGTGATCACCCGGCTTTCCAGATGCGCTTGCAAGCGCGCCAAGGCTTCGCGTCGATCCGCCCCATGCGCGATGGCCTTTTCAACCAAGGAATCGTAGGCGTCGGGAAACGTGTCACCCACTTCAAACCCGGAATCGACCCGAATAGTCCCATCGTCTGGCAGGCCCGCAATCACACCCGATGACGGCAAGAACCCTTTGGCTGGATCTTCTGCCACGATCCTCGCTTCAATTGCCGCACCGTTCAATGTGATGTTGTCTTGGCTAAGCGGAAGGGTCTCGCCCGACGCCACGCGCAATTGCCATTCAACCAAATCCAAGCCGAGCACGGCCTCTGTCACCGGATGCTCAACTTGCAGGCGCGTATTCATTTCAAGGAACCAAAAGCCGTCAGGGCGCAGAGGTCCCGTCCCATCGGCGACAAATTCGACTGTCCCGGCGTTGGAATAATTCACCGCCTTAGCGATCTTGAGCGCGGCAGCTGTCAGGCTTGCGCGCACGGCTTCGGTCATGCCGGGCGCCGGGGCTTCCTCAATCAGCTTTTGTCTGCGGCGCTGGATCGAGCAGTCGCGCTCAAAAAGATGGACGAGATTACCATGTTGATCGCCAAAAACCTGTACCTCAATATGGCGGGGCCGCAGGACTAAGCGCTCGAGCATCACGCGGTCATCGCCAAAAGCTGCTGCTGCTTCGCGCCGAGCAGACTCAAGCGCTGGGCCAAAAGCGGCGACATCTTCAACGACCCGAATGCCGCGCCCGCCGCCGCCCGCCACAGCCTTGATCAACAGCGGAAAGCCGATCTTCTCCGCCTCGGCCTGCAGACGCGCTGGGTCTTGATCGAGGTCCCAATAGCCAGGCAGAACCGGCGCGCCGACTTCTACTGCAATCGCTTTGGCGCGATCCTTTAGACCCATGTCTCGAATGGCATCTGGTCGTGGTCCGACAAACGCTATGCCTGCTGCCGCACAGCTTTCAGCGAACTCTGCATTTTCCGATAAAAAACCGTAGCCTGGGTGGATCGCTTCAGCGCCCAACTCCACAGCGGCCTTGAGGATCAAATCACCCCGCAGATAGGAATCCTTGGCAGCAGCAGGGCCAAGACGCACCGCATGATCGGCCTCACGGACGTGCATAGCGTCCTTGTCCGCGTCGGAATAAACCGCAATTGTCCTCATGCCCAAACGACGCGCCGTGCGGATCACACGGCAAGCGATCTCGCCCCGATTGGCAATCAACAAGCTTTTAAACACGAGGCGTCCCCAGACTTTTTGTTGGTCGATGAAACAAGCTTAAAAACTCGCCCTCAGACTCTTATGACACTATCCTTCGGCTACGCCTTAACCTTGGTCAAGCCTTGTGGTCAGCCAACTGCGCCTAAGATGATGATGGCGATGAAGAAGAGCGACCAAGCAATGGGCGCGAAGGTGGACACAAAGATGGCGGTGCGCCAACCCGCGCCTACCCAACCCAAAGCATAGGAGCCTTTGAAATGGAAAAAGAGGTGGGCCAAAACGACCAAGAATATCCAGCCCCCGTGATCCGACCACGTGATCCAATGCGAACTCAACGCCAGGGCAAGGAACAAAAATGACATAAAGGACAAAGAGTAAAGCGCAAATACGGCATGATCATATAAAGTCACCCCGCGCTTCCAGAACAACAAAAGCCAAATGAAGGGCAGACTGATCGGGATGAGTAGGAAGGAAAATTTATAGACCGTATTCTGCAACTTATACAAAAACAGATCCGGATTCTCGAGCTTATGTTTGAGCTTTTTATTCACGGATGGCCACGGCGTATTGACGTGCACATCGTCCTTCAAGAACTTTGCGAAAGAGGCTTGAAAGTCGTCTCCCTCGATTGTCACGCCCCTAGTCTCACCTGTAATGGCCTCTTCCGGTGTGGCCTTTACCAAGGCGATGGCGGTATCGAGGGCGGCAACAGAGACTTTATCGCCGGAGGCAATAGCCGCTTTGCGTTCGGCTTCGAGTTTTGAAAGCTGTGTGGCCTTATCATCGCCCTTTTGGACGGTGATATTGCCGGTCACTTTTGGGTCGGCCTTTGCCGGGGCGGCTTCAGGGTTTGGCTTTGGTGCCGCTAAGGCCTTGGCAAGATCGCGTTCCGCCGTTCGATAGCGCACAATGACAGATTCGATCTCTTTGGCTGCACCCAGCACTTCTTGTTGGCCAGCTTTGATATCAATGGGGTCTTGGTCGGCAAGGGGCTTGGCTCTTTCCGCCGCCAGCTGCTCGCGAGCCAATTTGAGGTCGCCACGGGCGACCCTTAGGTCAATCAAAGCATCCGCCATATTCTCGCGCGAGGCGCTGGCTCGATCGACCGGTGTGTCAACATTCTGTTTCACAAAGCCAGGGCCACCTGCAAAGGCAAAGGCCAAAAACATGGCAAAGACAGAGGCCAGAAACATCGAAAACGGCGGCACATAGCGGCTGCGATGGCCCATGACATAATTG
>JAJTGP010000200.1 GCA_021299265.1 Hyphomonadaceae bacterium | reverse complement strand
CTTGAGGCCCTATGCCCGAAGCGGGCTGAAATGCCATCAAGTGCGCGCGTGATGTATGGTGCGGCTAGGCTAGCCACTTTTTCCAGATCGTTTCTGAATTTTGTGACCAGTATGCGCGCGCGATGTATGGAGGGGCAAAGATCGCCACTTTGCTCTGAGGTCTAGCGATGTTTCGTCCAGATACGTGCGCGGGTGCATATAGTAGGGTAACTAATCCCATTAATGGCACTTCTGTCAGTTTTGTCAGGTCCAACCCTAGGGCTTTCCAGTTTTATCTGCGAGGGACGAAATTGGGTCAAATGGGGACCATATGGGGACCAAATTTTAGTCCCCGTTTCAGTTATCAGCTAAGTTATTGATTTTATGGTGGGCGATACTGGGATTGAACCAGTGACCCCTGCAGTGTGAATGCAGTGCTCTTCCGCTGAGCTAATCGCCCGTCCGCAGAGCCTTGAAAGGGGCGCTGTGTGCGAGAGGCGGCGTCATGAAGGTTGAAGGCGGCAACGTCAAGAGGGCGATGTGCCAATCATGATCTGGCTGCGCGCAAAAAAGATGTCAGAAATGGTGTTGAGGTTTAGCTGCGCTATCCCCAGATCCGTGCAGATGGGAATCAATTCAAGGGGCAAGAGCTGACGCTAGGGCAGGTGATTTTTCGTTGATAACGTTCATTTCAACGATTTTTTGCCCTGAATCAACCTGCGCAATCGGTTCCATGCAAATTTGCAATGCACCTATGATAGGGGAAAATAAAGGTAACCGGCTTTAGTGATTCAGGGAAATTGTCCTGATTTAGCCAAAAAAATTCTGCATATTCTGTGAAATGTGCAAGTTTCTACCGCGATTTTTCGCGATTTTGGGACATGTTGAGAAAATCTGATGTCAAGCCCTGTTTTGATGATTTTTTGGTGTTCGAAGTCCGCTCAAAATTCGTCGATTTTTGCCTTGAATGTGACAGGTTTGTGTAGTTAAAGCCGCCATCCAAAACAAACCGATGCTCGTTATGGGTTTGTCTCACCCAATCAATAACAGAAAAAATGAGGACCAAAATGGAAGGCGATTTTTGCACGAACGACGGCGCACGACGTTTGAAGCTGAAGATTCAAGAGTATTGGCGCGAGCGCGGCTATGACGTGAGCGTTGATCTGGTTGAAGAAGGTTTCGTGCCTGCGATGCGTTCGGGCCGTACCGATGTGCGCTCTGACATGGTGAATGGTTTGCCACGTCGTCGCGCCGCTACCGAAGCCGCATAAATCATTTTATCAAAAGCTGCTCGATCAGATCGGGTAGCTCGTGATAATGATCGAATATAGCGTCCGCCCCCAAGGCGGACGCTTTTTCTATGGTGTAGCCAAAAGTCGCCAACACCACGGGGATAGAGGCATTGCGCGCGGCCTGCAGGTCGGTGATGCTGTCGCCCACCATCAGCGCATGATCCACGGTGCCGCCGCTAGCCTCAATCGTATAGGTCAGATGGCGGCCATCGGGTTTGTTGACCCCGGCCTGTCCATTGGCTACGATGGCCTTGAAATAGCGTACCATATCAAACGCCTCCAGCACGGGTTGGGCCAGATGCGCGGGCTTATTGGTGCAAACGCTTAAGATCGCACCCTTGGCCGATAGGGTCTCTAACACCTCAATCACGCCATCAAATGGCAGGCTTTCTTGCGTCAGGCCCGCTTGATAGACTTCCAGAAAATGGGCGACATGTTTGGCCAAAGTCTCATCATCAAAATCAATCCCGGCTGCAAGGCCCGCCTTAACCACCAAGGCACGTGCGCCTTGGCCGATCATGCCGCGCACGCTGGTCAAAGAAATTTCGGGCAGGCCGGCGCGCACCATCACAGCATTGGTCGCGCGCACAAGGTCTGGCGCGGTATCGACCAAGGTACCGTCTAGATCAAAGGAGATCGCCAGCCCATCTATTCCGCGCATTTCCCATCATCCTTTGGTTCATCGACAAGGCCACTCAGAAAGGATTTTTCTGCGGCGCCTCTGGCCTGTCTGCCCGTTCGACGGCTAGAAGGCTAGACGTTTGGGCACAAGCCGAATCAGCACTTGCATCCTGGAAGGAAATCCCATGTCTCGCGCGCGCGCCGCCATCATTCTTGCAGCTGGACACGGCACCCGCATGAAGTCGAGCCTGTCGAAAGTCCTCCACCCCGTGGGCGGTCGCCCGATGATGGCGTGGACGATTGCTTTGGCCAAAAGCCTAAGCTGCGAGAAGATCGTCGTGGTAGTCGGCAGCCATAATCCTGATGCCAAGCTGGTGGCAGAAGCCAGCCTCGGCGCCGGCACAACTGCCCTACAGGATCCCCCGCTCGGCACCGCCCACGGCGTGAATGCGGCTAAGGACGCGTTGAAAGGCTTTGAGGGCGATGCCATCGTGCTCTATGCCGACACGCCCCTGATCCGGACCGAGACCGCCGCCCAAGTATTTGACAGCCTTGAGCAAGGCTATGCCGTCTCTGTTCTGGGCTTTGAGGCCGCAGACCCCGGTGCCTATGGCCGCTTGATCCTGAACGCGGCTGGGGATCTTGATGCGATTGTCGAGGCTAAAGAGGCCAGCCCAGAACAACTCGCCGTGCGCTTGTGTAATTCCGGCGTGCTGGCCGCCCCCGCGCCCTTGCTGTTGGAGCTGTTGTCTGAGGTCAAGAATGACAATGCCAAGGGCGAATATTATCTGACCGATGTGGTCGCCCTTGCCCGCGCCCGCGGCCTGCGCGCCACGGCTGTGCCCGGTACCGAAGATGAGGTCTTGGGCGTCAATAGCCGGGTGGAGCTGGCCCAAGCTGAAGCCCAATTCCAAGCGCGCAAACGCCATGAAGCAATGGTCGCAGGGGTGACCCTAACCGCGCCAGACACGGTCTATTTCGCCCATGATACCGAGATCGCCAATGATGTGACGGTTGAGCCTCATGTCGTGTTTGGCCCGAAAGTGGTGGTGGAGACTGGGGCAATCATTCGCGCCTTCTCGCATTTGGAAGATTGCGTGATCCGCAAAGGTGCCTTGATCGGCCCTTATGCCCGGATCCGCCCGGGCAGCGACATTGGCGAGAATGCCCATATCGGCAATTTCGTTGAGACAAAAAAGGCCAAGATCGGGGCAGGGGCCAAGGCCAATCATTTGACCTATCTGGGCGATGTCACCGTGGGGGCCAAGACCAATATTGGGGCGGGCACCGTCACCTGTAATTATGATGGGTTTGACAAATATCACACCGAAATCGGGGCCAATGCCTTTATCGGGTCCGACACCATGTTGGTTGCCCCTGTCACCATTGGTGAGGGTGCGATGACGGGGTCAGGCTCTACCATCACCAAGGATGTGCCGGCGGGTGCTTTGGGGCTAGAGCGCGCCGATCAGCGTAATCTCGACGGCTGGGCGACGAAATTCCGCGCCCGCAAGGCCGCCGCTAAAGCGCTGAAATCCAAGGGGGAGGGCGCGTGACCGGCCCAGACTTTGCCAAGATGCAGGCCGCCGCCGCAGCCCTTGAATATATCGAAGATGGCATGATCGTGGGTCTGGGCACAGGCTCTACCGCCAATCACTTCATCTCCATGTTGGGAGAGCGCGTGCGCGAGGGCCTGACCATTGGTGCCATCCCAACCTCTGAAGCCAGCCGCCGCCTCGCGGCCAGCCTCGGCATACCCCTGATCGAAGTCGACCAAGCCGACCGGATTGACGTAACTGTCGATGGTGCCGATGAGGTCGATCAATTTCTGAACTTGCTCAAGGGCGGGGGCGGGGCCTTATTGCGGGAAAAAATCATCGCGCACGCGACGGATCATCTGGTCGTGATTGCCGATAAGTCTAATTTGGTCAATGATTTAGGCGCATTTTCTCTGCCCGTTGAGGTGACGAGCTTTGGCTTTACCATCGCCGCGAAAAAAGTGTTTGATGCCCTGCGCGGCACTGGGTGTAGAACCGCCGATATCAAGCTGCGCGAAGCCGGTGCCCCCGGCCGACCCTTCATCACCGACAATGGCAATTACATCCTAGACTGCGCCTGCGGCCATATCCCCGACGCAGCCGCCACCTCTGCCGCCCTCAACGCCATTCCAGGCGTCGTCGAAAACGGCATCTTCCTCGCCTTTCCGCGCACCGTCCGCACCGTGCTGTTCGGGCATGATGATGGGGTGGATATGGTGGAGGTTTAGGGGGCTCCGTACCTCTGCCCCACCATCTTGACGAGTGATCGCTTTGCCGTCAAAAACAACCTATGGATTTGGACTATTTCTTGGACCGCTGGTCGGGCCGAGAAGGTGGTGCTGAACGAGCGAATTATCAGGCGTTTTTAAGTGAGTTGACGGAAGTGCTTGGGGTGGCGAGGCCAGACCCTTCTGCGGCAACGACTGAGCTGAATGATTATGTGTTCGAGCGGGCTGTGCGGCCCGTGGGGCAGCCTAATGTGCAGCCTAAGCGCATCGACTTGTACAGGCGCGACCACTTCATCCTCGAGGCCAAGCAAAGCCGCTGGCGCGTCGATAATGCCAAATATGTGCCCAATTACGAGCAACTGACGCTGCCGTCGCTGGAGGCCACGACTGCCATCACGCGCAAGCCTGCGTGGGATGCGTTGATGCGCAATGCCTTCACCCAAGCTTGTGACTATGTGGCCATGTTGCCGCCCGATCATAGGGCCCTACCGTTCTTGATCGTGGCTGATGTGGGCCGATGTTTGGATGTCTATGCCGATTGGACCGGGACTGGCCGGGGATATTCGTCCTTTCCAGACCGCCTGAACAATCGCATTTTACTCGATGATTTGCGCGACGAGGCAGTTCGCAAGCGCCTTGCGGCGATTTGGACTGACCCGCACAGTCTTAACCCAGCCACGCGCGCCGCCGTTGCCACGCGCGAAATCGCCGTCCGACTGGCCGAAGTGTCGAAGTCTTTGGAGGCCAAATCCTATGCCCCAGAAGACGTCGCTTTGTTCCTCATGCGCTGCATCTTCACCATGTTTGCAGAAGATGTCGGCCTTTTGCCGCCCAAAAGCTTCACAGACCTTCTGACGCGCAGCCTTGAAAAGCCCGATCGCTTTGCACGAAACCTGAAGGACTTATGGCAAGCGATGGATAAGGGCGGCGATAGCCTCGCCATTGATGCCAAGGTGCGCCATTTCAATGGTGGGCTATTTGCCTCGACCACCGTATTTGACTTAGAGCGGGCTGAGATTGGGGAATTGCTGGCCGCGGCCAGCAAGAATTGGCGTGAGGTGGAGCCCGCCATTTTTGGCACCTTGTTGGAACAAGCGCTCGACCCCAAGGAGCGGGCACGACTGGGCGCCCATTTCACCCCGCGCCCCTATGTGGAGCGATTGGTCGAGGCCACCATTCTGGGCACCCTGAAAGAAGATTGGGACCATGTGTTGCGCAAAGCCGAACATGCGAAATCTGAAGGCGATGGGGAGCGGGCCATCAGCCTTGTGAAGGCTTTTCACCACGAGCTGTGCAGTCTTCACGTGCTGGATCCTGCCTGTGGAACGGGCAATTTCCTCTATGTCGCCTTGGACTTGATGAAACGCCTGGAAGGCGAGGTCCTCAATGCAATGGAGGCTTTGGGCGGCCAAGAGGGCTTGGCCTTTTTGAAGGGGGAGGGCGTGACGCCCGACCAATTCTTGGGCCTGGAAGTCAATCCGCGCGCGGCCAGCATAGCCGAGCTTGTATTGTGGCTGGGCCATCTTCAGCAGCATTACCGCAACCGTGAGGGTCATCCGGCAGAGCCGATCTTGCAAGCTTTTGGCAATATCACAAAGATGGATGCGGTCTTGCGCTGGGACGGCTATCCCGTGCCGCAGGTCATCAGCGGGGCGGAGGCCTATCCCAATCCGCGCCAACCCGCTTGGCCAGAGGCAGAATTCATCATTGGCAATCCGCCTTTCATTGGCGGCAAGGATATTCGGGCCAATTTGGGTGGCCCCTATACCGAAGCCCTGTGGAAAGCCCATCCGGCCATGAATGATAGCGCGGATTTGGTGATGTATTGGTGGGATCGCGCCGCACAAATTCTGACGGCCAAGAACAGCCGCCTGCGCCGCTTTGGCTTTGTGACCACGAATTCCATCACCCAAGCGTTTCAGCGCCGCGTGGTGGAGCGCCACTTAAGCGGCAAATCGCCCCTCTCCATCCTGTTCGCGATTGCCGATCACCCTTGGACCAAGGCCACCAAGGACGCCGCCAGCGTGCGTATCGCCATGACGGTGGCCCAAGCGGGCACGCATGAAGGTAAAGTGTTGAAAGTGATGCACGAAGCGGGGCTTGAGACCGACACACCCCAGATTCAGGTGGTGGAGAAATTGGGGCGGGTGAATCCTGACCTAACGATTGGGGTGGACGTAACAAAAGCATTGGCGCTGCGCTCGAATGAAGGCTTGTGCTCGCCCGGTGTGAAGCTTCACGGCAGCGGCTTCATCGTCACGCCTAAGGAGGCGCAACATTTGGGCCTTGGTATTCGTCCGGGACTTGAAAAACATATTCGCGACTATCGGAATGGTAAGGACATCATGGGTCGGTCCCGCAATGTGATGGTGATCGATCTTTTCGGTTTAGAGGAGTCCGAGGTCCGCCAACAGTTTCCTGAGGTTTATCAACATGTGCTACTGCAGATTAAGCCTGATCGAGACAACAATAATCGCGCGTTTTATAGGGATAATTGGTGGATACACGGGGAACCGAGAAAAGACCTTCGTCCAGCGCTAGTGGGGATTCCCCGCTATATTGTCACTGTCGAAACATCCAAGCATCGCGTATTTCAATTCTTCAAAGCGGAGATTCTGCCAGACAACATGTTGGTAGCCCTTGGGCTAGATGATGCTTTTTCTCTGGGCGTTCTCTCAAGCCGTTGCCATAGAAATTGGGCGCTTGAGCAAGGCGGCTTGCTTGGGCCTACCCCTCGCTACTCAAAATCCCGCTGTTTCGACCCCTTCCCATTCCCTGACGCCACAGACGCGCAAAAGGCGATGATTGGGGCCATTGCCGAGGAGTTGGACGCCACGCGCAAGCTGGTGCTGGCTGAAAACCCTGATTTGACGCTGACGGGCCTCTATAATCTTCTAGAAAAAATCCACGCTCTAGCACCTGAAGAAGAAGACCAAGCCAGACGTGCCCGCGTCTATATCTTGCAGCATTTGCATCAGCGCTTGGATGCCGCCGTGGCCGAAGCTTATGGCTGGCCAGCGGATTTGGGTGAGCAAGAGATATTGGGTCGCCTCGTGGCGCTCAATCAAGCGCGCCGGGCAGAAGAAGCCAAAGGGAAGGTGCGCTGGTTGCGGCCAGATTTTCAAATTTCCCGCTTTGGCAGACCTGGCGATCACCGCACCACGGGGGAATTGGACTTGGGCCTACCCAGCCTGCCTGCTGGCACAAGCCTTCCCATCTGGCCAAAAGATCGCGACTCCCAGCCCTTTGAAGTGGAAAGCGCCGTCCGCGACTTGGGCGAAGACGTCACCGCCGCCCAATTGGCGCGTGTATTCAAAGGTGGCGGCAAACGCCTTGAACCCCGCGTCAACCAAATTCTCCTTACGCTCGCCACCTATGGCCGCATCCGCCGCACTGGCGATGGGCGGTACCGGGCCTAACCCCAACCACACCCTCCACCTAGCAATCAGCCGCCCCGCGCCCTACATGCATGGCCACCACTTCCAACGAAAGCT
>JAJTGP010000091.1 GCA_021299265.1 Hyphomonadaceae bacterium | reverse complement strand
CGGCGGCCACTTTGCGACTATTGGGCAGTGACAGGAGCCGCCCGAGATCCAGTCCTAGACCCCACTTCAAAGCTGCCGAGCCGGCATGATCGGGTCGTAAAACCATATGGTGCAAAGACACAGATCCAGGAACGACTGCCTGCAAATAATCGGCCCGCGCAATCCCAAGCGCCTCGAAGGCCGCAATCACACGGGGATGGTTGATAAGGGCAATCTCTACTGAAGCATCTGCACTTAGCGGCTCGGCTAACAGAGCGCGCACGCGGCCTTGCGTTACCGAATCTTGGACAGCCGCTGGCGCGACCCCCACATCGCGCTCCATTCGTGCTGACAAGGCCGTGACGTTGCCGTCCGACACGCTGGCACAACCTGCCACTATCGTGCAGCCTGCTGCTATGATCAGGAGCGCGCGATTGCTCATCGGCGGAACACCTTGATGAGTTCTTCAATCACACGCTGTTGCTCGGTGGGGTCAGGTGCCTTCATGGCTGCAGCGACGCAATGGCCAAGATGGCCGCGCAATAGATCGGCCTCTACACGCGCTAAGGCAGCGCGGGCCGCCTCAATCTGGGTGACCACATCTATGCAATAGCGTCCTTCTTCAACCATTCGGCCGATGCCACGTACCTGACCTTCAATGCGCTTAAGGCCAGCTAGCGCAGACTTGGCCGTCATGTGATCCATTAGCGGTCTCCGGCTTCTATATACCCCTATGGGGTATATAGGGTGGTTTACAGCATGAGGCAATCGGCACTCTGACCTTATTCGCCTCGCAGTCCTGCGGTATACCCGAAGTTAGATCTGTAAGATCTGAAGCTCATGCGAGGCCTGCCTTATGTGTCGTATGACATCAAGCAGAATTGAAATCGAATTGTCTGGCCGGGATGCCTAAACAATGCCCATTATTTGTCATGCGTTATCCGTCTGTCACCGTGATTACACTCACCACAGTGGGCGCGACATTGGCAGGATCTGCCATTAATTCGCGCTTCTTTGAGTTTCCGACGGTGTTCGGCACCATGTTTGTGATCGGACTTGGCATGTTATCGTTTGCTGTGATCTTGCACTACCAAAAGAAGGATCCGCCAAAAGACTAGTCACGCAAATCTGTTTCGCCCAAACAGCGGCAGCAAAGTCGCGGTTCCCAGCATTGACACGCTTGGCCTACTGAAAACCGCGACAAATTCTTTCGCCGACAGGAAAGGACGCTCTTGTCCTTAAGCGGTCGCGTCCGTCCCTTTTCGGGTTTTCCACAAGGAGAAAAGGACACCGCCTGCGATCAGCGCCATGGTGATCCCGAGCGACCATTCGGCTGGGAATTTCCCACCAGGGAATAGATCACCCATAAAGATTTTGGAGCCGATGAAGACCAACGTCAGGGCTAAGGCGTACTTCAAATATTTGAAGCGGTGCACCATCGCAGCCAGCGCAAAGAACAGGGCGCGCAGGCCCAAAATCGCAAAGATGTTAGACGTGTAGACAATGTAGGCGTCCGAGGTGATCGCGAAAATGGCTGGCACACTATCGATCGCAAACACCAAGTCGACAATTTCGACAAACATCAAAGCCAACAAAAGCGGCGTTGCAAAGTAGCGCAGCTTTCCGGTTTTAGGATCAGGCAATTGCACCCGAAACTTATTGCCATGCAATTCGGGCGTGACGTTCATGCGCTTTTTCAGCCAAAGCAAGATCTTATTGTCTGCCATGTCGGGCTCTTTATCGCCCTTCATAAACATCATGATGCCTGTGCCGATCAGGAAGACGGCAAACACATAGAGCACCCAAGAGAACTGGCTAACCAGCGCTGCGCCAACGCCAATCATGATAGCGCGCAAGACAATTACACCGATGATGCCCCAGAACAGGACCCGATGCTGATATTTACGGGGAATGGCCAAATAGGTGAAAACCATGGAAATGACGAAGACATTGTCCATGGCAAGGGTTTTCTCAACGGCAAATCCTGTCAGATAGAGCTGCAAGGCCGTCCAAGCACGCTCTTCCCCTGTTACCGCGAGAAGTTGAGGGTCGATAGAGGCTGTTGGCGAGGCATTATTGTAAAGCATCCAGATGACGCCCGAAAAGCCAAGACCAATTGCGATATAAAACCCACTCATCTTGAGGGATTCAGCGACTCCAATTTCATGATCTTGCTTGTTCACCACCCCGAGGTCGAAAGCGAGAAGCGCGATAACTGCGCCAATAAAGGCATACCATATCCAAGCGGCTTTCCCGAGAAACTCGGCAAAAAGAATGGTCTCAAGCATTATGATTACTCCGGCCAGAACTCATGTTTGACAAATTCAGTCGACATCACTGTTCGGGATCGATCCCGAACAGTCAGAGGGGCCCGACTTGCGGGGCAGGTGGAGGAGAGTGGTTGTGGCTTCAAGGGGCATGATACTCAGATGACCAGCATGTGATGCGCATGTTAGCTGGCCCCTCACAGACGCTTCGGCGCTGCTGGCCTAGTATTTGAAAAGCCGACTGGCCTTAAAGGTCCGCTTTCGCCCCTTCGCGCGCCCTAAGCAGACCATCCCCTTTCGTGAAGGGTTTCGGGCGCTCTTGGGCGTACGAAAGTATCCGAAGAACGAATCTTTGGTGTTGTGGGCTGTGGCTATGGGGATTTCGGCTGAGGGCTTGGATTGGTGGGGGCTTTTGAAGCCTGGACTGGCTGGGCTGGG
>JAJTGP010000156.1 GCA_021299265.1 Hyphomonadaceae bacterium | reverse complement strand
GTGGGTCCAGTTATTTCGAACCCTATTTTCTGAGCGTTGCTTCAGTTTTAGTTGGCAGAGGCTGGGATGCTGAGTTTGGCAGGATTTATAAGATTGATAGGACTGTTCCTGATCGGGAGTGTGGCGGCGAGTTGCAGTAGTGCAAGGCCAGCCCCTCAGCATGATTTTAAACTTGTATTCGAAATGCCTTATCGCGACATCCAAAATCTAATGGTGGCTGGCGAGTCCAAACCAATAACTATCGCTGAGCTTCGCAGTGAGTTAAAGACGGAATCGCGTTTCCGCTGTCTCGGTGTGTTTGGTTCATGGAGCAACAGTTTTATTTTCACCGGTGAAAATTCTGCAAGTCAAGACGCAGACTGGATGGCTAGTCGCATCGTAGATAAGTTGTCTTGTCGGTCGCCAGAAGGTTACTTAGTCCGAAGTGATCAAGACGCAATAATCCTATATTATCCGAACGCTAAGGGGAAATATGCGACAAGATCCAACATGAAATACTGGCGATTGGGTCCAGGCGCACCACCAGATCCAACTTACCAAGAATTTGTTTTTGCCGTGCTCAAGGCATACCCGGACAAGCCGGATACCTGCCGGATCGTAAGCGCCACTTCACAGCATGAGAATACTCCGAGAACGGTTTATATTGGAATTACGACTTTCCCAGACAGATCTGATGCACTTGCGGATAGCTTGCTTGAAGGCCAGGTTATGTGCGCGAACTTGCCATTGTATTTGGCGATGGGGGTTTCTGCAGAATCTCTTCTCGTTGTTATGGGCGAAGTCAAACAGCTAAGCGCTTGGCAGGAGCCTAATGACCGTCTTTTGGCAATTTTGGGTGAGCGCATTGAGCGTGCGGGCAACTAATGCGCTTAGCAGCCTAGCAATGCCACGCTCCGTTGAATTGACACCCGCATGACCTTGGTATGCACCCTGCCGCTTCGCCGTTTGTCGTGCTTGATTTCAGGATTTTTTGTCTGGATCGATTCAAAGCCTCGCTGTGCTCACTTTGAAGCCGCCCGACAATTCTGGTTGCGCAAATTTGGGCGTCAAGAGGTGAAATCGACTTCGTCGACGCGCAACGCGCGCCTCTTGACCCCCAAATTTGCGTGCTCAAAATCGAACTCGGCCTTTGCGTAGGCAGGGCCTGCGGCAAAGGCCTTCCAAGTGGAAATAATCAGGCAAACGACGTGCTTAAACGGTGAGTTCTGAACCTGCGGCCTTTGCTGATTATCGGCTTGGACTCGAAGGGCCTAAAAACTCAAAATGGGTTTGAGAATATTCAGGTTTAGAGGAATCAAGCGCTGCGAATATGATTTTTGGTAGATGCTTCAGCCACACCAGTATTTTTCCAAAAATGTTCTTGGTTGTTTTGACTTCGAGTTTCAATATCTTGATTTTCGAGGCAATGTGTCCCTCGGCGGCAACTTTTGAGAGAAGCCTCATTCCCTGCTCAAGATCAATTGGCCCGCCAACGCCTTCGACCATCATTTCAGCGAGTTTAGAGGTCGACGCCAAGTGGCCCTTTAAAGCGCCTCGAGAAAACTCTGCTCGGGCCGCTTCGCTATTTCCGTCTTCGAGTTCCAATCTACCCAGCCGGTAGCAGGCATCCAAGTCGCCTAGCTCTGAAGCTTGGTGATATAGGATGCGAGCCAAGCTAGGGTCGCTCGCCACGCCCAATCCCATTTCATATAGCCACCCAAGCGTCGCCAAAGTGTAGGCAGAGCGACATCGCCTTTGCCCGTCTAATAGGGTGAAAGCCTGCCAATAATCTCGGGCTTCAATTGCCTTATAGGCCGCAAGCTCAGCTTCATAATGAGTAAGCTTCTCTATAGCCTCGTCAAATTCACCGCCACCAATTGCTTTTCCGCGCTCAAGGATCGCGCGTGCCTCGATGAAGTTTCGCTGAGCAATGAGATGCCAGCCGAATTCAAGGTGCCCTTCAACACTCCCTTTGGCGACTAATCGCTCATAGAACTTGCGAGCCAAGTCTTTATTGACAAGGTGGGGCGGCCCGTTTGCATAAATCCAAGCAAGCGCCTCGAGCGCATAATTTGAGTCCTTATCGGCAAGTGAGGACAACAAATTCATGGCAGTTTCATAGTCTTGCCTTTGCATTGCATCATTGGCCAAACGTTCAACGTCATCTTCGGTCATGAAAAGCGCCGCTTTTGCTATTGGTTTTGGTTCAATGACAGACCAACAGCCATACGCTTTTCGCTTTAGCAAGGCCATACTCCGCACCGTGGGAACGGTTTCGCATCTTCAGAGTTAAGGTGTTGCTATGCCCTTGGCCCAGCCTCTCAAACATGGGGACACACAAAATGAACAACAAGCTTTTAGCCTGCATAGGCCTGCTTGCCGTCTCGCTCGCGGCCTGCTCAGACAAGTCGAAAAGTGAAGCCGTCGCCGCCGGTGACCATGCTGCCGCCGCCGCTCAAGATGCGGGGGCCGCCACAGCAACTGCGGCAGAGGACGTCGGTAATGCCACCGCCGACGCCGCTGCCAATGCCGGTGCGGCTGTTGATAATGCGGCAGAAAAGAGTGCTGAAGCAGCCCGCAACGCCGCGGCCGATGCCAAGGCGGCGGCTGACAAGGTTGGCCGCAAGACTGACGCCGCCGTGGACGCCGCCAAGAAAACTCAATGATCCCGGTGATGGCGGGGTAGGGGGCAAAGCACTTGGAACGCTTCAATGCGTCGCTGCGCTTGCCTTGAAGCCGTCCGACGAGTGTTTTTGCGCAAATTTGGGCGTCAAGAGGTGAAATCGACTTCGTCGACGCGCGAAGCGCGCCTCTTGACCCCCAAAT
Source organism: Hyphomonadaceae bacterium (assembly GCA_021299265.1). GTDB lineage: Bacteria > Pseudomonadota > Alphaproteobacteria > Caulobacterales > Aquidulcibacteraceae > Aquidulcibacter. The sequence continues at coordinate 3,900 of JAJTGP010000156.1, read as the reverse complement.
TTGCGCGGAAACAATTGAGACAGCGGTTCGGTGGCCAGAATGGGCACCAAAGCGCGTCTAGACAAAAATCCATCCAAAACAATGTCATCCCCGCCGAAGCGGCAGCTGCGAGCGGGGACCTCTGTGGGTTTGCAGCAGGGGGTCCCAGATCGGCTTCGCCGTCCGGGATGACAGCGTTCGTGGTTAAATACCCAGCCCCAATTTTGTCATCCCCGCCGAAGCGGCAGCGGAGAGCGGGGACCTCTGTGGGTTTGCAGCAGGGGGTCCCCGATTGGCTTCGCCATCGGGGATGACACCGTTTGTGGTTAAATACCCAGCCCCAATTTTGTCATCCCCGCCGAAGCGGCAGCGGAGAGCGGGGACCTCTGTGGGTTAGCGGCAGGGGGTCCCGGATCGGCTTCGCCATCGGGGATGACAGCTTGGGGCGGTGAAAACACCCCTTCACCAACCGCGCTCAGCCCCGCCCGCCTATTCCCGCTTCAAGATGTTATCGACAATCCAGCTCCAGGCCGCCTGCGGCTTATAGCGGGCCTTCAAATCGTCGCGGTCATATTCGGTGGTGAGCCAGGTCCAGAAGTCAATGCGGCCGGTGGCTTCGATCTTGGCCCATTCGGCCCAGAAGAAGTCGAGGATGCCGGTCTTTGCAGCACTTATGTGAAGATATTTGAAGCTTAATTGCTTGCGTGCCTCTTCCAAAGGCACACCTTCGATTTGATAGAGATAAAAGACCGCCATGGTGCCCGCGCGGTCTGCACCGGACTTACAATGCATCAGGGCCGGGTATTCCATGGTCTCAAAGGCTCTTTTGGCCTCTAAAAGACGCTCGGCATAGGGCGCGCCACGGCTCTCGCTGTGCAGAAACACAAGCTTGAGGCCCAATTGCTCGCAGGCCTCTTTTTCCAAGACGGTGAAGCTTGCGTCCGTATCACCGCGTAAATTGACGATGGTCTTGATGCCAAAGTCCTTCCATTCCGCCAATTGCTTGGGGCTGGGTTGATTGGTGCGCCACATGCGCGGGCTGATTTGATATTTGTTTTGAAAGCGCGCGCGCAAAAAGGCGTGGTCATTCCACCAATAGTCGCGTTCAGCGGCTTTGCGGCGTTCAGGCGTGGTCAGGTCAAATTTGGGCACGGGCGCGTCTTTTCGGCTAATCCGATGGCATCTAGGCAGCCCCGCGTTGCCATGCAAGCCTTAGCTGTGGCGCCCGCGCACTCGCCTTTGACCGCAACGCTCGCTATGGAGCGGGGACTATGAGCAAAAAACTCTCGCGCGCCTTCTTTCGATCCTCACCCGTCCAGTGGTTTTTTGCGGGCTTTCTGGCCGCTTGGATGGCTTTGGTGCGGGTTACGACGCGTTGGACGTTTGTGGGCCAAGAACATGCTGAGCCTGTGTGGAAGTCCGGCAAAGGGGTGGTGTGGTGCTATTGGCACTCGCGCATCATGGGCGCGCACTCCATCTGGCCGACTGATGTTCAAAAGATGCTGATGCTGATCTCGCTTTCGCCCGATGGCCAGTTTGTGGCGCGCGCCGCTGAACTGGTGGGCCGTACGGTGGTGCGGGGATCGTCGTCGAAGAAAAAGGCCGATGGCGAGACCGAAGATAAGGGCGCGCTGCAGGCGTTTCGTCAGATGCTCAGCCACGCCTCAAAGGGCGGCTGCGTCGGGATTACGCCAGATGGGCCACGCGGACCACGCATGCGCGCCCAGCTTGGTGCGGTGCGGGTGGCGAAAATGGCCAAAGTACCGCTTTTGCCTTCGGCCTTTGCGGTCAAGGGCGGCGGTTATGCCAAGAGCTGGGACCGGTTCCACTTGCCGCCTTTGTTTTCGCGCGGCGTGATTGTCTATCGCCCTGCGATTGAACTTCCTGCGAAAGCGACCGAGGCCGATATGGAAGCCGCCCGTCTGGCCTTAGAGCTTGCGCTGACCGAGGCCATGCAAGAGGCCGATCGCTTGGTGGGTGGCCCGTTGATTGAACCTGCACTGCCTGCAACCGCTGTCGACGAGGCAGACGCGTGACAGAGACCTTGCCCTTTTCCTTGACGCTCTATCGGATTGCAACCCAGCTTCTGGCGCGCTTTATGCCCGGTGTCTTGTCGCGGCGGGCGGCAAAGGGCCGCGAGGACCCAACGCGGATTGAGGAACGTCTGGGTACAGCCCCTGTGCAGCGCCCGAAAGGCAAATTGGTGTGGATCCATGGCGCCAGCGTGGGGGAGTCTCTGGTTGGATATGCTTTGGCCCAAGAGCTGCGCAATGCCTATCCGGGCCTGACCTTCCTTTTTACCAGCGGCACAAAAACCTCAGCCACTTTGATGGCGGCCAAGCTCTCTGCGCCTGATCTGCATCGCTATGTGCCGGTCGATACGCCTATGGCGACCAAAAACTTCATCGCGGGCTGGAAGCCCGATCTTGCCGTCTTTGTGGAAGGCGAGATTTGGCCGAACCTCTTGCTGGCAACCAAGCAAGCAGGCGTGCCCTTGGCGCTGGTCAATGCCCGCATGACGGCGCGTTCGGTCAAGGGCTGGCGGAGTAGGGCGAAAACGGCAGAGCTCTTATTTTCGCTATTTGACGTGGCTTTGCCTGCCGATACCCGCACGTTTGAAGCGCTGAGCCTGTTTCGGTCCGGTCCGATTGGCACTGTTGGCAACCTCAAGCTGGCGGCGCCTGCGCCCATTGTGAATGCCAAGGAAGCCAAAGTGCTGGCTGGCAAGCTGGGCAACCGGCCAATCTGGCTTGCAGCCTCAACTCATGAGGGCGAAGAGACGGTGCTTCTAGCCGCTCACGCAGCCCTACGGCTAGGCGCACCCGATGCACTCTTAATCTTAGCCCCACGCCATCCAGAGCGCGCGCAAGATGTTGAGATTGAATGCCGCAAGCAGGGCCTCGTGCCTGTGCGTCGCTCAAAGGGCCAAGTTCCCGGTGCCCAGACACCTGTCTGGCTATGGGATACATTGGGGGAATTGGGCCTCGCTATGCGCTTGGCACCTGTCACTTTTGTTGCCGGTAGCCTGCAGCCCGGCATTGGTGGCCATAATCCTGTCGAGCCCGTCCAACTTGGCTCGACGGTGGTGAGCGCGAGTTTTGTTGGCAATTTCCTCGACCTTTATCAGGCTTTGGAGGACCGAGATGGGGCAGTGATCCTCGACGATCATGCGTCAGACCGGATTGCTCTAACTTTGGCAGGGCTCTTGGGCGACGCTGAGCGGCGGGAGCAGTTGAATGACGCGGCTCGTGGTGTGATTGCCCAAGGCAGCCACGCTATGGCCGATAGTGTGGCAGCCCTTGTCGGCCTGTTGGGACGGGAAAGGGCATGAGGGCACCGTCTTTCTGGACCATTCGCTATGGCAGGGATTCTGCGCCAATCTTGCGGCTCCTTCTGTCGCCACTAGGTGCGCTTTACGGGGCCAGCGTTGCGCGCCGCATTGCCAAAGCAAGCCCACTTAGCTTGTCCATCCCCGTTATCTCGATTGGCAATTTAACGGCTGGCGGTACAGGCAAGACGCCATTTTCTGAGACCCTGCGCACCTTATTGGCAGAGCTTTTGGGCGGCCAGATTGGCATTGTCTCACGCGGCTATGGTGGGTCTTTGGAAGGACCAGTGGCGGTTGATCCTGCTGTGCATGGTGCAGACGCAGTTGGCGATGAGCCCTTGATGCTGGCCCAAGGCGGGCCGGTCTTTGTTGGGCGGGACCGGGCGGCGGCAGGCAAGCTTGCGGCTCAGAACGGCATGAAAGCACTCATCCTCGATGACGGCCATCAGAACCCAGCCTTGGCGAAAATCATCTCGCTGGTGGTGGTCGACGGGCAGACAGGCTTTGGCAATGGTCACCTCATTCCAGCAGGACCTTTGCGGGAAAAGCCAGCCATTGGCCTTGCCCGTGCTGACGCCATCATCGTGATGGGG
>JAJTGP010000238.1 GCA_021299265.1 Hyphomonadaceae bacterium | reverse complement strand
TTCAATGGCCTTGTTCATGAAGAACATGTCGCCGGCACCAATCACTTCATCAATCACCAAAATATCGCGCGGATAGGCGGTCGCCATGGCAAACCCCAGACGCAAGCTCATCCCTGAAGAGTATGTCCGAATAGGCAGCGCCAAGAAGCGGCCAAGCTCGGTGAAGTCCTCAACATCTGCCTTCACCCGGGCCCATTCAGACTTTGGGATTTCTAGCAGGCGAGACATCCGTTCGATGTTCTCAAACCCGGTCAGATCCGCATCCATGCCGGAGCCAAGATGCAAAATATTCGTCGATGTGCCCTTCACCTGAAGCGAACCACGCGACGGTGGTAAAACACCGGCCAACAGTCGCAGCATGGTCGATTTACCCGCACCATTCCGCCCGATTAGGCCAACTCTCTCGCCGGCTTTGATCTCCAGAGACACATTCTGAACACCTGCGACATATTCGGTGTTGCCAGCACCTTTGGCAAACCTGCCAGCTGACATCGTATTGGCGAGCCCTGCCAATAAGGACTGCTGAGCCCCGGTTAGAACGATAGGGTAATGGACAGCTGCTCCACGAGCGATAATGCTTGGTTGCGTCATTTTGTTATAACCAATAATAGATTTTGCGGCGCATGATTGCGAAGATCAGGGAACCAGCGATAAGACAGAAAGCGGCGATTCCGATAGAGGCAATCCAATGCTCTAAAGGTGCAAACTGACCTAAAAGGGGTTGGCGGCCAATCTCCAACAAATGGAAAAACGGATTGAGGTCTGTAATCCAATGCTGCTCTGGCTTTAGTGAAACTTTTTGCCAAAAAACGGGCGTCAACAGAAAGGCCATTGTCATGATGGTAGACAAGGCTGGACCCAAGTCACGAAATCTCGCCCCAAGCACGCTAAAGGCCAGAGAGACCCCTATTGCTGCGATAACATAAACGACGGCTGCCGGGATAAACATGACCGCTGTTTGGATCGTGATAGGCACTTTTAAGTAGATGGCCAGACCGACATAAACCAATAAAAAGTGTGCCATGAGCATGGATTTGTCTGCAACGGACCGAAAAATCTGCGTGCTCAACGGTAGCGGGTAAGCTTGTATGATGCCATTGGCGCGGATCAAGATCATGGGGCCGTCTTGGACGATGCTGTTCATAAAGTTCCAGCAGGCCATACTAGCGGCTAAGTATGGCAAGAAAACCTCGAGAGGCTGGCCAAATAACGCACCAAATGTAATGCCAAGTGCTAAAACGAAAACGACTGTCGAGAGCACATTCCACCATGGGCCAAGGGCAGTTCGAGCGTAGCGCGAACGCATATCTTCCGACGCCAGCCAAATGGCCACATTAAGTTTCTTTAAGCCGGTTGAAATATCGGCCAAATCTTCAAAAAGGTTGGTTTTCATAAAACTTTGTTTGACCTTTCGTTCGGCTCACGTTGCCAAAAAAGACCCTACGCGGGTGCCCTCTGACCTGACACAATGACATATTTGGATCATTCGAATCGCATTTCAGCGCTGCGTACCCAACCGTTTGTGGCTATAGGGGGCAGGCAGAATCAAGTCAATTGGAGAAGGTTGCTGGGAGTTTTCAGAGTCAAAGTCTTAAGGCGCTAGGCTCGCCCTTGCCCTGTTCTCCTCGAGTAAAGACAGTGCTTTTCCCTTAAAAACCCCGAACTGGTTCTCCGGCTGTAAGGCCTTTGCAAGGTTTGCTCCGGCGCGTCCAATTTTGAGTGCCAGCTGTGGATCTGCTCGTAAGACCGCAAGCCCATGATCCAAACTGGCATCAAGATCGTCGATCAGCCAAATATTCTCGCCATGTTGTAATTTGTCGTAATACCACTGGCGGTACTCGCTCTTCAGTTTAATAACAGGCGAGCCAGTCAGAAGCTTAGTGAACAATCCAGGCCACGAGTTCGTGTTGCCGTCGATATCAATCAAATACTTATAGCTTACGTTATTTGTCTCTGGCTCTCGTTTGCCTATCAAATTGCGCTCGAGACACATATCTTGTAGGCGCGGAAGGAGCGGGCCAAACTGACTTAGGTCTGTGATTTTAGCGTCAATATCTGGCCGAGTTTTAGATTTCTCTGCCAGTAGGATCCGCGGTAGTGCGAAAATTTCATCAAAGGTGTCAGCCTGCCCTGTAAGGCTGCCGCGCCAATAAAGGTTGTCATTGCGCTGGGCCCAAGGCAAAGCGGAACGCTTCACAGCATAGTGGTAGTCAGCGTAGCCATTAGATGCCAAGAACATGCCATCAGGGATCAAGAAGTGATTGTCCTTGGTACCGCTAAAGCAAAGTTGGCCAGTGTCGCCGTCTGGCATATCGCCTAGTGTAAGTTGAAGCATTCCCTTGGGGCGGCACTCAACAACCAGTCTCTCAATATAAGGCATTAATGCCAACATTCGGTCTAGCAGAAATGGCCAGCCAAGAAACAAAGGACCCCAGATGATCTTGTAGCCTTCGCCATCGAATTGAAGGTGGACGGAGTAGCGACCTGGCCCGTTCTCGGAAAAGCCCATGCCAACGCAGGATTTCCCAAGTAAGTTATGACTATATTTGACG
>JAJTGP010000026.1 GCA_021299265.1 Hyphomonadaceae bacterium | reverse complement strand
CGCGCTCGATGCTTAAAGCTGGGCGGCCTCAGGAAGTATGGGTGTGCTACAGGCCGCAGCCTTGCGACCTGCCAGAGCAAAGGACAATAGCTCCGCGCACGGGCTCAAGAAACAATTGCATTGGATCCGGCTCGTGCTTCAGCGCTTACATTAGCCTAAAGCAGACATTCCGCTTTGCGCCAAACTAGGTCAATAATGCGCAATTCTCTCAAGCCCTAAAGCGGACACTCGTCGGCGCACTGAGCCGGAGCACTTCAGCAACTTCGGCTGCGAGAAAATCTGAAGCACAGGTCCTAAAGTGGTCAACTCGCAGGGGCGGCTATCGTCGTGGCGAAAACAACCGCTAGGATAGCGGCGGCAAATAGGGCGGCATCCAGCGCCATGGCGCGAGCTAGCAGCGGCTGGGCTCTAGACGGTTCAGTTTCGAGCGCCTCTGCGAGTGCCAGCCGGTTCCAAGCCCCTAGGCAAAGTGCCACTATTGCGCAGATGGCCTTGATGGCAATCATGGTTCCATAGGCTGAGCGAGTTAGTCCTTCGACGCCCCCTCCGAACAGCCAAGCCAAACCGGCCCCGGCAATCATCAGACCCGGCACCGCAATGATTGCGACCTGACCGAAGCGGCGGTTGCGTGCAGCTAACTCAACTGAGGAAAGGCTATTAATTGGCCATAAAGTCAGTGGTGCGCTCGCCCAGAACCCGGCCAACACCACATGTAGTCCTACAATACCGGCGGCTAGCCACGGCATGTCGTGACTGCGGGCGTGGCCTGTAAGGCCAAACGCTAATGCAGCCAGTATCGCTCCACAGGCCAAAAGCAGGCGTGATCGAAAAGCCGCTCCGGCTGCCAGTAAGCAACATGCCGTCGCCGAAGAGAAGATGGAGTTCTGTTTGATTTCGAAAACCAGACCGGCTAGCCCTATTGCACCGTCCAAGCCTCCCGCCAGTTCCACAGCGCTCATTCCAAAGCGTGTAGCCACTGCAACGGCCAAGGCTGTTGCAGCGACGAGGATCGAGCGCCGCAACGATGCCTCACGGGCCGAGATGACGCCGCAAGCCGCTTGCATGGAAAGACCAATGGCCCACAGCCCTGTGACAACCCACGCCGCTTTGACGAAGAGCCCCGCCACTCCAAGACCATCAAGGGCCAACATCGGTCTTTCAGCGCCGGGCAATGGTGAAGGTTACATTACCAGTCATGACGTGCCCGTCATCGGCAATGACCCGCCAGGTCAGGCGGTAGGTGTCAGGCACCAGTTTTGGCAGAGGAATTGTAAAGGTTGTCGTGGCATTTGCGGGTGGCTGATAGCGCATTGGCACCGTTTCGCCCGTAGCTGTGCGCAATTGCACCGAGCCAAATCGGGCAGGATGCACATATGAGACGGTGAAGGTCTCGGGTGCGGCCTGAAGGACCGCATTATTGGCAATGGAGATGGCGCGCTCCATCGTATGTGCCTGCGCCATGTCAGACGAGCTAAAAAGAAGTCCAACTGACAGCAGGACGGCACGGCAAATGCGCGGTGATCTGTTGTTGATAGGCATGGTCTGGATCTCCTGCTTTATCTTACTGGTACGCCATCGCGTGACAATTCTGCGGGTGAGGCCTTGCGGGCTTCGGTGCCGGGCGGGTTCTCATACCAGCCAGGATCGCCATAGGTGGTAATGCCATGGCGGACCTTTAAAATGGTGACCAGCCCGCCCATGGGAATGTGACCGCGGGGGCCTTTGGCACCCACCATTGGGATCGAATTTTCCGGCACTGGCATGTGACCCATGGCAACATGCTCACCATGCTCGCCCATACCGTCACGGCCCATGATCATGGCTTCTGGCACCACATCAGCCGTGCGAGCTTGCAACGTATTTGTATCGACGCCAACCATATTAGGTGCACCATGCCCCATCTGGTTCATCAAGTGATGCAACATATGGCAATGCATTGCCCAGTCGCCGGGGTAGTCTGCACTAAACTCCACCGTGCGCGTGGTGCCGACGGGGACAAGGACCGTCGTTTCCGGCCAGCGTCCGGCTGCAGGGATCACTCCGCCATCGGTCTCTGTGATGGTCCAGCTATAGCCATGGATGTGCATCGGATGATGATTCTGCATCCCCAGATTGCCGAACCGGATGCGAACTTTTTGGCCTTGGGCAACTACCAGTGGATCTGTCGCTGGGAAGACTTTGCCGTTGAGGGTGAACACGTTGAAGTCCGTCATTTCATTGGGGTCTGGACGACGGGCACCGGGTCTGATCTTCCATTCATGCAGCAGGATGGCAAAGTCGCGATCTACACCTGCGCGTGGCTTACGCGGATGGATTATGAAAAGCCCGGTGAGGCCTAATCCCATTTGCACCATTTCGTCATGATGCGCATGGAACATCAAAGTGCCATGTTGCACCAGCGGAAACTCGTAAAGCCAAGTTTCGCCGGGCGGAATATTGGGTTGGGAGAGCCCGCCAACCCCGTCCATACCAGACGGAAGGATCAAGCCATGCCAGTGCACGGCCGTCGGCGCACCAAGATTATTGGTTACATAAATGCGTAAGCGATCACCTTCGACAGCTTCAATGACCGCTCCCGCCGCTGCCTGATTGAACCCCCAGACACGGGCCACCAAGCCCGGCGCGAACATATGTTCATACTCGCCCAGCGTCAGGTGAAATATTTTGACCCCATCGCGGATTTGGAACGGCACTTTGGTGGCGTTCGGGGCCACGACGGGCTGATAGTCCTTGCCGGGCCTGCCGGGCGGATAGGCTTGGG
>JAJTGP010000110.1 GCA_021299265.1 Hyphomonadaceae bacterium | reverse complement strand
TGCTGCGCCGGTGATCCTTGCGCCACCCCCAGTCGCCGCACCTGCCCAGCAAATTGCCGCCAAGCCAGCGCCAGCGGCTAAGCGCGAAAAGCCTGCTGGCCCGTTCAAGCGGATTTGGCGCGATACCAAGAAATCCGTCGTTCAGGACATCCCAGAAGCCTTGGCTGATGCCTTGCCCTGGGTGGATCGCGGCGACAAGGATGAGCCGATTGAGCAGGTGTTGGCGCGGGTGTCAGATGACCTCAGCCGCGCTTCGGCCCAAGATCCCGAATGGGTCAATCCCGCTGAGAGCGAATTACGCGAATTATCAAAGCGCTTGGCTACTTTGGCTGAGCCGCCAGCTGATACCGAGTCAGCGTCGACACGCGTGTCTATGCCAGAGCAAGATAGTGCCAATCGTCCATTCCGCCCTAGACCCATTTGGCCTGGTGCCTCTGGCCGGCCCGAAATGCAATCAAGACCAACGGCTTTGGTGACCGGCAGCACCATCCAGCAGGGGCCAGAGGCCGTCGGGCAGCGCTTGCCGCCACCGACGGACTGGATTGAAGACGAAGAAAAGGCGCCAAAGCCACCAGCCCAACAAGTTGTAGCCAAGCGCGCGAAGCGCCCCACAAAATAGTCCACAACCAATCGTCGCTCGACCGCTGCGCTTGCCAATTGGCAAGACCGGCGAAACTGGCGAAAACAACTGATAAGTCTTAGCCCAACAGAAAGGGGCGAAAAGGCACGGGGGTTGCGGTTTTGGGTCACGTCATTGTCGTAGGAAATGAAAAAGGCGGCGCAGGCAAATCGACCTTGTCGGTTCATATTGCCGTGGCTTGCGCGATTTCAGGCCTGAAAGTTGCAGCCCTCGACTTGGATCGTCGTCAGCGCACCTTTGAGCGCTATTTCGAAAACCGGACGCGTTGGTCTAAGTCCAATGAGGCAGACCTACCTACGCCTGACTTCTTCTTCTTGATCAAAGCCGCCGCCGAACGTCGCGATCAGGCAGAGGCAGAAGAAACCGCCGCTACCCAAGCCTTGATTGCAGAGATGCGCGCAAGCCATGACATTGTGATTGTCGATGCGCCGGGCGCGGATACGCCCGCCTCGCGCGCGGCCCACGCCTGCGCGGACACTTTGGTGACGCCCCTAAACGACAGCTTTATCGATTTCGACCTTCTGGCCGAGATTGACCCCGTTACCGGCGATGTCGGCAAGCCGAGTGTCTATGCCGAAATGGTTTGGGAAGCGCGTAAGCTCAAGGCCGCCTCAAAAGGCAAGCCGATTGATTGGGTCTTGATGCGCAACCGTCTCTCGCCGCTCGACGCTAAGAATAAGCGTCGGGTAGGGGATGCCTTGGCCGCCCTTGCCCAACGCATTGGCTTTCGCGTAGCACCGGGCCTGTCAGAGCGGGTAATTTATCGGGAGATGTTTACCGCCGGCCTCACCCTGTTAGACCTCACCGATGAAGGGGCAGCGGCCTCTTTCACCATGAGCCATGTGGCTGCGCGTCAAGAATTGCGCGACTTGATGCTGGCCCTCAAACTGCCAAAGATTAAGGGCTCAGCCGCGATAGGATTTTAGTCTGTCGCAAGTCTTATGGCATTGGTGCGCCACGCGAGGCGACCAAAATTTGATACCATTCGTCTGGGCTCAGGCGGATTTTGGCAACTTCGCGGGTTTCCAGAATGCGTTCTGGATTTTGTGTGCCCACCAAAGCGATGGGTTGGCTTGGGTGGGCTGCCACCCACGCATAAGCCACTGAGGTGCGCGACACACCGTGAGTCTTGGCGACCGTATCGAGGGCCGTAATCACCGCCTTGGTGCGGGCATCATCGCCATCTTTCGCCAAACGGCCACCACCTAAAGGCGACCACGCCAGCACCGAAGCGCCAATCTCCATCGCGAGGTCCAAAGTCCCGTCTGTCATAGCGTCGAGCGCAAGTGGCGAGAATTCAGGCTGGAAAGAGACAATGTCGGTATGGAGGTGGGCGGCCAAAGCGCGGGCTTGTGCCACGGTGTAATTGGAAATGCCGAAGGTGCGAATCTTGCCAGCTTGCATCAAATGATCCACGACGCGTGCGATCTCTGCAGGATGGGTCAACAGGTCTGGGCGATGGATTTGCCACAGGTCCAACACATCGGTGTTGAGGCGGCGCAGCGAGGCTTCGCACGCCTTGACCAAATAGTCATAGCTGGAATTATAAGGCGTTGGTGGAATGATCCCGCCTTTGCTGGCCAGAACCATTTTAGACCGCAAGCCCGGTGCTTGCTTGAACACCTCACCCAACAAAGCTTCGGCGTCGCCAAAGCCAACTTGTGGGTTCTTAAAGCCATAAATGTCGGCGGTGTCGAAGAAATTGATACCGGCCTCAAAAACCGATTCGACCAGCTCTTGCGCGGCCTTCACCTCAATGCCGGCAAAGCGCCACATGCCCCAGCCGAGGCTCGTAATCATCAAGTCGCTTTTGCCAAGACGGCGCAGGTTTGTCGGTTCCATGGAAGACATTGGCACTTTTTCTTTCTGGGGTGGCAGAGATCACTAAGGCCTGTCTTCTAGCCGAACTTGCAACAGCCTCGCTAGCCATGGCATGTCACAGGCTGCATAAGGGCTAGACTTGCCACAAGGCGGGGCCGTTGAGGGGTGAAGTGATGCGGCGTCGTTGGATTGTCTTGGTCGTGGTGGGGATTGCACTGTCGGTCGTAGCGGCTTGGCCGGCCCCGGCCCCGGTACAGCATCCCTATTTTGCCGGGCTGAAACCCGGCGCGATTGAAAACATCGCCCATGGTGGCGGGCAGGGCCATGCACCCCCAAATACGCTGGAAGCCCTGCAATTGGCGGAAGCGATGGGCGCAGATGTGCTAGAGATTGATCTGCAGCTGACCAAGGACGGCGTTTTGGTCCTGCACCATGACGACACCTTGGACCGCATCACCGACATGAAGGGCCCGATTGCTGCCAAGACGTGGGCGGAGCTGCAACAGACTGATTCTGGCTATCATACTGTGATTGATGGCCAATCCTTTCGCGGCAAGGGCATTAAGATCGCGCGTCTGGAACAAGCCTTCACGCGCTTCCCGGCCAAACGCTGGGTGATTGAGATCAAGAATGACAACGAAGCGGCCAGCACCCGTCTGTGCCAGCTCATCAGCCAGTTTGACGAAACCAATCGGGTGATTGTGGCGTCCTTTCATGATGGGGCGATGAAGACTTTCCGCAAGGTGTGCCCCAAGGTTGCCACGGCTTATTCCGGTGATGAGGTGCGCCTGTTTTTGATCGCGTCGCAATTGCGCCTATCGCGCTTTGTGCACTCGCCAGGCGTCGCGCTTCAGATTCCAACCCAGGCCGCGGGCTTTGATCTGACCGACCCCCATTTTATCGCAACCGCCAAATCCCGCGGCCTTAAAGTCCAATATTGGACGATCAATGAGCGGAAAGAGATGCGCGACCTGATGGCGCGCGGGGCAGATGGTATCATGACGGATTATGTGGATCGGTTTGCGCAAGCCCGGTAGACGGTTTGACCTAAAGCGGGCTAGCCACAAACCAACGCGAACGATAAATGTTGTAGCCAAAGGATCGGCAAACGCATGGCAAAAACGGCTCTCATCACCCATGCGGCCTGCTTTGAGCACCGCCCACCAGCAGGTCACCCAGAATCGCCAGAGCGCTTGCGGGTGGTCTTGGAGGCCTTAAGCGAGGCAGCCTGCCCAGATTTAATCCGTCTCCAAGCGCCGCTGGGCCAAGTCGATGATATTGCGCGGGTGCACCCTAGGGCCTTGATTGAGGAAATCATCAGTTTAGAACCGGCGGCAGGCGCGCGCAGTCGCCAGCTTGATCCAGATACTTACATGTCCGCCGGCTCGATTGAAGCAGCGCAGCGCGGTGTGGGAGCTGTAATCGCCGGGGTCGACGGCTTGATGAAAGGCGCGTTTGATCGGGCATTTTGTGCGACACGGCCACCGGGCCATCATGCCGAAGCCAAAACGCCCATGGGCTTTTGCATCTGGAATTCCGCCGCCATTGCAGGCCTCTATGCGCGGGAAACCTATGGTCTCAAGCGCGTGGCCGTCGTGGACTTTGATGTGCATCACGGCAATGGCAGCCAAGAACTGGCCGAACGCGATCCAGATTTTTTCTATGCCTCTATCCATCAAGGCGGCATTTATCCAGGCTCTGGCTTGGCAGAAGAAACGGCAACCGGCAATCTGGCCAATGTGCCCGTGCCAGCCGCCACTACTGGCCCCGCTTGGAGAGCCGCGGTTGAAAGCAAGATCCTGCCTGCTTTGGTGGCCTTTCAGCCAGAAATTCTAATCGTATCTGCGGGATTTGACGGCCATCGGCAGGACCCACTCGCGGGGGTCAACCTCGAAGTCGAAGATTATCGCTGGATCACTGAACGATTACTGGACGTCTCGCAGGGAAAACTTGTATCGACTCTTGAGGGCGGCTACCACTTGCAGGCTTTAGCGGCATGTGTTCTGGCGCATGTACAGACATTACAAAACTACAAACCACGCTCTGGGGGCGAAATAGCGGGTGTTTGAAACCAAATTGGATGATCTAGGATCACAGGCAGACTCCCGTGTTGCGCCACGGCCAGCACCGCCTGTTGCCTCAAGCGATACGCCGATGATCGTCATAGCGCGCCACGGCAGACCCGCGCTCAACCGCCATATCTGGATTAATGCAGACCAATATCTCGATTGGTGGGCCCAATATGATGCGGGTGGCCTCGCTACGGATCAGGTCGTGCCCAATGGGCTGATCCAAGCTTTACAGGCCTGCAAAACCATTGTCTCATCCAGTTTACGCCGCGCGCTTGAAACAGCGGCGATGGCGGCACCCGGTCGCGAACTCGTTGTCGATCCGCTGTTCGTCGAAGCCCCTTTGCCACCGCCCGCTTTGCCCGACTTCATTTTGTTCCGGCCACGTTTTTGGGGCGTGGTTTCGCGGATCACCTGGTTCTTTGGCAATCATCGCGGCCAAGAAAGCCGTGAAGCTGCAGAGATTCGGGCCCAGAAAGCTGCGGAATGGCTGATCGCAGAAGCGGAAAAGTCCGGCAGCGTCGGGCTTTTGGCGCACGGCTGGTTCAATCGCATGATGCGGCCGCATTTGTTGGCGAACGGCTGGGTCTGCGTCTATGACGGGCGCGACTCCCACTGGTCGCACCGGGTCTATCGGCCTAAGCCGCATTAAATCTGATTGCCTCGTTGCCCACGGGCGTTGCACAGTCTAGGAAGAAATCGATAGAGGGATGTCGTAATGTCGGTTGAACCAGAAACCATGCAGGCAGCAATTGCAGAGTTGAGTTTCGAGGCTGCCCTAGAAGAACTGGAGACCTTGGTCGCCAAGTTGGAATCTGGTCAGGCGAGCTTGGAAGACTCCATCAGCCTCTATGAGCGTGGTGCCCTTCTGAAAGCACATTGCGAAGATCGCCTCAAACGCGCCCAAATGCGTGTCGATCAAATTGTTGAGAGCCCACAAGGTGTTAGCCTTGAAGCTGCACGCATTGGATAAGGTCTAAGGGCATGGACCTAGCGGTCGATCTCGAAAAGCGACTCGAAGAAACAGCTGACCGGATCACGGTTGCCCTCGACACATTGATTCCCCGTGTGCAGGGCCCTGAAGCCCGATTGATGAGTGCGATGCGCTATGCCGCTCTGGGTGGCGGCAAGCGCTTGCGCCCGTTTCTGGTGCTGGAAACCGGCCGCCTATTTGGCGTGGATGAGCGATGCCTGTTGCGCGTCGCAGCAGCCCTTGAATGCATCCACACCTATTCGCTCATCCATGACGATTTACCTTGCATGGACGACGACGATTTACGCCGCGGCAGACCAACAGTTCATATCGCTTATGATGAAGCTACGGCTGTTCTGGCTGGCGATGCGCTCTTGACCATTGCGTTTGAGATTCTGGCCGATCCTCAGACCCATGCAGATCCCAATATCCGGATTGCCTTGGTTGGACGTTTGGCCGAGGCGTCTGGCGCGCGCGGCATGGTCGGCGGGCAGATGATGGATATGATTGCTGAGGAATTGGGCGATGATATTGCCGCTGTCACCCGGATGCAGCGCCTCAAAACCGGCATGCTGATCACCTATGCAGTTGAAGTGGGGGCGTTGATGGGCCGCGCCAGCGATGAAGCCAGGCACGCCTTATCGGCCTATGCGCACGATTTAGGGCTGGCATTCCAAATCACCGATGACATTTTGGACGCTGAAGGCAGCACCGAAGAGGTCGGCAAAGCAGTAGGCAAGGATGCAGGCAGAGGAAAAGCCACATTTGTGAGCCTTTTAGGCCTTGATGGCGCCAAACAGCGGGTTACCTTATTGGCCGATCAAGCCCGCGCCCATTTAGCTATGTTTGGTGCGCGGGCCCATTATCTGAACGAAGTCATCGACACGATTACGCAACGTCGTGCATAAGCCCGTTAACACAGACTAGAATAGAGCAAAGCCGCTCTGTTTGACTAAATAAGAATAGAAACAGATGCCGCCTCTTACGCCTGCGCTCGACAAGATTAAGTCTCCTAAAGACCTCAAAGGTCTCAATATTGGCGAATTGCGCGAAGTTGCCGATGATTTGCGCAATGAGACCATTGATGCGGTTTCGGTAACGGGCGGTCACCTCGGTGCGGGCCTTGGCGTTGTTGAACTCACCGTCGCTTTGCATCATGTCTTAGACACGCCCAAGGATATTCTCATCTGGGACGTGGGCCATCAGGCCTATCCGCATAAGATTTTGACAGGTCGGCGCGACCGTATTCGCACGCTGCGCCAAGGCGGGGGCCTGTCGGGCTTCACCAAGCGGACTGAGAGCGAATTTGACCCGTTTGGGGCGGCCCACGCTGCAACCTCTATCTCGGCTGCCCTTGGTTTCTGTGCGAGCCGGGATTTGCAGGGCGGCGACAATGTTGTGGTCGCCGTGATTGGCGACGGGTCCATCACGGCCGGCATGGCCTATGAGGCCATGAACAAAGCCGCCGAGACCAGTAAGCGCTTAATCGTCATCTTGAACGATAATGATATGTCGATTGCGCCCCCAGTTGGCGGCATGAGCCATTATCTGGCGCGACTGGTGTCGGGCACCGGTTATCGCACCTTGCGCAAAGTCGGCAAGCAAGCCGCGTCGGTCTTCCCAAAGCCTTTGCAAGAAGCCGCCCGTAAGGCCGAAGAATTTGCCCGTGGCATGGCAACTGGCGGCACCTTCTTTGAGGAGCTTGGCTTCTATTATGTCGGGCCCATCGATGGCCACGATCTTGAAGCCTTGGTCCATGTATTGGAAAACGCCAAGAAGATCGAAGACCGCCCGGTTCTCGTTCATGTCGTAACGCAAAAAGGCAAAGGCTATTTCCCAGCCGAAGCGGCCGACGACAAATATCACGGCGTCGTCAAATTCAATGTCGTCACGGGCGAACAGGCCAACGCAAAGCCCAACGCGCCAAGCTATACGCGCGTGTTTGCCGATGCTTTGGTGAAACTGGCCGAAGCAGATGACAAGATTGTCGCCATCACCGCAGCCATGCCGTCGGGCACGGGTCTGGATGTATTTGGCAAGGCATTTCCGGGTCGGACCTATGATGTCGGCATTGCCGAGCAACATGCGGTGACGTTTGCGGCGGGCCTCGCTGCCGATGGTATGAAGCCCTTTGCCGCGATCTATTCCACCTTCCTTCAGCGCGGTTATGACCAAGTTGTCCATGATGTGGCGATCCAGTCCTTGCCGGTGCGCTTCGCGATGGACCGCGCAGGCCTTGTTGGCGCGGATGGTCAGACCCATGCCGGCACCTTTGATATCGGCTTTATGGGGGCATTGCCCGGCATGGTCTTAATGGCTGCTGCCGATGAGGCCGAGCTGGCCTTGATGACGGCAACCGCTGCCGCAATCGACGATCGACCCAGTGCTTTCCGTTATCCACGCGGTGAGGGCAATGGCGTAGAAATTCCGCAGATCCTGACTCCGCTAGAGATCGGTAAAGGCCGTATCGTGCGCGAAGGCGGGGCTGTGGCCATCCTGTCCTTTGGCACGCGTTTGAACGAAAGCCTGATGGCTGCAGACCAGCTGGCCGCCATGGGCCTGCCAACGACCGTTGCCGATGCGCGCTTTGCCAAGCCTTTGGACCACGATCTTATCCGCCAATTGGCGCGCCATCATGAGGTGTTGATCACGATTGAAGAGGGCTCTGTTGGGGGCTTTGGGGCCTTTGTGCTGCACTTCCTTGCCGCCGATGGCCTGTTAGATCGTGGCCTGAAAGTACGCACCCTGACTTTGCCGGACGTGTTCCAAGAGCATGACAAGCCGGAGTTGCAATATCGCCTGGCCGGCCTCGATGCTGAAGGGATCGTGCAGACGGTGCTGCAGGCTCTGGGCCGTGACGCCAAAGTCAGCGATGGCGGCTTGCGGGCTTAACGCCCGCTCGACATTATAGCCTAGACCTTGATGAAGATGTTCTTGCGGTAAAGCAGCCACATCAAGAATAGCCACAAGCCAATGAAGCAAATGGCGAACAGAAGCGAGGCATTCATCGGGCTCGCCAAGGGTGCAAAAACGCCTTCATAAATCGTGACTTTGAGCGAGATGAGCTTACCGTCGGGGCCAGTGCTGCCCGGTACCATATTGAGGACACGCCCTAACATGCCAGAGCCGACGAACAGCGCCAGCGCATTGACGCCAAAGATCACAAATGGCTTGGTCCACCAGTTGCTGCCCTTGATGTCGATCAGCCAATAGCACACGCCCAGAACGCACATCGCCATGCCCGACATGAAGAGGGCGTAGGAAGAGGTCCAAATCCCCTTATTGATGGGGAAAACACCGCCCCACATCCAACCGAGCGTCAACAGCACAAAGCCCCATACCAACATTTCTGCTACTTTGGCATCGTTGGATTTTGGCGACTGGATCAATTGCCCGGTCAACACCCCAAACAAACACGTCGCAATCGAGGGTAGGGTGGAGAGAAGGCCCTCTGGATCATAATAAGGGGAGCCCTTCCACATATGTGGCCCCAAAACCAAACGATCAATCAAGCCAGAGAAATTGCCTTCCGGGCTAAGGTCACCCTGCCCACCCCACATCATCAAGCCCCAATAGCCGAACAAGAGCGCAAAGGCGGCGATCAGGAGACCACGTGGGCGGAGCCACAAAAAGAGGACAGAGGCAAAAAAGAAGCAGAGCGCTAAGCGTTGCAAGACGCCC
>JAJTGP010000067.1 GCA_021299265.1 Hyphomonadaceae bacterium | reverse complement strand
GCACTGTTATCCGCCAATCCAAAGTCGGAGCAGAGTACCTCCATCCATCTGGATGGAAAGGGCATGATCTGGGGCCTTTACGTACGAGGCGGAGGATACCAAACCACCTGCGGTGGGCTCGTTACCCACTCTTGGGCGTACAGACTTATCTAGCCGGGGCGCATGGTCAGCGTCGTATTCTGGGCCAGTCCGTTAATCTGGCCCACCTCATTTGGCGCAAACCCTGCGCCCCGGTACCTCTTCTGTTGTACCCCCGGTGGTTTTCCACGCGGGGCTATTGGTGTTGCTCCCCTCTCCGATGGGGAGAGGGGAGAAGACTTGTCCTCTTCGACCGCCTCCGCCGCAGGCTATGCCTCCGCAATTCCCAGTCTCAATCAAAGAGATCGAGCCCCCCTCATGCAGCCCCGTCAACGTAATCCTAGGAATTGTGTGATAACGAAGCGGTGTAATTCAGCTCATGGACCAGTTGAGGGGACAGGCTGAGGGACGGAGCCTATTGTGAAAGTAATGACTATCTCTGCTGACGCCCTGACAACAGGTCAGATCGCGCGTTGGGCTGCCCTTCAGGCAGAGACGAAAGAGTTTGGTTCACCCTTGGTGGGCCCTTATTTTGCGCAATTGATTCAGCGCCATCGCGGTGATGTGCATGTGGCGATTGCTGAACAAGACGGTCGTGACGTCGCTTTCTTTGCTTTCCATCGGGCCAGCCACGGCTATGCCCGCCCCGTCGGTGCGCCTTTCTCGGATTATCAGGCCATCGTCAGCGAGCCGGGCTTGGAGCTCGATGGCACAGCATTTCTAGCAGAAGCTGGCATTGAGCGTATGGCTGTCTCGGGCCTGATGGACCCACATGGCTTGTTTGCCACGGCAGCCCTCGAGCCGACCTTAGGCTATCGGATCAGCGTGAAAGATGGCGGAGCTGCCAAACTGGAACGCCTGCGGCAGGCCAATCCCAAATGGGCGAAGAATTTGCGGCGTCTTGCCAATAAGATAGACCGCGAGTTGGGCCCGATCCGCTTTGTCACTGGTGATACCTCCCCTGCGGCTTTGGAAGCTGTTCTAAACCTTAAGATCGAGCAATATCATGAGTCAGGGCTAACCGATGTCCTACGCCCGAACTGGGTGAAGGCGATGATGCAGGACTTGTTTACCCGCACCGATCCCAATTTTGGTGGCTGTTTGATCACGCTTTATGCAGGCGATTACATGGTGTCCGGCCAATTTGGCGTGCGCCAAGGTGGCTGGTTCCATCCGTGGATCGCCTCGTCCTGCCCGAAGGCGCACCCTTATTCGCCCGGTATCGTCTTCCTCGGCCAAATGATCCGCTATGCCGAAGACATTGGCATCGAGACGATTGATCTTGCCCAAGGGCATAGCCATTACAAATCGCAATTTTCTCGTAATCCGGTGACGGTTCAAACTGGCCAAGTCGGGCGTCGAGCTATTCCAGCCTCAGGGGTCAAATCAGGCCCAATCGGTATGGTTCAAAAGCGCCTAGACCTCATCGCAAGTGTAGAACCTGACTTGGCAGGGCGTTTGCATGCGGGCTGGGCTGCGGTTACTTCTGCGCCTCGCCGTCTCATGGCGCGCGGCAAAGCGCAACAAACGGATAGAGTTTCAACGGATGACTAGACCAGCTTCAATTGTTTCTTGGCCTGCTGATGTGTCTCAACGCTTTGGGCGTGAGACCCTTGTGGTGCCCCATGATTTGCACACAAGGCCGATGTTCTCCGACGCTGGTCTCGAAAAACTCTTGGACACCTATCCCCGCGACAAGCTGGGGGTCTTCACCATGGGCTACGATCCCGTAGACTGGCAGTCCTGGCGCGTCGGTAAAGCTGGCGACATGAGTGGCGCTGAGCTGATGCAAGCCGTTGATGAAGGCCGGATTTGGTTGAATCTGCGCGCTGCCAATTCACATTTACCCGAATATGCCGCTTTGTGTGACGAGATTTTCGCTGACAAAGAAGCCCATGTCTCGGGCCTGAAGACGATGAAGCGCGACCTTGGCGTTCTGATTTCGTCGCCCAATGCGCAGGTCTTCTATCATCTGGACTCACCGTTGGTATCGCTCTGGCAAATTCGCGGCACCAAGCATGTGCGCGTTTATCCACCCAAGGCACCTTACGCCCGCCCCGAACAGATTGAGGCGGTGGTCTTACGCGAAACCGACGAGCAAATCCCGTTTGATCTGGCTTGGGACCAAGATGCGCAAGATGTGACTTTGGATCCCGGCATGATGGTGACGTGGGCGCAAAATGCACCTCATCGCATCGTCAATGGGCCGATGGTCAATGTCTCATTATCGGTCGAGTTTATGACGCCAGCTGCGCTTCTGCGCGCGAATGTCATTTATACCAACGGCGTTCTGCGTCGGAGGCTACAGATGGAGCCCGAGATTCAAGCAGGCCTTGATCCACGGGCACTGGGTAAATTGGCTTTGGCGCGGGCCTTTAAGGCCATCCAAATCCAAAAGGCGCATGAGCATAAATTGACGCCCAGCTTTGACTTGCGCGAAGCCATCCCAGGTGTACGCGAAAAAGTTGACGCCTAGCGGCACCTATTTGGCGGTTAGGAAGCGGTAGGCACCCTCAAACTCTCGGGCCCAAAAGCCTTCTGAGTGTGTGCCATCAGCGACAATGCGCGAGCGCACGTCACGGTCTGGTCGATAACCCACGGCAACAAGGGCCTCGACCATGGTGGGTTGATCCTTGGCGAAAATGCCTTTGGGTTCATCACCCACCCGCTCATCGCGGCCGCTGACCAAAAAGACGCGGGAGCCACGCCGATAGGGCTTCTGGGTGCGCGCCAATTGATCCAAGCGCGGATCTAGCCATAAGGGCGTAGAGAAGGCCCCAACGCGGCCAAACACGTCCGGCCGCATAATCCCGGCATAGAGCGCGAGCGTCGCACCCGAGCTTGCGCCCATGATGAGGGTATGGGCGGGGTCTTTCTTGGTGCGAAAGCGCCGATCAATCAGGGGCTTCAAGGTGTCGATCAGAAAGCTGAGATAAGCATCGGCTTGGCCGGGTTGGCCAGACCAAGGAAGGCGGGAATGATATTCTGCCGTACGGTTCTCACCGCCATTGTCGATCCCCACGACGAGCGCGCCGGTATCGCCGGCGGCCGCCAGTCGATTGAGTGTCTCATCGACCTGCCATTCCCCCGCATAAGAAGTTGCGCGGTCAAATAGGTTCTGGCCATCTTGCATATAAATCACCGGATAGCGGCGGCCGGAGCTCTGGTAATCGGGCGGCAAATAGAGCCAAATCCGCCGCTTACGCCCTAAACTAGGCATAGCCATGGCTTCATTCAGAACCGTCACATTAGCACTGCGTGTGCTTTTTTCTGCTTGCCCAAGTGCAATCGATGGCATGGCGAGAAGTGCGGCAAAGCCACCTCCGATCACTTGCCGTCGACACGGCATATCAACGTAAGTTGATCCAAACGTCCTGTGTTTCATTTGGTAGATCGCCATTCCTGTGTTAGTTACTCGCCTGATCGACGAAACTGGTACTGCCGTCGCATGGTCTTTTTTGCCCACTTTTGCAAGAAAGATCGTGCCTGCTTCCATTCTTCTAAGACGCCGAATGCTGTGCCGGATAACGCACGGTCACTGTGGCTGTAAGCATGCGAAGCGGCCAAATTATGAGAAAGGGTCCCACAATGGCGACCGGAGTTGTTAAGTGGTTCAACGCAACCAAGGGGTATGGCTTCATTCAACCTGATGCAGGTGGCGGCGACGTGTTCGTTCACATCAGCGCCGTTGAACAGTCTGGCTTGAACGGCCTGAACGATGGCCAAAAAGTTAGCTTCGAACTGAAGACCGAGCGCGGCAAGACCGCGGCGACGGAATTGCAATTGATCTAATCGATTTGCAGAAGCACATCTTTAGGGCAGGGGCGGATGCTCCTGCCCTTTTTGCTGTCTAGCGCTTAATCGTCTCCTACCCGACCCCGTAGCTTTTTGACCGTGCTGCGCATGGCCTTGCCCTCTAGCCGCTTCTCGCGGGCGGCACGGGTTGGTCGGGTCCTTTTGCGCGGTGGCGGCGGCGGCACGCTGGCGCGGTCAATCAGGCCTTGTAGTCGTTCGCGGGCATCTTGGCGGTTGCGATCTTGGGTGCGAAAGGTCTGTGCCAACAACACGATGACCCCGTCCTTAGTCGCCCGCGACCCCGCCAGCTTAATCAAACGATCGCGCACATCTTCTGGGAATGACAGGCTAGCCAGCGCGTCAAAGCGCAATTCAACTGCGGTTGAGACCTTATTGACGTTCTGGCCACCGGGGCCTGAGGCGCGCACAAAGCTCTCGCTGATTTCATCCTCGTCAAAGGGGTAAAGGGTCGGTGGGGTCATGGGCAGGCCCTAGACCCAAGCATAATTGAAGCTGATCGAAACCCGTTTCGATTTGGCACGATTAAGCACCACTTCATGGCGTAACCAGCTTTCCCACAAGATCACTTCGCCCTCTTCCGGGCGCAAGAACACAAAGGGTTGCAAATCTTGCGCGGCCTCAGCCAAGCGCGTGGGTGCGGCCATCATCATGGCAAGGCGAGGGTCTTCGAGCTTCAGGGCAGACGCCCCATCCGGCAAGGTGACATAAAATGTGCCAGAGATGACACTGTGCGGGTGGATATGGCCGGTATGCACACCACCTGGTGGCAGCACATTGACCCACAAACTATCAAGCTTCAGCTTGCCGCCAGCCAGATCAAAACCAACTTCTTGCGCGAAAGCTGCAGCATGTTTATCTAGCAGGCGCTTTAAGTCACCAAAGGCGCTGATCCTTGTCGGCAAGTCATTCAGCGAGGCATAAGACGTATACCCCTTATAGCCATTATCGCGACACCAACGGCGACCCGCCGCATCCTCTTGCTCCAGCATGTCGCAGGCTTCGGCCAAATCTTGGCGCAAGTCATCAGGTGTACGGCCGCCGATGGGCGCGCGATAAAGCCGCGTAGCAAAGAGGGAGAGCGTTTCAGCCATGGCCGCTCTTAGCCTGAACGCGTAAATAAGGGAAGTTTGGAGACCCCGTCCTACTTCAAACCCGCGCAGAAGCGTTGGATGCGGCGGCAGGCTTCTTCCAGTGTCTCGGTCGACGTCGCATAGGAGATGCGGAAAGCAGGGCTGCCGCCAAAGGCAGCGCCATGCACCACGGCCACACCTTCAGATTCCAGAAGCTCGCGCGCGAAATCCTCATCATTGGCAATCACCACGCCCGATGGCGTGCTCTTACCGATCAATGCGGCGCAGGAAGGGTAAACGTAAAAAGCACCTTCAGGCTTTGGGCACGACAGGCCGGAGGCTTGATTGAGCATGGAGACAACCAGATCGCGGCGATCTTGGAAGACCTTATTGCGGGTGGGCAAAAAGTCTTGAGGGCCATTCAGCGCTTCAACGGCTGCATATTGGCTGATCGACGTCGGGTTAGAAGTCGACTGGCTCATGATGCCAGCCATGCCCTTGATCAACCACACAGGGCCAGCCGCATAGCCAATGCGCCAACCCGTCATGGCATAGGCTTTCGAGACACCATTCATCGTCAATGTGCGGTCATAAAGCGCAGGCTCAACTGCGGCAATGGTGGCAAACTCAAACCCGTCATAGAGCAAATGCTCATACATATCGTCGGTCAGGATCATCACATGCGGGTGGCGCAACAAAACGTCCGCCAAAGTGCGCAGATGTGCGGCGCTATAAGCGGCACCGGTTGGGTTGGAGGGCGAGTTCAGGATCAGCCATTTGGTGGCTGGCGTGATGGCCGCTTCCAGCTTTTTAGCCGACAGGCGGAAACCTTCTTCGGCGGTGGCTTCCACGATCACCGGTGTTGCACCCGTCAGATGGACAATGTCAGGATAGCTCACCCAATAGGGCGCGGGCACGATCACTTCATCGCCGGGGTTTAGGGTGGCCATGAAGGCATTATAGATGATCGGCTTGCCGCCCGGCGCGACACTGACTTGCTCTGGCGTATAGGTCAGATTGTTCTCACGCTTAAACTTGGCGCAGATTGCAGCCTTCAGCTCCGGAATACCGTCGACATTGGTGTATTTTGTCTTGCCGCCGCGGATCGCAGCAATGGCGGCTTCTTTGATGTTATCGGGTGTATCAAAGTCGGGTTCGCCAGCACCCAAGCCAATGGTGTCGCGCCCTGCCGCTTTCAATTCGCGCTCCTTCTGGGTCACTGCCATGGTGGGCGATGGCTTGATGCGGGAAAGGGCGGCAGATTTGAACGGGGTCATTGGAAAACATCCTGTGGATGGGCAGAAAGGCTGGCCTCTTTTACGGCGCTGCGCGGTGCGTGCAAGGGCAAGCGGTGCGTCTTTTCAGCATGAACGCTCTGCAGCGCGGGCCAGCCTGTCGGCAATGGCCTCGCCAAGGCCAGTCTCAGGGATGGCGGTGATGACGATGGCGGTGGGGTTCAGGGCGTCTGCTGCCCGCAACATGGCAAACAATTGGGCTGCGGCTTCGGTGAGATCGCCAGAAGGTGACAGGTTGAACTCTGCCCCTTTATAACCCGGACCAAACCCAATCATCACTTCGCCGGCTTCAGCGCTTAAAGCGTTCAAGCGCAACGGCGCGCGCGGGGCATAATGGCGCAGCACCATGCCGGGGGATGCAGGGGCTGCCTTAGCTGAAGCGTCGGGGGATAAAAGCGGGCCAGCAACGGCTTCCAAGGCTTCCCGACTGAGGCCGCCGAGGCGCAGAAGTGTCGCTTGATCGCCAGACACCGCGACCACCGCACTTTCCAGCCCAACGGCACTGGGTCCACCATCGAGCACGAGCGCCAGCTTATCGCCAAATTCCTCGCGCACATGGTCTGCGGTCGTGGGCGACGGCCTGCCGGACACATTAGCAGAAGGGGCCGCCACGGGCTTGCCAAATGCCCGCAAGACGTCTTGCATCAAGGGGTGGGCAGGCACCCGAAGCGCAATCGTATCCAGCCCCGCGCACGCCAAGTCACACACAACACAATCCGGCTGGCGCGCGACCACGAGGCTTAATGGGCCTGGCCAAAAGGCGTCGGCCAACTTCCGCGCTAAGGGCGAAAAGACACCGAGCGCTTCTGCCGCTTCAAGGCTGGCGACATGGGAGATCAGCGGATTGAAATGCGGGCGACCCTTGGCGGCAAAAATCTTGGCGACAGCTTCGGCATTTGTCGCATCCGCGCCTAGGCCATAGACGGTTTCGGTCGGCAGGCCTACCAAGTCGCCGCGCGCAAGGGCGGCGGCGGCTGAAGTCGCAGGTTCCAAAAGCGTCTGATCCATGGCCTGTCCTGTGACAGCTTGGGCCTAAAAGTCAAAATCTAGGCGCAGCGCTCTTTTTCGATCACGAAATGGTAACGCTCCCATCAACTTGGCTAGAACGGTCTTGTGACACTAACACGCCACCGACATATGCACCCCGACAGCACTTAATGGAGGTCGTCATCATGAAAAGTATCGCTTACCTAGCAGCCCTCACATCCGTCGCCGTTTTGGCCGCAGCAGCGCCTGCGCAAGCCCGCGAAGGTAAAATGAAGTGCGCTGCCGCGACCCCAGCCCAAGTTGAAGGCTTGTTCTCGCAATTCAACGCTGCTTGGGCCACCAAAGACCCAGCCAAAGTGACCCCTTTGTTCGCAAAGGACGCCGTCCTGTTGGCAACCGTCTCCAACACCCCACGCACGACGCCTGAAGCCATCAACGACTATTTCGTTGGTTTCTTGAAGAACAGCCCAGTTGGGACCATCCAAACCAGCTCCGTGCAAGTGGGCTGCAACATCGCAACCCGTTTGGGCACTTGGGATGTGGCTTTGACCAACCCAGACACCAAAGCGGTTACGGTTGTGAAGGCGCGCTATTCTTTCATCTACAAGATCGAGAACGGCACTTGGAAAATCTACCACTTGCATTCGTCGATGATGCCAGAAGCAGCCAAGTAAGCTTGGTCCCGACAAGGCAACGCAATCGGGCTGGAGCTTCCGGGCTCCAGCCTTTTTTGTGTCTATTTCCGCGTGGCGCGGACAGCGACATTCACGACGGTTTCCCGCGCCACCCATTCTGCGCCCGCGTCCGACTCAAGGCCTAGTTTCAGGGCTAGACGGTCGAGCTTTACTTGGCCCGTCATGGTGGCGACATTACCGGAAATCGCGACGGTGAACGGTAAAGGCACGCGGTAATTCATGCCTTTGACCGTCAGAACACCATCGGCGACATACCGGCCTGGCCCTACGGAGCGGATTGACTGGGTGACGTAGCGGGCGGTGGGGAATTTGCGTGCGTCAAACCAGTCTGGTGTGGCCAGATTGTCGTCAGGCTCTTTCACACCCGTCAAGGCGCTACCCGTCATGATCGTGATCACAGCTTGGCTGCCAGCCAGATTGTTAGGATCGAACTTAATGTCGCCCGACCACTGGCGGAACGTGCCATTGACCCCATTGCCCGCCCATTTAGTCGCAAAGGCAATTCGGCTCTGTCGTGCGTCAATCGTCCAACCCGCCGCAGGGGCGGCAAGTTTGCTGGCAGGGGCTTTCTTAGCGGTCTGCGCATCGGCGAGGTTTATGGGCGCGATTAAGGCTGCGAGCGCCAGACTGGCGATCGGGAGGACCTTTAACATAGGTTTGATTCCTTATCTTATTTCGGCCGCATGAAGGGGAGCATGCGGGTCACAACATCATCATCATCCATGAACATATGTTTCAAGGCAGCGCCCACATGGATGACAAACAACACGATCACGCCCCAAGCTGCCGCGCTATGACCAGCTTTGGCCATTTCGTTGAGCTCTTTGCGGAAGGGCAAGTCAGCCAGTGGCAGGCGAGGCCACTCAAACAGGCCCCACCAATGGGTCGCAATATTGTAAGGCGAGGTTGAGATGATCACCCAACCGCCCAGTGGGATGCCAATCATCAGGGCATAAAGGGCAAAATGGGTGAACTTGGCGGCGGCAACTTCCCACGCCTTCATGCCTTCCGGCAGTGGGGGAGGGGGATTGGCCAGCCGCCAGAACAGGCGAAACAGCGAGAGCAAGAGAATGGTCAGGCCAGCACTTTTGTGCACTTGAAAGGCCTCAAACTTTTCAGGGCCTTTGAGGTCTTCCATCGCCCAGCCACCCAGGATTTGAACCAGGATTGCTGCAGCGATCACCCAGTGCAACAGGATGGCTACAGTAGTGTAGGTTTGGCGTTGTTTAGCCCCTGACCAAGTCTCACCCGACATGTTTTAGTCCTTTTTCAAAAACTCAGTTTCGATGATCAGGTCTACTTGATCACCAATTCCAAAATTAATCCAGTTATTCATGCCCCACTCGGACCGCTTAATCGAACCGGTAGCCGAGAAGCCCACATTTTGGACGCCGCGGAACGGGCTCTTACGACCGGTGTTATAGGTCACGTTCAAAGTCACAGGCTTAGTCACGCCCGCTACGGTGAGGTCGCCCGTCATCGTGCCGGTGGTGGCCGACGTGGAAGTCAGCTTGGTCGACTTGAAAGTGATGGTGGGGTTGGCTTCGGCCTTGAAGACTTGCTTGGCGATTTCAGCGTCAAACTTGGGCAGGCCGGTATTGACCGAGGTG
Organism: Hyphomonadaceae bacterium; assembly: GCA_021299265.1. Classification (GTDB taxonomy): domain Bacteria; phylum Pseudomonadota; class Alphaproteobacteria; order Caulobacterales; family Aquidulcibacteraceae; genus Aquidulcibacter. Next base: position 21,230 of record JAJTGP010000067.1, on the reverse strand, counting down.
GCATCAATCGTGATGTCGGCGCTCGATGCGGTTGGGTTTTGTGGGTTGAAATTGATGGTGCCCGAAATCTTGTCAAAGCGGGCCGTATAGGTCGACAGTCCGCTGTGATCGAGGCGCCAGTGGACCGACGTATGGGTTGGTTCAACTTCGTAGACGCCTGCTGGCTGGGCAGCCAGATTGGCGGCTTTGGCAGCATCTGCTGCAGGGGTGGCGGCGGTAGCCGTCATGGCGGCAAACGCGATCAAAGTTGCCGGGGCTGCGAGAGCGAGAATAAAAGTGCGACGCATGTCAAATGTCCTTTTAGCTGATTGTCTTGGTCAGCTTGCATCATGGCAAACCGTCTGACACTGCGTTAGATAGACGGTTTCGGCAGACTTGCCGAGTAGCAAAACCCAAAATATCTGAAACAGTCCGTTGCTTGGATTGATGAAGTTCGTCACCTTGTCACAAACAACTGCCTCTGGGAAAAAGTTCCATGACCTATGCCGCCCCCGTCCGCGATATCCGCTTTTCTTTGGAAGAGATTGCAGGGCTGTCTGCCTTGCGCGAACAAGGCCTGTTTGCGGATGCGAGCGCGGATCTGGTTGAGCAGATTTTGGTTGAAGCGGGTAAATTGGCTAGCGATGTTTTGGCCCCGTTAAACGCACCGGGTGACCGCGCTGGCACCCAGCTTCAGGCCGATGGCACCGTGGTCTCGCCTGCGGGCTTTGCCGAAGCCTATCAACAATTTGTCGAAGGCGCATGGCTCTCGGTGCCGTTTGATCCAGCGATTGGCGGCATGGGTCTGCCCAAAGGCGTGGCGCTAGCCGTGCATGAAATGGTGCATGCCGCAAACATGAGTTTCGGCCTCTGCCCGATGCTGACCTTGGGCGCGGTAGAAGCCCTTGCGGCGCACGGCACGCCCGAGCAGCAGGCGCTTTATCTGCCTAAGCTGGTGACGGGCAAATGGTCGGGCACGATGAATTTGACCGAGCCGCAAGCTGGCTCTGACGTGGGCGCCCTGACCAGCCGCGCTGTCCCACAAGACGATGGCACCTACAAGATTTTCGGACAAAAGATTTATATCACTTGGGGTGAGCATGAGATGGCCGAGAATATCGTCCATCTGGTGCTGGCACGCTTGCCTGATGCCCCTGCTGGCGTGAAGGGCATCTCGCTCTTCCTCGTGCCAAAATTCATCCCGGACGCGGAGGGAAGGCCCGGGGTGCACAATGATGTCCGCTGTATCGGCCTTGAGCATAAGATGGGCATTCACGCTTCGCCCACGTGCACCATGTCCTATGGTGACACGGGTGGAGCAATTGGTTGGATCATTGGCGAGCCCAATAAGGGCTTGAGCTATATGTTCACCATGATGAACTCCGCACGTCTGAACGTCGGCCTGCAAGGCGTCGCAGTTGCCGATGCTGCGTTTCAAAAGGCCTATGAGTACGCTATGGACCGAAAGCAGGGCCGCGCCGAGGGCTGGACTGAGGCTGGCCCCAGCCCAATTTTCCATCATGCCGATGTGCGCCGCATGTTGATGACGATGAAAGCCAAGGTCTCAGCGGCCCGCTCCATCTGCCATATGACTGCACTGGCGTCGGATGTCTCCGAACATGCGCCAACTCCTGAAGCGCGCAGAATCGCGAAAGCACGCGAAGAATTATTGACCCCGATTGCTAAGGGCTGGTCGACCGATATGGGCGTGGAAGTGGCGTCACTCGGCGTTCAAATCCATGGCGGTATGGGCTTTGTGGAAGAAGGGGGTGCAGCCCAATTCTATCGCGATGCCCGTATTGCCGCGATCTATGAGGGCACCAATGGCATTCAAGCGATTGATTTGGTTAGCCGCAAGCTGACGATGGATGGCGGTGCGCCCATTGCCGCTTTGATCGAAGAGATGCGCGCGACCGCTCTGGCCTGCGAGCAAGCCGGTAATGAGCAGGTTAAATGGATCGGCAAGCGCCTCAGCGAAGCGGTCGATATCTTCTCAGACGCGGCCAATTGGCTGATCCGCGCCCAATCCGGCAATGCCAAGCGCGATGCGTTGGCGGGGGCAACGCCCTTTTTGAAACTCGCTGGCGATGTCACTGGCGGTTGGACCTTGGCCAAGGGGGCACTGGCCGCCTTGGGCCATCTCAAAGCCAAGTCAGGTGATGCCGCCTATATGACCGCCCGCATCTCGCTGGCCGGCTTCTTTGCCGAAAACGTGCTAGCGCAAGTGCCGGGCCTATTGGCCTCGGTCACTGCGGGTTCGGACGTCTTGTTTGAGCCAGAGATGGACGCTTTGGCTGGCTGATCTCTTGGGCTGATTAAGCCGCAGCTTTAGTCGCCAGTTTGCTAGGGTCTTGCACATAAAGACCGCGGCTGCCTGCCACAGGCTTAAAGCTATCGGTGACACCAAGAACGGTTTCAGCCGCCCCTAGCAGCAGATAGCCAGCCCCTTCAACTTGTTGGGCCATACGCTCCAGCACCATCTTCTTGGTTGGCATGTCAAAATAAATCAACACGTTGCGGCAGAAGATAACGTCGAACTTGCCGAGTGCTCGGAAGTCGTCCAGCAAATTCATGGTGCGATAGCGGATGTTGGTTTTCAGGCGGTCGTCAATCTTCCACGCATCGCCTTCTTTCTTGAAATGCTTCAACAGCATTTGAACCGGCAGACCGCGCTGGACTTCAAATTGGGTATAGATGCCCGCCTTGGCCTTTTCCAAGCAACGCTCTGAGATGTCGGTTCCCAAAATCTCTAGCTTGCAGCCACCCAACTTCGGACCCAAGGCTTCGGCAATCATGGCCAAAGAATAGGGCTCTTGACCAGTCGAGGCTGCTGCGCACCACACTTTGATGGTACCGCCACGCTTGCGCGCCACCAGTTCTGGCAGGATCGACTGCTCGAAAATGTCAAATGGCGTCTTGTCGCGGAAGAAGAAGGTTTCATTGGTGGTCATGGCATCCACAACCGATTCAATGAGTTTCGCGTCGCGACGGACGCGGATGGCGCTGATCAGATCATCGATCGAGGCAAAGCCATCCTTGCGGGCAATCGGGGCCAAGCGGCTCTCAACCAAATAGGTCTTGTCCGCTGACAGGACTAAGCCTGAACGTTCCCGCACCATGGTCGATACAAACTCAAAATCGGCGGGCTTCATACACTTACTCCACGCATAACATTCAAGATCGCAGGAGCAATCTGTTGAATAGGCTTACAGGCTGTCGCGAGACCTGCACGGGCAACCGCGCCAGGCATCCCCCAGACAACGCTGGTTTCTTCGTCTTGGGCAATTAATTGTGCGCCCTTGGTCACGAGAGGCCTTGCCCCAAGCAAGCCATCTTGACCCATGCCGGTCAGAATCACCGCCAAGGCTTTCTCGCCATAAGTCTCAGCCGCAGACCGGAACATCGGATCTACCGCGGGGCGGCAGAAGTTTTCCGGTGGGGCGTCGCTTAAAGTGATGCGGGTGACGCTCAAATTGCGACTGATGATCATATGGCGATCACCCGGCGCAATATAGAAGACCCCGGGTAGGGCTTGCATGCCATCACTGGCTTCAACGACCGAAGCCTTGGTCTGCTTGGTCAAATGATCCGCCAAAATTTTCGTGAACATCGGTGGCATGTGTTGGGTGATGAAAACAGGCACACGGAGTTTGCCGGCTAGACCTTCGATCACTTCACGCAAAGCCTCTGGGCCACCGGTGGAAGAGCCGATGAAAATGGCTTCTGGAATGAGTTTGTGGGTGACGGCACGCAGCGTTGGGCCGGCGGTTGCAGCCGCGCGTGCAGCAGACGAACCAGAGACCGCTGAACTATAGGTTTGGCTTAAGTTGGAAGCCGAAACAGCCCGCGCACCCAAACTCCTGACCTTTGCCAAGAGCTCGCGCTTATAGTCGGCAGCGCCCGCCAATTGGCTCGCATCGGGCTTGGGAATATAGTCGGAAGCCCCAGCGGCCAGAGCTTTGATGGTGACTTCTGCCCCACGCTGGGTCAGCGTTGACGCCATAATCACACGCGCATTGGGGGCGACCTTTCGGATCGCCGGAAGTGCCGTAACCCCATCCATCACTGGCATCTCGATGTCGAGAATGATGAGGTCAGGCTTGTATTTCTCGGCGTGATCTACGCCATCCTTGCCGTTAACGGCGGCGCCAACAACTTCAATATCTGCTTCCCCGGATAGCCAGCGGGTCACGAGACCGCGAATAACCGCGGAGTCGTCAACAACCAGCACGCGGATTTTACGCGTGGCTACTTGGCCAGTTAGGGGGTGAGCGGGGGACAGACTCATACGGGTGATACCAAACCAACTTCAGCAAATTTCGATTGCACAATTTCGCTGTCAAACGGCTTCATGATGTACTCATTCGCACCAGATTCAATGGCTTGGGCGATAGCGGTGATGTCGTTCTCGGTGGTGCAGAACACCACGACTGGACGGTCCCCACCCGGATCGGCGCGCAGATGACGCAGGAAGTCGATGCCATTCATCACCGGCATGTTCCAGTCCAGCAGGATCGCGTCTGGCATCGAGCTACGGCAGAAGGACAACGCTTCTGAACCGTCGCCGGCTTCTTCAACGCGGAATGACAAATCTTCTAAAATACGGCGCGCAACTTTGCGGATTACGCGGCTATCATCGACAACAAGGCAGGTCTTCATGATCTTAGTTCCTGTTTCAGGCAGTGGCGACGCAGAGGAGTTGGTCAATGTTCAAAGTCATCAAAAGGCGGCCTTCCAAGCGGTACACGCCTTGGCTGACATCCTTCCAATTCGGGTTTAAATTCACCGGGTTGGGCTCAAAGTCCGAGTCCGAGAGACGCAGAACTTCGCCGACTGAGTCCACAAGGATCCCGTAAGCTTCGCCTTGATATTCAACGCCGACGGCCATCATGCCAGCAAAGCCTTGCGGGCGGGTCGGCAGACCCAAACGGCAGCGTGCGTCAATGGCTGTAACGATGCGCCCGCGCAGGTTCAAAACCCCTGCGATTTCAGGTCGTGCGCCGGGGACCGGCGTCAAGCCTTTGAGTGAGAACACATCTTGGATGTCGATCACCTCGACACCAAACAATTGGTCTGCGACGTGGACGGTCACAAATTCCTTGGTCCCAGCCTTGGCTAAGGCCAATTCGCTTTCTTGGCGCGTTGCGAGGGCGGTCATGCGGCAATCTCCAATTTGGCGGCGTTTTCGACAGCGGCAATCAGACTGTCGCGGTCGGACTTGCGAACCAGTGAGGCAAAGCCTGTCGCATCGGCATCGGGTGAGCCAGACAACGCCACAATGCTGGTGCCTGCGAGGCGATCATCGCTCAACAAGCGCCGCGCGGAGGCAACATCGACGTCAATGTCGGTCAACACAGCTGACGGCTTGCGATATTCGGCGCAGACCAGAGCGGCAGAAACCGTATCCACAGCTTCGACTTCATAGCCGGCCGAACGCAGAAGCGGCGACAACAAATTGCGGAAAAATGGATTGCGCTCTACCAAAACGATGTGTTTGGCAGGCTTGTTGACGCCCGGGTCATCCCAATTGGTCAGAGCGAGGCTCAGATAATGGCTGACGTCGAGAACTTCGGTGGCTTTGCCTTTCAGAACAGCCACGCCCAGAAGGCCGGCACGATCGGCGGCCATCTCAATATCGAGCGCCTCATCAACGATGTCGACAATCTTGTCGACGGCCATGCCTGCTGCCAAGCCATTATAGGTAAAGACCAAAACGGGCTGGACGCCAGTGGTGGCAATCGGGGCATAGGGGTCTGCGGCCACGATTGGCATAAGCTCGCCACGATATTGCACCAAAGTGCGGCCATCGCCTTGCTCGAAGCTGGTTGCGTCCAATTCCTCAAGGCGGGTCACCAAGGAAAGCGGTACGGCCTTGGGCTGTTCGCCCCCGGCTTGGAACACGATCATCGAGGTGGTTTCAGGGCGCTGACCGCGCTTTTTCTGAACGGCCTCAACAGCTTCTTCAACAACTTCCTCGGCTTGGCCGACGCGGCGATACACAGCACCTGGGTCGATGATCATGATGACAGAGCCATCGCCCAAAATGGTTGCGCCTGAGAAAGTGCCTACATCGCCTAAAGCCTTGGACAATGGCTTCACCACGATTTCTTCGGTGTCGAACACTTCATCGACAACCACGCCAAACAATTGACCCGAATGCTGCATCACCACAACAAAGGCAGAGCTCGTCTCGTAAGCAATCGGATCGAGCGGTGGCACACCCAAAACTTCAGACAGATCCACCAATGGCAACAAGCGGTCGCGCAAGCGCAGGACGCGTGCAGAATTGAGAACTTCAACCTTGTGCTCAGAAGCCCCGCCCGCACCCACCAGTTCCACAATCGACAATTGCGGGATGGCGAAGCGTTGTTGGCGTGAGCCGACAACCAGAGCTGACACAATCGCCAAAGTCAGCGGGATTTTGATGAAGAACTTGGTGCCGCGCCCTTCGGTCGATTGCAGATCGATGGTGCCGCCAATCAGCTCGATATTGGTGCGCACCACATCCATGCCGACACCACGGCCGGAAATGCTGGTGACTGCAGCGGCTGTCGAGAAGCCAGGGGCAAAGATGAAGCGGTGGATTTGAGAGTCAGACATGGTCCAAGCCAGCTCTTCGCTGACCAAACCATTTTTGATCGCCTTATCGCGAATCCGCGCAGTCGACAGACCGGCCCCGTCATCGGAGACTTCAATCACAATATGACCGCCTTCATGATAGGCGTTCAGACGGATCGAGCCCATTTCGGACTTCCCAGCGGCCACGCGGGTTGCGGGGGCCTCCAGACCATGGTCGCAAGAATTGCGGATCATGTGTGTCAGGGGGTCTTTGATCAATTCTAGGACTTGACGATCCAGTTCGGTCGCCTCGCCATCCATGATCAGATCGATCTTCTTATTCAGATCGCGCGCGGCATCGCGCACAATACGGGGCAGCTTCTTCCACGCTGAGCCAATCGGCTGCATGCGCGTCTTCATGACGCTATCTTGCAATTCAGCGGTGACGGCGGACAGGCGCTGCAACGGGCCCTTAAACTCGCTGTCGGTGGTATTGCGCACCATTTGCATGAGCTGGTTGCGGGTCAGCACCAGTTCGGAAACCATGGTCATCAAGGTTTCAAGCACTTCGACATTGACGCGAATGGTTTGATTGGACGAGACCGCGCCACCTTTGGCGGCCGCATCCTCATCATCTTCTTTGATCGCGCGCATTTCAGGTGCGGCACGGCGTTCTACTGCCGGAGCACTTAGCTCAACGGCGACAGGCGCGGCAGCAACGGGTGCCAGAAGGACGCTCGCGACCGGCTCAACTTCATCGTCAGGCGTTGCTGACATGAAGGCGGCTTCCAATTCTGCCAGCGAGACTTCGCCTGGACGCAATTCGCGGCCCAGATCGGGGTCCCACCGAAGTCCGGTTGACGATGCTGGTGCCGCTTCAACGACAGGGGCGGCAACAATTTCTGGTTCTGGCGTGGGTTCTGGTGCGGCAGCTTCGACCTCTGCGGGCGCTGCACTCGGCGCAGGATGACCTTCAGCAGCCAATTCCAAGGCACCAATCAAAGCGCTGTCATCGCCTTCAGGTTCAGCGCCAGTTGCTTCCAATTCTGCCAAAATTTCTTTGATGCGGTCGATGCTTTCAAGAACCAACTGCACTTGATCTGGTGTGGCTACCAATGTTCCGTCGCGAAACTTACCTAAAAGGGTTTCGCCGGCATGAGCAACAAATTGCAAGCGCGGCAGGCCCAAAAAGCCGCACGTTCCTTTGATGGTATGGACCAGCCGGAAGATACTATTAAGTGTATTGCCGTCGGTTGGATCCGCTTCAAAAACAACAAGCTGAGTATCGACGGTTTCTAGGAATTCATTCGTCTCAGTTATGAATTCGCCCAGTAGTTCATCCATAAGTCCAGCCCTTTGCCGACGCGTTGTATCTGACGCTTCACGCCAATCATCTGCACACAATGACGGCGGACGGTTAAGACAGGACTAAATTTTGAGCAAAAGTGCAGTATTTATGCGGCTATGCGAACAATAAGTTCAACACGTTCTTCGCTTTCGCGAGCGGCGAGTTCGGCGCGGGCCCCAGAAGCTGTAATAAAGGCCAAATAAGGTTGGACAGAGCGGCCATCAAAGCCACCCTCAGGCATTTCGCCTGCCAAGCCTGCACGCACAGATGGCTTCAGAGTTGCACGCGGCCCGGTCGCAATAACATTTAGGGTCAATTTATCGTCTTCTTGCCCGCCCGTAACTTCCAATTGGCCGCCACGCGGCAGGCAATCTAGGCCAACAAGGATCAAATTCATCAGGATTCTGGCCGCTGCCCGCGGGGCGGATTGAACTTCTAGCGTCCAAACCAATTGTGGCTTCTGGCTTTCTACAAACCGCTTGGACAATTCGCGAAGCTCGCCCAGATCAGCCGTGCCAACACCGGTAGTTCCGGCACCGAAGGTGGCACGCATGAATTCAAGCTTCACAGCAGCTTGCCCAGCAGACGTCCGGATCAAATCCATCGCCTGCTCGCGCATGTCTGCACCGTGGTCATCGTCGAGAATATCCAACGCCGTCGTTAAGGCGGAGATGGGCGACACGAGATCATGACAAATCCGTGAGGAAATGAGAGCGACGAGGGTTGAGGCATCCATAAGCATGCGCCCTCTCTGCCCCGATTCGGAGCGAAGCGGTCAGAAGAGCGCATTAGACGGTGGAAAATCGCGAAAAGCCACCAAAAAGCCACCTACAACATCTGGTGTTATCAACATGTAGAGGGGAGCCCATATTTGTGGAAAACCCTATCACTAGCCCTTGTGTTAATAAGTCGTGAAGCTACTATGGGTGGGCACTCAATTAGCTGGCCTTCAAGGCTGGGCACAAGATATGGGGATATTCATGACCAACGGCTGGACGGATGATCGCGTCACCCTACTCAAGAAGTTGTGGACAGATGGGCTTTCGGCCAGTCAGATCGCCAAGCAATTGGGCGGTGTGACCCGCAATGCCGTCATTGGCAAGGTCCATCGCTTGGGTTTGGCGGGTCGGGCTGCACCTTCGCGTCCGATCAAGCGCATTCCGGTGCCAACCGCGCGTCCGCGTCCGGTTTTGGTCGTGCCGCCGCATGTGGCATCCAAAGTGGAGTCCGCGGTTAAGGCCTTGGCGCCAGCAGCACCCTCGCCCATCGTAAAGCCCGTAGCAAAGCCAGTTACCCCGCCACAAAAGCGCGGCGATCTGATTGGCGTGCTGCAATTGGGTACCAATATGTGCAAATGGCCCATCGGCGACCCCGGTGACCCAGACTTTGGCTTCTGTGGTGCGCAATGCAGTTCCGGTGCGGTCTATTGCACCGAACATGCGGCCATCGCGTTCCAGCCCGCCCTCAGCCGTCGCCAAGGTGGCAACAAGGAAGATCGAGCAGCGTCTGAAGTCCGCCGTCTGGCGCGTTTGGCTAATTTCTAAGTCAAGTTAGTTGGCCTTCATCCGATAAGGCGCGAGTGTTGTTTCCAAGGTAGACTGAAGATTGATTGCTTGTTGCACATCTGCAGCAAGCAATTTTTCCAAGGGATGTGGTGGACGTGACGCCTTGGTATTCAGCTCTTGCAGCACGAACTCAATTGCACCGATAAGCTTATGAAAACGGTCCCCGACTACCGGTTCATGGTGGGCAAGTCGATTACGCATTTGATAGACGATTTCGAGCTGTGCGGACACCTGCGCACGTTTTAGATTTTTGTTCGGAAATGTCCGCTTTAGTGTTGTGCGCCAAAGTTGATGCTCATATTCCGCTGAATACAGGCGCTTCCAGAACGCGAACGTAAGCTCGGCAGTGATTTTGCCGTCTGAAACGGGAATATTCTCTCGCTTCTTTTGTACGTACTTAAATGGCTTGATGTCTTTAGGCTTGCCGTTGGGAAAGACTTTGGCCTTCAGGACCGCTTTCTCAGCTTGGCTCTTCTTCGCGTATTCTGATCGTTTAGCACTATCGAGTGCCATGATAATCTTTTTGCGATCGCCGTCTCCTAAGGTCAGCGTAACTGGGGGCTGCTGCAGCCAATTGGCAGCTTCAAAATGATGCATGATGTTCGTGTAAATCGTGTTTCGCAAAGCGATCTCGATCGTCGCAACAATCTTGATGAGCTGACTGTTCAACGCCAGTGTGTCTTGATGGATTTGAATGGCAACTTCCAAATCCCCAGTCAGTCTGAGGAGTTTATCAAGCCGTTCTGCTGAAATGAAATTCGCAAGATGGTCAATTTCTTTGATCGTCACTTCTCTTGACGTAGTGCGTTCAGAATCCCATATCTAAAGGTGCAAAGTCGGGACCCACATCGGCAGTCGCTTCGGCGCAACGGATGCTCGACTTCTCACTTAGAAAAGGCACCTTCACGGGTGCCTTTTTTTGATTTTCATACGCACTTTGGTTTGTCTCCTAGAAGGGCGATACTCAGTACGCGCCAAAGGAGACGTCGAGATTTAATGCATATTTCTTCTCAGAAACCAACAAAAAAGCCGCGCCCTCACATGAGGACGCGGCTTTTTCTTAAATATGGATGCCCGCGCCTATTCTTCGAGCAGGCGACGCGCGATGACCTGGGCTTGGATTTCGCCGGCCCCTTCAAAGATGTTCAGGATGCGCGCGTCTGCCAATACGCGGCTGACGGGATATTCTAGCGCAAAGCCGTTGCCGCCATGGATTTGCAAAGCGTTGTCGGCCGCCGCCCAAGCCACGCGAGCGGCCAGAAGTTTCGCCATGCCGGCTTCCAAGTCACAGCGCTTGTCTTCATCCTTTTGACGGGCCGCAAAATAGGTCAATTGCCGCGCGCCCAAGATTTCTGCTGCCATCTGCACCAGCTTATTGTGCACACGCGGGAACACAAAGATCGCAGCCCCGAATTGTTGCCGGTCGAGCGCATAGCTAAGGCCCAGATCGAGGGCGTTTTGCGCCACACCGATGGCGCGTGCGGCGGTTTGGATGCGCGCGCTTTCAAAAGTGGCCATCAAATGCTTGAAGCCCATGCCTTCAACGCCACCCAACAGGTTCTCAACTGGAACTTTGAACGCGTCAAAGCCCAACTCATATTCCTTCATGCCGCGATAGCCCAAAACCTCAATCTCGCCGCCAGTCATGCCGTCTGCGGGGAAGGGCGTTTCATCGGTTCCGCGTGGCTTGGGAGCCAAAAACATCGACAGGCCGGAGAAGTTATCCGTCTCAGGCTTGGTGCGGGCCAGCAGGGTCATCATGTCGGCACGCGCCGCATGTGTGATCCAGGTTTTATTACCGGTGATTTCCCAATGGCTGCCCTTGTTTTCGCCACGCGTGCGCAGCGCACCAAGGTCTGAACCGGTATTCGGCTCTGTGAAAACTGCGGTCGGCAAGGTCTCAGCCGAAGCGATCCGAGGCAACCAGTAGTTTTTCTGGTCATCTGTGCCGCCCGTCAGAATGAGTTCTGCTGCGATCTCAGAGCGGGTGCCAAGTGAACCCACGCCAATATAGGCGCGTGACAATTCTTCCGAGACGACGCACATAGCCGTCTTGCCCATGCCAGATCCGCCAAACTCTTCGGGGATGGTCAGGCCAAAGACGCCCAAATCAGCCATCTCTGTCAGTACCGACATGGGGATCAATTCGTCGCGCAAGTGCCAGCCGTGCGCAAAGGGGGCGACTTTTTCTTGGCCAAAGCGGCGGAAGGTGTCGCGCACCATTTCATAGGTTTCATCCAGACCGGTGACTTCAATTGTGCCCTTGCCTTGCGCTTGAGCGACGAGGTCGGCGGTGCGGGTTTTGAGTTCTTGCGTTGCGGCCGCCAAAAGCGCGGTGCTGGCAGGGCCAGACAAGGCCTCTTCCACAATCGCTTCAAGGCCCAGTTCGGCAGGGCGAATGGTTTCGCCTTGGTTCATGGAAATCCCGCCCTTTAGGTCACCCAGATAGCTGGAGAATAAGAGGCAGGAGAGGGCGGATTCTGTTTCGCCAAACAAACCTTCCTCTTGAAGTTTCACAGCCCAATTGGCCACTTCCCGCAGGGTCTCAACATAGGTCGCGACCCAAGCAAGCCCATGCACGATGTGCTGCTCTTGGTCGATCAGCTTCCGGTCAATCTTGCCAGTGGGGGCCACGCGCTTGCGCACAAAGGCCAATGCCGCCGTTTTAATGGGCGATAAGGCTGCCGCACTATCACCCAACAAGGCAGGAACGGTCTGAGGGGATAAGTCCAGGGCGAGCGTTGGCGTGGAAGCGTTCATGGTGAGACTCTCTGATTTCGCATATGCAGCATGACATAGCGCACGCGCGGCAGAAGGCAAAGGCTAATTTTAGCCCTGTCTGCGCAGTATTTTTCTAATTTGAGAGCTTACATCCCCAAAATGGGGATATCATTTTCCAGAAGAGCGCGGTCTGCCGTAAAAATAACCCTGCTGGCCGATCACGCCAATCTCACGCAGGGCTTCGGCCTCTTCCGCTGTTTCCACACGTTCAGCCACGGTCTCCATGCCGAGGCCACGGGCAAGCTGATCAATCGCAACCACAAAAGCGCGACTATCTTCTCGCGATTCAATGTTCTTCACATAAGCGCCGTCGATCTTGATCTCATCGAGGGGGAGGGCGCGGATCGAGCGGAACGAGGTATGGCCCTCGCCGAAATCATCCAATGCCAAGCGGGCGCCCGCAGCACGAACAGATTGCCCAAATCGTGCCGCCGCATCCAAGTCATGAATGGCAATCGACTCGGTTATTTCTACCGTCAAACGGTCCGAGATCGTAGGATTATAGGCTAAGATGTCCAGATAATCGCAACAGGCCGAAGAATCCGCAATCGTGCCTGCGGACACATTGATCGCCAACTTGATCGTGTCTTCCCGTGTCAAGGCGCTGAGCGCAAGGTTCAAGGTTTCAATATCCAATTCGCCGACTAAGCCAGCCCGCTCTGCTGCTGGGATGAAGTCGATTGGGGCAACGACGCGCCCATCAACTTGAATCAGACGGGAAAGACATTCCCACCGGACGATTTGATTATCCGCGGTGGAGATAATGGGCTGGCGGAACAGGCACATACGATTATCTGCCAAGGCAGATTTCAGCATAATGGTCTCAGGATCATTGGCCGCACGCGGCAACTGCGGCACATACTCTGGTGGCAGGGCCATGATCTCGCGGAAAACGATAATCTGCTGGGCAACATTGGCAATCACTTCCAGATTGCTGGGGCGCCGGATCGTTACCGGGTGGCCGCGACGCAGCGCTTGAAACGCTGCCCCTTCGACCGCCAGATCTAACTCATCAAAATGGCTGGGCGGTCGCTCCACTTGCAGGAATACCGTCGCCTTGACGGGGTCCACCCATGACAAACCGCCCCTTTCATCGATCTTGCAAGCCGTTGCATGCAAGAGGCTGAGCGCATCTTCAGCCGGGCTGACATGGGCTTCAAGCAGAGGTTCAGAAGGGATCGAATGGACCATCCGCATACCTCTGACCTATTTCCCCCGAAAAGAGAAGTCCTAATTTGCCCGGCTGTAAGCCTTATCGCTTGGCCGCAGTCTTAGGTCGCCCACCCGCCCGATCTGCTGCTTTCACAGATACTTGGCTGGGCAGTGGCACAATACTCAAGGCGGTTTCGACAGCTGCCAAGGGCACTTCAGGCGGTGTTAGCCAAGGAAGCCCTGTCTTTTTAATACTTGCGCTTGTCGCCTCAAGGTCAGAGGGCTTCAGATTGCCTGTGATCGCAGACAGGGCAATCGTAGCGGCTTGCAGATCGCGGACGGCCCGCGCTTGGGCCAATTGGGCCTCTAACAATTCCTGCTGCTGAATCAGCACGTCAAGCGTCGTCCGGAGACCAACAGACTGCTCAAGCTCTGCCCCTTCAAAGGCAATTTGGGCAGCTTTGACTTGTTCGGCCGAAGCCGTCACCGCGATACGGGCCACACGGGCTTGGTGCCACGCATTGGTCGTGCGCTCCGAAATCTGCCGTTCGCCGTCCACTGCCGAAAAGCGCGCCGCATTGGCATTGCCTAAAGCCTCGGTGATGCGAGAGCTGGCGAGACCGCCTGTAAAGATGGGCACAGACAGACGCGCAGTGACAGATGTATTGCCACTGCGATTGCCGTCAAAGCTTGAATCGACTGCCCAAGCCTGACTGGCTTGGATGGTGATTTTGGGCCGGTTTTCAGCTTCAATCACCTTAGCGCCCGCCATAGCAATCGTCTCGCCCAAGCGGATCGCGGCAAGGTCTGGATTATTGGCGCGCGCCAGCACGAGGGCTTGGTCAAGGCTGCCAGGGCCAACCACTTCTTTGATCTCGGGTGTCAGTTCTGTCGGTGCTTGGCCAATTAAGCGCTCAATCGCAGAGCGGCTGGCGTCCACGGCCGCTTCCGCGGCGGCGAGCGCGGTCTTGCTGGCTGCTTGGCGGGCCTCAACTTGCGCGACATCGGTTTTGGTGACATCGCCAACTTCAAAGCGGACGCGCACCGCCTCTAACTGACGATTTAAGGCTCCCAAGTTCTGACGCCGGATTTCCACCGTACGAAGGTCGCGACGCAGATCGGCATAGGCGATGACGACATCGCGCATGACGGCCAGTTCACTGCCCGCTAGACGCGCATCGGCTTGCGCGATTTGGGCTTCAGCGAGGCTCATTGCGGCCTTCACCCGGCCAGCCAACCAAACCGGCTGTGAGGCAGAAATGCCGTAAGTGGTGGGGGTGGTGTCCGATGCCAAGCGGCTTGAGATCACGCCGGTTGAACTGATGGATCGGGTCCAAGATTCCTGCTGGCCATAGGTGGCTTCGCCGCCAATTTGCATCCGCCTTTGCGCGACAGCTTGCACCCGGCGTTGGCCTAGGGCGCGTAAATTGGCGCGCTGACTTTCAAGGCCGGGATTGGTCTGCAGCGCCATGGTGACGGCTTCTGGCAGGGATTGGGCGGCGGCGGGGGTAGAGATGGCGGCCAAAATGGCAAGCGATAAACTATTGCGGATGGCGTTTCTTGTTTTGGTCATGGTTCGAGCATCTTTGCTTCTGTGCACCACAGAGTGTGGCGGGGGAGGGAACACACGCGGCTGATTTTTGTGCCTTGCAGAGTGGACTTAGCATGACTGTGCATCTTGTCATGCTTTAACCATATTCAATTGACAAAGGTGGCTTGTTAGGTTTGTCCTCTCGTCGTGTTCACAACTAATTGAGCGCAAAATCACCCGTTTGGCTAGATGGCAATTGACCTATTGACCAGAGTGGCCACACAATGGCGATGCTCTAGCGTTGTGTTGAGTCAAAATGGTTTGTGGAAACAAAGCGAGCCGACGTCGTTATGTCTCGTGAGGGCAGATTGTGATCCATGATGGATGATGAGACTTTGAACACAGCAACGACCAACGATGTGAACGAAAAACCGGCAAAGCAATCATCGTGTAGCCTAAAGCGGCGGGATATGATGCGTGGTTTGGTTTGGCCCAGCGTTTGCGCTTTGGGCCTGTCTGGCCTTGGTGCCAATTCTGCCTTTGCCCAAACACGGAGCACGCCAAAAAATACAGAGCGCGGCTTTAATCCCATGACTTGGCTCAATCGCGGGCGAGATAGTTTTGAGGTCGTTTATGAAGCCTCCACGGGTGTGGTGGCTGCGCGCACGCGTGACTTTTCGATTCGCGCGCCTGATGGCAATTTATGTCAGGCCCGCATCGCATACCCCGTGACGGTTTATGACCGTATGCCGCTGATCATCTTCTGCCCCGATACAGGTTGCAAAGGCGCGATGTATGATCCGTTTATCGGCGCGTTGGCCGCTAGCGGCTATTTCGTGATTGCTTTGGATGATCCGCGCGCCGTCAGTTTGAAGGCCGGGGACGGCGCGAGTTTGATGGCTACCTCATCGCAGTCTCGCCGACCAAGCCTTGCTGAAGCCCGCTTCCTGATCGACATGTCGTCTGAGGCGGCCCAAGTTTTGGGTCCACGTGCCAATCGCGTAGATGCGTCGCGCGTCGGCGTCACGGGCCATGGCGAAGGAGCGTGGATGGCCCTAAGCTTGGCCGGCTGGGGCTCAAGCAATTCGGAAGTGGCGACCGCGCGCGACGGACGCGTCATGGCAGCCTTCGTGCTGTCACCCACCCCGCTAGAAGACAGTGCGCGGATCGTGAACGCCGTGCCGGAAGGTGGGGCCTTGGCGCTTCTTGCTGGTCAAGCCGGTGGCTTACCGCCCGCTTTACCGGGCAGTGGTTTGATGGCTCTCAATCTGCCTATTCGGTCGGGAAATTTTGGTGGGCTGATCGGTAACCCCAGTACCCCGCGAAAGGCAGGTCCGAAGCAGGTAATTGAGCCCCGGCCACTGGCTGCCGCTGTCGCTGCTGCTTCAATCTTCTTTGATTGGGGCCTAAAACGGCAAAGTGATCGCAAGCGCACCCTATTAGCCCTAGACGGTCGGGTCGTTGAAGGCCTGAGCCAGCCACTTAAACTCACGCGTGCTTAGGCCAGTTTGAGGGATCTCTGCAGCAATTGTGTGCCGCTTTCTGATCTTTTCAGCGTCAATTCAGCACCCTTTAAGTTCATTGCGACAGTCAGAACTGCAAAATTTCTGCAGGGCTAGTGCGAAAGCAAGACAATGCTCTTAAATAAGCGGGTCTCAACCGAATGGGCGAATTGTATAGACCAAGGTTGATGGGGAGGCTTTAGGCCAATGAGTGATGATGCAAATGCCACCAAAACACCCGTCGTGGATACGGTGTCGGCAGAAGCCGTTCTGCCAGAAATCAAGGTTGAATCGAAAGATTTAACCCGCATTCGTGGCCAATTATCCCTGGATGACCGGGCCTCGATTGCCACCTTTGGCGACAATGCACAGCGCAATGTCGTGGCCTATGCCGATCGAATTCTGGCTCAGACGCAAAACCGCGAATTGGGCGACACGGGTCGCCTGTTGACCGACATCATCGCCAAAGCCAAGGGCCTTGATCCTGCTGCCATGCAGAAGAAGGGCTTCTTTGGTAAGTTGTTTGGCGGCGCTAAGGCCGAGATTGAGAAATTCAAAGGCAAATTCGAAGACGTTGCTAGCCAGATTGATGCCATCGGCATTCAATTGGAAAAGCGCAAAGATGGCTTGCGCCGCGACATTGCGGTCATGGACGATCTGCATGAGCAGACAGCCGCCTCCATCGCCCAACTCAGCGCTTATATTGAAGCAGGCGAGGCCTTTGCCGCTGAAATCAAAGCGACGCGCTTGCCAGAGCTGAAGACCATTGCAGACGAGGCTTTGCTAACGGGCGATGGCCTGATCGAAGCCCAAGCCTACCGTGACGCCCAGCAAGCGATGGAGCGTTTGGAAAAGCGCATCTTCTATCTGAAGCAAGCCCGCCAGATCGGCATTCAACAATTGCCGCAAATCCGCATCGTGCAAGCAGGCGACGAGACCTTGGTCGAAAGCTTGCAGGCTTCAACCCGCCTGACCATCCCCTTATGGAAGCAAAAGATGGTGCTGCTCTTGGGGCTGCGCCGCCAAGAAGACGCTTTGGCCATGCAAAAGGCTGTCACCGATGCCACCAATGAGATGCTGCGCCAAACCTCGTCGATGATGAAAGAGCAAGCCATCGCGATTGAAGAGCAGTCTCAGCGCGGGATCGTGGACCTTGAAACCTTGGAACAAGCCAATCGCGATTTGATCGACACGATCTCAGGGGTGCTTTCGACGCAAGAGGAAGGCCGTCAGAAGCGCGCCATGGTCGAAAAGCGCATGGATGAAATGACCCAGGAATTGCGGCAAGCTTTGGTGCAAGGGCGCGTGACCTAATTCATGTCCCGTCGCCGCTCGAAAGACTGGATGAAAGAGGAGTTCGCCGTTCGGATCCGGTCACCTCAATCCTTCGGCGTAATTGCTTTTTGGTTCTTCATCTGGGCCATTTGTAACTTTAATCCGTGGGTAGGTTTCGGCCTGTTCTTTGCCGCTGGTGGCTCGCTTGGCTTCTTTGGTGGCAAGCGTGACACCGTGGATGATTTATGGGGTTACGACGATACCGACGACGATGTCGATGAGGACGAGGACGGGCGGCGACGCCGCCAAGGCGGGGAGTCTGAATCCGCCGCCCGCGCGCGTGCCAATGGGGAGGCATTGCCCGCCCCTGAAGCTCCGCCAAAGCTGCATCAAGCCGTTATCGAAGACGCCAAGGCCTCGTTGGTGCGCTTAGAGGCTGCGGCCAGCGTGGCCGAAGGCGAGCTTGGCGCGCGCTTGCGAAACATGGTTGCGCGCGTGAAGGAAGTTGAGATGGGCCTGCGGCAAGACCCGTCGAAATTGTCGGACGTCCAACGCCTCTTTACCTATTATCTGCCCGCAACGGCCGATCTATTGGGCGCGCGCGGCGCGGTGGCCGGTGGCGCAGATCCCACGCGCTTGGCTGAAATTGATACCATGATTGGAAAACTCGATCTTGCCTATACTGACTTTGCAAGTCGCCTGCGCGGCCATGATGCCCGCAGCCTAGAGATTGATATACGCCTGCTCGATCAATCCCTGGACGACGAATTCGCGCATAGGACAAAGGGCTAAGGGATGGCAAAGCCTCCGTCTTCCTCAGGCAAGCCGCGCCGCGGCGGGGCCGGGACATCGTGGTGGGTAATTTTTGGCTCTATGGCCGCTTCCTTGGCTGTTGGCGGCGCGTTCCTCGTGGAAGTGCGCTCCGGGCCGATTATCGCAGGACTGGTGGCGCTGTCGCTCTATGGCTTCCTGACGGTCGGTTTACCGCGCCTGTTCAAGGGCAAAGCCGTTCTAGAAATGCCCAGCCCACCTGAGCTGGACCCCGAAGATGATGATCCGCGCCATGCCCTTATGGTCGAGGCCCATCAGCATTTGATGAGCATCCGCGCGGCAATCCCCGCTGTGCCACTGGAAGTGGGTCATGTCCTTGACGCTTTGGTGCGCCACGGGCTGACGATTTTGGATACGGTGGCGAGCCAGCCAGAAAAGCTGAACCCCATTCTGCGCTTCTTCACTTATTATCTGCCTGCCACGGGCGATCTGGTTTCAGACCGCTTGAAATTAGAGGCCCATGCCGGCCAAGCCCGCTTGGCCGAAATCGACCAGACTTTAGCTCGCCTGCAAGAGGCTTTCGCCAGCTTTGAACGCGCCGCGGTGGAGCCGGACTTGGCCTCGGTCGATCTGGACATTGAGCTTTTGGACCGCGCCTTAAAGGATGATCTGGCCCCTAGGTGAGGGGGGACCTTATTCTTTTTGGGACCTAATGCGCCCATTCGCCTGCCGATCTCAGCTTTATGCTCTGTACGCGACGAAGTTCCGACTTGTGTGCTCGGCATTATATTTCGGCTTTTTAATCGCCATTTTACACTTACTTGCTAGGTACATCAGGCCCTGTTTGAGGAAAAACGCTGATGTCGAATCCCTGTCTGAAATGTCCAACGGACCAAAGCTGCTGTCGAGAACTTCATGGTCTGAAGGTGAATGATGCAGAATTCAAACAGCTCTTTGAGGGCAAAAGTGAGCACTTAACTGTTCTGCAGAAAGGCAAGCTGTATGAGATATCTTCTCACGGCAGTGGCCCGTGTCCGCATTGGGACCAACAATGCCAAGTCTATGGCAAGCGCCCCATGGATTGTGACCTTTATCCCTACACAATGGGCAATGTGTTTGAAGGGGAGGGGGAGGTTTATGCGACCTATCACAGCCGGACTGAATGTCCTTTGACGGCTGAGCTCCTAGGCCCTCGCGAGGCCGCAGAGGCACTGATACGGAATTTTCTGAAAGACACCTATGGCGAGCACTGCAAGATCACGGTGCGCTATGATGAAGGGGCGGCGAGAATTTATCATCTTGCGCGCCGTGCCGCTGCCAAGGCAAAGCGCCTAATGTTTGCTGACAAGCCTTAAGCGAACCGCCAGGCACTGCACCCCCGACTGGTGCAATAAGCGTGATTTCCAATTTGAGCCGTTTGCTCTAGATTGAGACCATGCCAATCTTGATCATCCTTGGAATTCTAGCACTTTTGGCCCTGATTTTCGGCCCTCAATATTGGGTCAAGAGCATTATGGCGCGCCACGCCGCCGACAGACCAGATTTCCCCGGCAGCGGGGGCGAACTTGCGCGTCACTTGCTCGATGAAGCAGGCTTGGCGGACGTTGGCCTAGAAGAAACACCGCCTGGAACGGATCATTACGACCCGATTGCCCGGGTTGTGCGGCTGTCTCCCAGCAATTTTCACGGCCGCTCGGTCACGGCTGTGGCAGTCGCTGCCCATGAAGTTGGCCACGCCGTCCAGCACCGTGATGGTGATCCGTTCTTAGTGACACGCACCAAATGGGCAGGGGGACTGGCAGGCCTCGACAAGGTAGCCTTCTGGATGCTGATCTCAATCCCGTTGATTGGCATTCTCATTAAGTCACCCATCATTGCCATGCTACAAATCGGGGCGCTTATCGTGCTGATGAGCGGGCGGGTGTTGATGCATGTGCTGACCTTGCCAATGGAAATCGATGCCAGCTTTAAGCGCGCCTTACCTGTTTTGGAGCACGGCGGCTTCCTGCAGGATGACGATCTCGCCAGCGCCCGTCAGGTGCTGAAGGCCGCCGCTGGGACTTATGTTGCCAGCGCTCTGGCCACTTTGTTGGATGTAGTCCGCTGGATCCGATGAAGGCCAAAGTTTGGGGTTCTGTCTAAGGCGGCAGCTTCGATTGCGTCGCCACTGTCGGCAGTAATGCGCTTCGCGCGTCGTCGAAGCCGATCTTACCCCTTGGTGCCCCATCTTGCGTGCTCAAACTCCAGCACGGCCGTTGCAAAAGCATAGCCTGCGGCAAAGGCTGCCGCAGAAGACAAAGCTTAATCCAAGACCGCGACCATTGAGGTGGTGCAGTCCTGTCTGACTGAACCCTACGAGCGAGCGCCCATTCTTCGGCTTCTTTAACGTCCGCATTTCGGCGACAAGTGGCCGAAGAACGAACCCGCTCCGCGGGAGGTTTGTGCGTGATAGGCTGGGGGCATGGATCTGGGTTGATTGCGACTTTTGTTGAAGCTGTTGGTTTGGGCTCGGATGATGGATGTGCCTTCAACAGAGCAGGAGCAACCTGCCGTGACCAGAGCCTTTTTACCAACCCCAGCCACGCCTTTGCGCCGGCGCATGATCGAAGACATGACCTGGCGGGGGTTCCAAGATAAGACCCAGCGTGGCTTTATTCGCATTGCCAGCGCCTTTGCAGAGTTTCAGGGGGAGTTGCTATGCGCCCCTCTTTGGAGGTAGCTGATATCTTTGCTCGCTTTGGCGGTGCTTATCGTCAAGCCCACAAGGG
>JAJTGP010000228.1 GCA_021299265.1 Hyphomonadaceae bacterium | reverse complement strand
CCGTTAATCTGGCCCACCTCATTTGGCGCAAACCCTGCGCCCCGGTACCTCTTCCGATGTACCCCCGGTGGTTTCCCACGCGGGGCTATTGGTGTGGGGGGGTGTTTTAGCCACAATTATGTAATCACTGCGCTGGCACTGCGGCGGGGATGATGTGCGCAGTGTTTGGACCCCTACCCACTCACCTTCTGCTCAATCGCACCAAAGATCGAGTGGCCCTTGGCATCGTCGGCCCAGATACGTACGACCTGGCCGTGCTTTAAGAAGGGGGTCTTGGCGGTGCCGTGCAGGATGGTTTCAACCACACGGACTTCGGCTAAGCAGGAATAGCCAAGGCCGCCTTCAGCGATAGGCTTGCCCGGACCGCCTGCGCCATCGCGGTTGGAGACCGTGCCCGAGCCGATGATGGTGCCGGCGCAGAGATTGCGGGTGCGGGCAGCATGAGCGATCAATTGAGCGAAATCGAAGGTCATATCGATACCCGTTTCAGCCCGACCCAGCGGCTTGCCATCAAGGTCGACGCTCAAGGTCACATGCAGCTTGCCACCATCCCACAGAGGCCCGAGGCTTTCGGGCGTCACGGCGACGGGGGAGAAGGCGCTAGCGGGCTTGGCTTGGAAAAAGCCAAAGCCCTTGGCCAATTCGTTGGGAATGAGATTTCGTAAACTGACATCATTGACCAAGCAGACCAGCGCAATGTGGTCGCGCGCGGCTTCGGGACTAATGCCTTGCGGCACGTCGGTGGTGATGACGGCGACTTCGGCCTCCAAGTCACAGCCCCAAGCCTCATCGGCGAGCGGAATGGGCGCGCGTGGCGGCAAGAAATCGTCGGAGCCGCCTTGGTACATGAGCGGGTCTGTCCAGAAGCTCTCGGGCATCTCCGCACCCCGGGCTTGGCGCACCAATTGGACGTGGTTCACATAGGCTGAGCCATCGGCCCATTGAAAGGCACGCGGCAGGGGCGAATGGGCTTCGCGCTCATGGAAGCGTTCGGTGGGAACCGCACCGCGCTCTAAGGCGTCGCTCAGCGTCTGCAGGGCAGGGCCACAGCGGGCCCAATCGTCAAGGGCGGCTTGCAGAGTTGGGGCGATGAGGGCCGCATCGGTGCAATAATTCAGGTCTGAGGAGACCACGACGAGGCGACCATCGCGGCCGGATTTGAGAGAAGCGAGTTTCATGGACGTTTCCTAATGGCTGGGTGGTCCCAGAATTCTTTATATGGCGCGTTTTAAGCTGGGTCTAAATTTGTGTGGCTGGCGCGGGCCTTGGCGTGCAACCAGTCGGCATGGCGCGGGGCCTTCTTGGTCTTGGACCATTCGTCGAGCATGTCTGGGGCAACGCGCCGCAATTCGGTCAACTCTGCAGCAGTACCGGTATCATGGGCGAGTTCCAGCCTGTGCCCATTGGGGTCAAAGAAATAGATGGAGCGGAAAATGCCATGGTCGGTTGGGCCAATCACCGAGCAACCACGGGCTTCGGCGCGTGCCTTGCCAGCTAGAAGCGCCTCCTCATTGTCGACCTTGAAGGCGATGTGCTGAACCCATTCGGGCGTATTGGGGTCGCGGCCCATGTCGGGTTGTTCAGGCAGTTCAAAGAAGGCCAACACATTACCGCCGCCTGCATCGAGAAACACATGCATATAGGGGTCATAAGCCCCGGTGGAAGGCACATGGTCTTCGGCAAAGGCGATTTGGAAGTCCATGCCCAGCACGTCGTGATAGAATTCGACGGTCTCCTTAGCATCGCGACAACGATAGGCGACGTGGTGAATGCCTCGCAGCTGGTTCATGTCTCTTCCTTTGCCTTAATTCTCGTCTGAATAAATGGCGACCCGTGCAGGGCTGACCGCACTCATTTGCGCGCGATACATGCCAGGTGTGTTCATGCTGGCAACGGTCTGTCCCCGCGCATTAACGACAATGACGCCACCATCGCCGCCCAAAGCGGTCAAGTCCTTCTTCATGACGGCATCTGCTGCAGCTTGCAGGCCCATTCCGGGTTGAGCCGCTTTGTCACAAATGGCGCGAGCGACGCCGAGGCGGATGAAGTACTCGCCTGTCCCAGTGCCAGAGACGGCGCAAGTCGGGGTGGCATAAGTGCCCGCCCCAATCACCGGCACATCGCCGACGCGGCCCCATTTCTTACCTGTCAAGCCGCCGGTCGACGTGCCCGCTACCAACACGCCTTTGCTGTCGCGCACCACAATACCAATCGTGCCAAAGCGGGCTTCGCCAGATTTGGCGGCATTGGGGCCAGAGCGCACGGGGCCGTCATTGTTAAGACCGGGCGGTTTAGGCGGGATGGGCATTTTCTGTTCGGTCAGAACTTCTTCGAGGATTTGCCAGCGCCGCGCGGTCAGGAAGAAGGTGTTGGGGACTTGTTCGAGGCCTTGCTCACGCGCGAATTGATCTGCGCCATCGCCGATCAGGAACACGTGCGGAGTCTTTTCCATCACGGCGCGGGCTGCACTGATTGGGTGGCGGGTGGTGAGCATGCCGGCGACGGCACCAGCCTTCAAGCCTTGGCCCACCATGATGGCCGCATCCAAAGTGGCCTTGCCAGAAGCATCAATGGCCGCACCCCGGCCTGCATTGAACAAGGGATTGTCTTCCAGATATTGGGCGGTGGCCTCCACTGCATCGATCCCATCGCCACCCTTGCGCAAAATGTCTGCGCCAATCTCAATCGCTTCTGCCAAGGCCGCGCGATAGGCCTTGTCTTGTTCTGGCGTCAAATCCTTGCGTTCGATGACACCCGCCCCGCCATGAATGGCGATGGACCAAGCGGGGATGGGAGCAGGGGGGCTTGTCAGGAAAGTTCGGGTTTTTTCTGGCCCGTCACCCATTTGGGTGGTCATGGTGCAGGCACCCAGCGCCAAACTCAATGCCGCAATCCCGCAGAGCGCCGCAATCTTGCCCATCCTAAATCGCTCCCACTCTTGGCCTTAGCCTTGCAAAACCCCGCGTCGAATTTGGTCCAATTCGATGCTTTCAAACAGGGCTTTGAAATTGCCTTCGCCAAAACCCTCATTTCCTTTTCGCTGGATAAATTCGAAAAAGATAGGCCCAACGGCATCCTTGCCGAAGATTTGCAACAACAGGCCTTGGCCTTCACTCGGCGCACCATCAATCAAGACCCGACGTTGGCGCAGGGCCTCGACGTCGTGGCCATGACCGGGCAGGCGGGTGTCGATCAGGTCAAAATAGGTATCAATCGTATCTTGCAACTCAACGCCCCGGGCGCGCAGATGGTCGACTGTGGTCAACAGGTCGGACGAGCCCATGGCGATATGCTGAATGCCTTCGCCCTTATAACGCTGCAGGAATTCTTCGATCTGGTCGGTCTTGCCTTCTTCACCCTTGCTCTCGTTCAAGGGGATGCGGATTTTACCGCAAGGGCTGGTCATGGCTTTCGAAAACAGGCCGGATACTTTGCCCTCAATGTCGAAATAGCGGATCTCGCGGAAGTTGAAGATGCGCTCATAATAGTCGGCCCAAACGTCCATTTTGCCGCGGAACACATTGTGGGTCAGGTGGTCGAGATAGGTCAGACCTGTCGAATTGATTGCTTCTTCTTCGGCAGCACCGGGAATGGGCTTAAAGTCGACATCATAGATGCTTTGCGCGCCATAGCGATCAACCAAATAGATAAAGGCCCCACCAATGCCCTTAATGGCAGGGATATCCAATTCCATCGGCCCGATTGGACTGTCGACGGCTTCTGCGCCGCGCGCAATGGCTTCCCGAAAGGCATGGGCGGCATCCTTAACCCGGAAGGCCATTGCATTGGCTGAGGGTCCGCGTTGTTCGCGAAATTCCGCTGCTTGGCCCACTGGCTCCATGTTCAGGATGAAGTTGATATCGCCTTGTTTGAAGCGGATCACATTTTTGGAGCGGTGTTTGGAGACCGCCGTAAAGCCCAATTGGCGGAAATAGGTCGCCAGTGCGTCCGGGTCTGGGCTCGTGAATTCAACAAACTCAAAGCCATCGGTGCCAAGTGGGTTTTCAAACAAGTCCGCCATAGGGTGCTCCAACCAAATCCGGCACCATTATAGTTTCATTTGTTACTAAATGCCAAGATGGATGGGCGCTTATTTTGCTAATTTTTCCGCCTGATCTTCCAGCTTGCGCAGCATGGCTTCGAGGCGCTCAGCAGCTGCTCCGCCAATGGCCTCGATCAGGGATTTCTCAAAGGCGAGCGCGACGGGCGCGACATCTTGTACGATGGAGACGCCGGCAGCTGTCAGGCTCAATTCCACGGCGCGGCGATCCTTCTCGCTTGGCTTGGACTGGACGAGGCCGCGTGTGATCAAAGCCTGTGCGCCGCGGCTTACGGTTACTTTGTCCATCGCGGTACGGTTGACGAGATTTTGTTGCGACAGGGGTTGCCCCTCCGAGAGTATGGCAAGCAAGCGCCATTGCGGGATGGTCAGGCCAAAGCGCGCTTCATACGCTTTAGCGATTAATGCGCTGACCTTGTTAGAGGCCACGCTCAGCCGATAGGGGAGATAGGATTCAAGATTGAGTGGTTTCATGATCTTGGTGCGGGTCCCAGGAGGTCGATTGTCAGCCAGCTTGCGTCTCAGGCGCGGTAGTTACAAAGGCGGGATGGGCGCGGGCTTTGGCGTCGGCGGCAACCAAAAGCGGGAAGGGGGTTAGGTCCACCCCATAGCGGCGTGCATTATTCATTTGTGGCACCAAACAGATATCAGCCAAAGTGGGGGTCGGGCCGAACAAATAGCCCTGTCCTTCATGCCAGCCGCGTTTGGCAGTCTCGGCCTCTAGCGCGATGAAGCCTTTGGCGATCCAGTCTGCGCACCATTGCGTGGTTTGCGCCTCATCGGCTCCGAAATCTGCGATGAGCTTGCGCCGCACACCCAGATTCTGAACTGGGAAGATGTCGCTTGCAATGGCATGGGCAAAGGCACGACACAAAGCCCGTTGCCAAACATCTGCTGGATAGAGGCTGGGCTCTGGGATCGTTTCCTCCAGCAAGTCCATAATGGCGAAGGATTGGGTCAACACACCTTGCTCCGTCACGATCGCGGGTACCCGGCCTTCGGGGTTGAGGGCGCGGTAGGCTTCGGACAGGTGGTCATTGGCAATCAGCGAGACGGCGTGGCTCTCACTGGCCACCCCTTTCAAGGCCAGCGCAATGCGGACACGATAGGAGGCTGAGGAGTGGGAAAAAGTGTGTAATTGGAGCATAGGTCGCTCCTAGCATAATGTCGGCACAGCCACCATATGAGCAGGGAAGCGAGGTCCAAAATGCAGCGATCCATACTTTTGGATCGAAGCGTCTAGGCAGTCAGCAACCTGAATAAGGCTCTGCACACAAAATCGTGTACTAGAGTTGTCTTGCATCCAATGCTCCGCGGTCCGATATTAGGGCCTAAGCAATGCGGCAGAAGTCTGCTCGCATGTTAAAAAGGAAAGAAAATGAACGACCAAAATAGGTTTCAAGCTCAAGCGATCCCAGCCGGGAACACGATGGACATGTCCGTCGACGCTGGTCTGCGGAGCTTTATGTTGGGCGTCTACAATAAGATGGGTCTTGGCTTGGTGCTCTCGGGTATCTTGGCCTACATCACATCGTCAGTGCCGCCCGTTCGTGACATGTTGTTCACTGCCAATGGTGGCTACACTGGCGCAGGCATGATCCTCAGCTTTGCCCCGCTTGGCGTGTTGTTGATTGGCATGTTCGCCATGCGCAACCCATCTAAGACTGGCGCGAACTTGTTCTACTGGACCATCGTGACGTTGATCGGTGCAGGTTTGGGTGTGTTGGCCTTGCGCTACACCGGCCAATCGCTTGCTTCGACCTTCTTCATCACGGCTTCGGCTTTCGGCGCTTTGTCGCTGTGGGGCTATACCACGAAGCGTGATCTGACTGGTTTCGGCACGTTCTTGATTATGGGCATGTTTGGCTTGCTCTTGGCCAGCATCGTCAACATCTTCCTGCAAAGCCCGATGATTATGTTTGTCATCTCTGGCTTGGGCGTGTTGATCTTCTCGGGCCTGATCGCTTTCGATACCCAGCGTTTGAAGTTCGAATATTATTACCTGAAGGGCGATGACACCGCGATGTCAGTTGCCACCAGCATGGGTGCCTTGAGCCTCTATCTGAACTTCATCAACCTGTTCCAGTTCTTGCTCAGCTTCTTGGGCGACCGCGAATAGGCTGATCACCTAACTTAAGAAGAAAGCCCGCTGACGAAAGTCGGCGGGCTTTTTGTTTGGGTAAGAGTGGCCGGAGGTTAGGCGTCGTCGCCCTCGTCCAGCACATCGTCGAGCAGGTCTTGCGATTGGGCAAAGGGCAAGGTCGCAATGGGCGCGCTGCCCGGTAGGGTTTCGACGGCCCTCAATTGGCGGCCCAGCACATTTTCGCGCGTGCGGGCTTGCTGCACAACGCTCTTGGCTTGATCGAGCTTATCCTCAACCTTTTTGAGGACGCCGCCAAACTTCTCAAACTCTTGCTTTACCTTGCTGAGCACTTGCCAGACTTCGCTGGAGCGTTGCTGGATCGCCAAAGTCCGGAAGCCCATGCGCAGGCTCGTCAAGGTCGCCATCAAAGTGGTGGGGCCAGACACAAGGACTTTGAAGTCACGCTGCAAGCTGTCAACAAGGCCGGGTCGGCGCACAACTTCAGCAAATAGTCCCTCAGTCGGCAAGAACATGATGGCAAAGTCGGTTGTGTGCGGTGGCGCGATATATTTCTCGAAAATGTCCTTAGCGGCAATCTTAATCGCGCGTTCAAGACCTTTCTGGGCGGCATCGATTCCGACCGTGTCTGCCCGCTCTGAGGCATCGATCAGGCGCTCATAATCTTCGACGGGTAGCTTGGCATCAATCGGCAACCACACGGGCGTGTCGCCATCATTGGGCAAGCGTATGGCAAATTCGACCCGTTGATTGCTGCCCGGTTTGACTTCGACATTCTGGGCATATTGCTCTTGGCTCATGGCCTGTTCCAACAGCATGCCCAAGGTAGCTTCGCCCCAGGTCCCGCGTGCTTTCACATTGGTCAGCACGCGCTTCAGATCACCGACGCCCGTCGCAATGGTCTGCATCTCGCCGACGGATTTAAACACGCGCTCCAATTGCTCATTCACTTGATTGAAGGATGCACCCAAGCGCTGTTCCAGCGTGCCTTGTAGCTTCTCGTCGACCGTGACGCGCATCTGTTCCAGCTTGGCTTCATTCTCTTGCCGCAGCACGTCGAGCCGGCCTTCAACCGTCTGGCGCAAGGCAAGCGCGGTACGGTCATTGGCTTCCATCATTTCCTTGAACTGGGTCTGCGCTTTGGCGAGGCCTTCGGTTTGCGAGCGGCCTTGCGCACCCATGCCCTCAAGAAGGCCGGACGATAGCGTGGCGATAGCTTTATTGACCTCCTCACGCAGGGCACGGCTGTCT
>JAJTGP010000297.1 GCA_021299265.1 Hyphomonadaceae bacterium | reverse complement strand
TGCAAGCTTAAGCCTGCGCGACATGCTCTCTCACCGCACCGGCCTCGGCACCCATGATCTGGTTTGGTACAATAATGAGAAACTGAGCAAGGCAGAGCTTCTGGCGCGCTTGCCTTATTTGGACACCTCCGCGCCCCTTCGCAGCCAGTATCAGTATAATAATCTCATGTATATTTTGGCGGGTCTCGTGGTCGAGCGAGCCACCGGCCAGACGTGGGAGGCCTTTACAGAGGCGCGCTTGCTCAAGCCCCTCGGCATGACCCGCACCGGCTTTAGCCCCAGCCAGATGGCCCAAGATGGCAATTTTGCCTTTGGTCATAAGCTCACATCTGCCAAGCAAGCGGTTCAAATTCCATTGCGGCCCGAAGACGCGATCGGGCCGGCGGGAGAGCTCCATAGTTCGGTCAATCAGTTTGTGGCTTGGATGGACCTGCAGCTTCGGCGCGGCACGTTTGGAGGCAATCGCCTGATCTCGGTTGCGCAAAGTGAAGCCATGTGGGCGCCGCTTGTCTCCACAGGTGGGCAACCCGAAGCCACCGAGTTGAGCCGTGGCCTTTATGGGCTTGGCTGGCGCACGGATTTTTATCGCGGTATGCGACGGGTCGCCCATGGTGGGAATCTCAATGGCTTTTCCTCCCGCGTGACTTTGTTTCCAGAGCAGAATGTCGGCATTATTGCCTTTGCCAATATGCGCGGCACACCCTTGCCGGGTCATGTTAGCCTGGATTTGTTTGATCGCTTGATGGGGCTAGAGCCTGCCAAATGGTCCGCGCGCGGCCTTGCCCGGCGCGATGCGAATGAAGCAAAAGCCGCCACCCAAGCACCGCCCATGGCAATCCCCAACACAGCGCCGTCGCGCGGGCTTGGTGCCTTTGTCGGCACCTTTGTGCACAAGGGCTATGGCACTTGGGCTGTCACGCGCGACGACACGGGCTTGGTAGGAACCTATAATGAGATGCCAATCCGTCTGAATCATTGGCATTATGATGTTTTCAATGGCATGCCGGTCCGCGAGGATGATGACGATCTCCTCGACGTCAAATTCGCCTTCCAAGCCGATATGAAGGGCAATATCCGGTCGTTGGAAGTGCAGATGGACAGCGATTTCCCGCCTGCCGTATTTGTCCGGACATCTGGCTGACACGGAGCTGAAAGCCCCCCACCCAAATTGCAGTTCTCCAGTCATGGATTTGTCATAACGACTGATCCAAACCATCCCCGCGCGCGTAATGCTCATTACCAAATCAGGTGCGGACACGGATCGGAGAGATCAAATGGCCACGTATGAGACAGCCGAAGCCCAAAGCGCAACGCGACGGTTTGTCAAACAGGCTATGAAAGCGCCTCTGCTCGAGCATGACCACGAGCGTGAGCTTGCCGTTAAATGGCGTGACCATCAGGATGAGCGTGCGCTCCACGAACTAACCACGGCCTATATGCGGCTTGTGATCTCGATGGCGGCCCGCTTCCGCAATTATGGCCTGCCGATGAGCGACCTTGTCCAAGAGGGCAATATTGGCTTGATGCAGGCCGCAGCTCGCTTTGAGCCCGATCGCGAAGTCCGTTTTTCCACCTATGCCGCTTGGTGGATCCGCTCAGCCATTCAGGATTATGTCCTACGCAATTGGTCGATTGTGCGCACGGGCACGACGGCGGCGCAAAAGTCGCTCTTCTTTAATCTCCGTCGCCTCCGCGCGCTCATCAGCGACACGGGCGAAGCCATGATGACCCGCGAAAATCGCGAGATCATCGCCACCAAGCTGGGTGTGAGTGAGCGGGAAGTCGAGCAAATGGCTTCGCGCCTGTCGGCCAATGATCGCTCTCTCAATGCCCCAATGTCTGATGGCGTCGATGGCGGTGGCGAGTGGCAGGACCTCTTGCCGGACGAAGGCATTCTGCCCGACCAAGACGTGATGGAGCGCACCGATACGGAGCGTCGCACCAATTGGATTCAAGAGGCGCTGAAGTCCCTCAATCCACGCGAACTGGCCATTATTCAAGAGCGCCGCTTGACCGATGAAGGGGCCACATTGGAATCCTTAGGCGTGCGGATGGGCATCTCGAAAGAGCGGGTCCGTCAAATTGAACACCAAGCAATGAAGAAGCTTAAGGCCGCTTTGATCAAAAAGGTCGGCGACCCGGAAGATAGCGGCCTTCTGCCAGACGTTTGATCTGACTTTTAGCGGACGACGACACGGTCGGCGTAGAGGACTGCCGTATATATACCTTTCGACCCCGTCATGCGGACGGGGACGGAAACACCCATATTGCCGACATCAGCTAGCCAGATTTGCAGGCGGATTGGCTCGCGGGTTTCGCCTGGCTTCTTCTGATTAAAGCCGGCCACTTCGGTATAGGTGCCCCGGCAATAGGTCGCAGGACCCTTATAGGCCGGGGTGGAGACGTTCTCGATCCCGACATATTGAGTGCGAATATCATAGCGCCGCTTGCCATCGAAAATCTTCACAGCGCCGCCACAGGCCCGGCCCGCATCGCGGCCGGTCACGAGCGACAGCTCCATCAGGCCCGTCACGGGATCGACGGCTTCAAGCTTCTGGGCCAAAGTTGCTGGCGGAAAGCCCATGCTGCCCCACATGGGTGCAGCGGTCACATCCACGGAACGGCTTGCGAAGTTCATGGTGATGCGGCGTTTTTTGCCATTGGTTTCTTGATTGACGAATGCGCGCGGCTTTAGCTGGCCATTGTCAATCGCACCTTTGACCGTTGCCACACCCGCATCATTATTGAATGAGGCTGCAATACCAGACGTGCGATATGTCGCTTCACCCGCATAGCCATCTTGTGTCAAACTAACTTTGAACGAGCCACGCGCCAGCTCCAACGGACCAATTCTGGCCCGCAAGGAAATGTCGACCGACCGGTTCTGCCCTGGGCCCAAAGTGGTGAGCAGGCTTTGGGCGGGACCGTTTTGCGCGATACTGGGGGTTGCAAGCACACAAAGGGCTGCAATCGAGCGCACCAGTAAAAGTTTTGACATCAGAATTTCTTTCATTTCGGCTTTCAGACAAGCCCTATGCTAGGCCGTGTGGACAATGTGGATTCCCAAATCAGTTAGTTTCTGATTCAACGCTGTTCTTTGGGGAGAGCAGCGGTGGTTCGCGGTTTGATGTTGGACGAGGAGTGGGGGTTCTTTGAGCCGTTTGTAACAGCGAGCGGAC
>JAJTGP010000286.1 GCA_021299265.1 Hyphomonadaceae bacterium | reverse complement strand
CTTCGCCGTCCGGGATGACAACACACTTTTTATAGGACTATGCGGAACAAGGTCCCGGATCGGCTGCGCCGTCCGGGATGACATGGTTGGGGAAATTTTGTTCTGGAAGGCTTTGGTGCAGGCCCTGCCAGCACCAAAGGCCAAATTCGATTGTTTGTGGGCAATTTGACGGGTCAAGTCCGCTGCGCGCCGCTTCGCGGCAGATTTCCGAAGGAAATCTGGACTTGACGCGACAAATCGCCCGGCCACGATAACGGAAGCGTTTTGGTGACCAGAATGGGCACCAAAACGCTTCTAGATAAAAACCCATCCAAAACGATGTCATCCCCGCCGCAGCGAAGCGAAGAGCGGGGACCTCAGGGGACTTTGCGGCAGGGGGTCCCGGATCGGCTTCGCCGTCCGGGATGACAACTCACTTATTATAGGACTTTGCGGCATAAGGTCTGGGACTCGGCTTCGCCGTCCGGGATGACATGGAATAAAGCTTAGTCCTAACCTTCCCCAACACGCAGGCTAGAGAGGGAACCATGAGAAGAACCCCACTGCACCCCCACCTTGACCCAAACACCGTCCGGATATAGGAACGCCGCCGAAGAAAGCCTCTGAGTCTTGGGGTGCCTTAAGGGCATGGCTTAGGTTTGTGGGGTCTTCCAGACACTGTGATCATCTCGCGCATGGCGCACCGGACCAAGGGGGACGGTGGTTTTGCTCGTTTTGGCGTTTGGGTTTGGAAGTGCGAGATAGGGCTGCGCGCGCAGCTTGACCTTCTAGGTTACCCGTCTTGGCGGGACGCGCATTGGAAAGAGGGTAATAGCCACCCATCCGTCGGCTATACAGGAGCGTTATAGAAACATGCCAACGATCAACCAGTTGATCCGTAAGCCGCGCCAACCATTGAAGGTGCGCAACAAGGTTCCAGCCCTGAAAGGCTGCCCTCAACGTCGTGGTGTTTGCACCCGCGTCTACACCACCACCCCAAAGAAGCCTAACTCGGCTTTGCGTAAGGTTGCTAAGGTTCGTCTGACCTCGGGTTCGGAAGCTGTGTGCTACATCCCAGGCGAAGGCCACAATTTGCAAGAGCACTCGGTGGTTCTGATCCGCGGCGGCCGCGTGAAGGATTTGCCCGGCGTTCGCTACCACATTCTGCGCGGCGTTCTCGATACGCAAGGCGTTAAGAATCGTAAGCAACGCCGTTCGCATTACGGTGCGAAGCGTCCAAAATAAGTTGCTCAGCGACTTATTTTTTCATTTTGGTTTGTTCGTTGGCTCCAAAGTTGCTCCGCAATAGCCAACAAACGGATTGGTTTTCTTGCAGGCAGAGCCTGTTTACTAAAGTCTAGACACGAGGTTTTCCCATGTCACGTCGTCGCCGCGCCGAAAAGCGCGACATCCTGCCAGACCCGAAGTTCGGGGATATGGATGTCACAAAATTGATGAATTACATCATGTATGAAGGCAAGAAGTCGGTTGCAGAATCGACCATCTATGGTGCCTTCGATCTCTGTGAGAAGCGCGCTAAGCGGTCCGCTTTGGAGGTCTTCCATGATGCGCTTGATAACATCTCTCCTGCCATCGAAGTGCGTTCGCGCCGCGTGGGTGGGGCAACCTATCAGGTTCCTGTCGAAGTCCGTGCAGAGCGCCGTAAGGCATTGGCTCTTCGCTGGCTCGTGGGCGCTGCGCGCAAGCGCAACGAAACCACCATGCAAGAGCGTCTTGCTGGTGAGTTGACCGACGCCGCTATGAACCGTGGTTCGGCCGTCAAAAAGCGTGAAGACACGCATAAGATGGCTGAAGCGAACCGCGCATTCTCGCATTATCGCTGGTAATTCCAGCAAAACCACGAGCTCCCCTGAAAGGGTTTTTTCAATGCCTCGCACCCACGCGATTTCTGACTATCGCAACTTTGGCATCATGGCGCACATCGACGCTGGCAAGACCACGACGACTGAGCGCATTTTGTACTACACCGGTAAGTCCCACAAGATTGGCGAAGTCCATGACGGTGCGGCTACCATGGACTGGATGACGCAAGAACAAGAACGCGGCATCACCATCACGTCCGCTGCGACCACCTGCTTCTGGCGCGACAAGCGCTTGAACATCATCGACACCCCAGGACACGTGGACTTCACCATCGAAGTTGAGCGTTCGCTGCGTGTGTTGGATGGTGCGGTCTGCGTGCTCGATGGCAACCAAGGTGTGGAGCCTCAAACCGAAACCGTCTGGCGTCAAGCCGATAAGTATGACGTGCCTCGCATCGTGTTCGTCAATAAGATGGATAAGATTGGCGCAGACTTCTACAATTGCGTCAGCGAAATCGTAACGCGCGTGGGCGGCAAGCCTGTGTGCTTGCAATTGCCTATCGGTGCTGAAAACAACTTCAAGGGCGTGATCGACCTGATCGCCATGAAGGCGATTGTCTGGTTGGAAGAAAGCTTGGGCGCGAAGTTTAACGTGGAAGAAATTCCCGCTGACCTTCTCGAGCAAGCCAAAGAATACCGCCACAAATTGCTCGAAGCCGTCGTCGAAATGGACGATGAAGTGATGATGGAATATCTTGAAGGCGTTGAGCCAGACGAAGATACCATCAAGCGCTTGCTGCGTGTGGCTGTTCGCCGTCGTGCGTTCCACCCTGTGCTTTGCGGTTCTGCGTTCAAAAACAAAGGTGTACAGCCTTTGCTTGACGCAGTTGTCGACTATTTGCCATCGCCCGCAGACCGCGAAGCGATCAACGCAATCGACTTCAAGACCGACGAAGAAACCAGCCGTCAGCCAACCGACGAAGATCCATTCTCGATGCTGGCCTTCAAGATCATGGACGACAAATTCGTCGGCACGATCACCTTCTGCCGCGTTTACTCGGGCAAGTGTTCAACGGGCGATGGCGTGCTGAACTCTTCGCGCGATAAGAAAGAACGCATTGGCCGCATGTTGTTGATGCATGCAAACAACCGCGAAGACGTGAAGGAAGCCTATGCTGGCGATATCGTCGCTTTGGCTGGTCTGAAGGAAGTCCGTACCGGGGACACTTTGTGCGACCCACTGAAGCCTGTGATCCTTGAGCGTATGGAATTCCCAGAGCCTGTGATCGAAATCGCGATTGAGCCTAAGTCGAAGGCAGACCAAGAAAAATTGGGTCTGGCATTGGCCAAGCTCGCCAACGAAGATCCTTCGTTCCGCGTGTCGACCGACCAAGAAAGCGGCCAAACCATCCTGCGTGGCATGGGCGAACTGCACTTGGACATCAAAGTCGACATTCTGCGGCGTACCTATGACGTGGACGCAAACGTTGGTCAGCCCAAGGTTGCGTATCGCGAAAAGATCAACAAGCGCGCGGAAATCGACTACACCCACAAGAAGCAAACCGGTGGTACCGGTCAGTTTGCGCGCATCAAGCTCATTTTTGAGCCAGGTGATCCAGGCACTGGCTTTACCTTCGAAAGCCAAATCGTCGGTGGTTCGGTGCCTAAGGAATATATCCCAGGCGTCGTAAAGGGACTCGAAAGCTCAGTTGCAAACGGTCTGTTGGCGGGCTTCCCGCTGATCGACTTGAAAGCAACTTTGGTTGACGGTGCGTATCACGATGTGGACTCCAGCGTCTTGGCGTTCGAAATCGCAGCACGCGCTGCTTTCCGTGAGTTGAAGCAACATGGCGATCCACGTCTGCTTGAACCCATCATGAAAGTGGAAGTCGTCAGCCCAGAAGAGTTCACGGGTTCCGTGATCGGCGACATCAACTCGCGTCGCGGGATGATCCAAGGCCAAGACATGCGCGGCAACGCAAACGTCGTCAACGCCATGGTGCCTCTGGCCAATATGTTTGGCTATGTGAATGATTTGCGGTCCTTCTCCTCGGGTCGCGCATCCTTCTCCATGTCCTTCGACCACTATGAAGAAGTGCCACGGGCCGTGAGTGCGGAAGTACTCGCCAAGCTTGCTGGCTAATCCCAAACCCCTTTTACCCAACTTATGAAAAGCTGAGAGACAAAAATGGCTAAGGAAAAGTTTGAACGTACGAAACCGCATTGCAACATTGGCACGATTGGTCACGTTGACCATGGTAAGACGACGTTGACGGCGGCGATCACGATGACGCTGGCGAAGGCTGGTGGTGCGAAGGCGATGAGCTAT
>JAJTGP010000097.1 GCA_021299265.1 Hyphomonadaceae bacterium | reverse complement strand
TGCGCGAGCGCTTGTTTGAAATTCGGGCTGACTTTGCAAGCTCCATGGTCCGCGAAGGCGAGTTCCGCTCAACCGTCGATGGGCTCATGGTTTTTGCGCGCCGTATTGACCGTGACGGGACCCTGAATGGCCTGATCATCTCTGACACTAAGTCCGCTTCCAATCCGGTGGTTTATGTGGCGCAACGCGGCACGATTGCTAAGCTTGAAACCGGGCCCGTGATCGTGCTGCAGGAAGGCTCGGTTCAGCGGAAAATCGAGAATGGTGAAATCGACTTGATCGGCTTCTCCAATTATGTCGTGGAGCTACGCGGCTTTGCCGATAAAAACTTGGAGCTGTTCTATAAGCCTTCAGACCGCTTCTTACCGCAACTCTTGAAGCCTGACCTTACCGATTATTGGGACCGCGACCATGTGGGGGACTTGCTGGCTGAAGCACATCGACGCTTGGCTGCCCCCATCATCTGCCTATCATCTGTTGCCTTGGCGATGCTCGCAATCCTCGGCGGTTCATTCTCACGTCAAGGTTATGCCGCGCGCATTGGATGGGCGTTTGGGGGCCTGATTTTCATGCTGTTGAGCTTCACGGGCCTCATTCCCACGGTTGCCGACCAGCCGGGCTTGGGCATGATTTTGTATCTAATTCCCTTAGGTGTTCTATTCTTCGCCACCCGCTCGATGCGGGCGCGTCTGCCAAGCTTTGTCATCATGTCTGACAAATTTGCCCCTCGTGCGAAGTCCAAATCGCGAGGTGGCTATGCACATTAGTCGTCTTGATCTCTATATATTCCGCCTGACGCTCTTCGGCATTCTGGTCGCGGCAGGCGGGGTGTGTCTTTCCATCATTTTGGTCGATATTGTTGAGCAATTGCGCAATGTGTCTGGGGTGGCCAATGCCAATACTCTGACAGCCTTGCGCTTTACGCTCATGCGCACCCCGGGCATTTTGGAACTCGCTTTGCCGTTTGCTGTGCTGGTTGGCTCCATCGTCACCTTCATGCGTTTGGCGCGAAGCTCTGAGATCGTCGCGATGCGGGCCTCTGGCGTCTCGACTTGGCGGTTTTTAAGCCCCGTTGCCGTTTTGGCCGCTTTGGTCGGACTATTTGCGATCTTTATCTTGGGCCCCTCTGCAGCGCGTCTAAACCTCGCCTATGAGACCCAATTGCAGGCGTTGAGCGCTGTCGCTACCACAAAAACCGGCGAGGGTGGACGCACCATGATGTGGATCAAGGATCGCGGGCCAGACCTTCAACTAACCATATCGGCAGAAGCGGGCTCTGCCGGGCAATTTAGCAACGTCACATTGCTGGCTTTTAACAAAACAGATTCTCGCTTTATCGCGCGATATGACGCAAAGACGGCGCGGCGCACCGATCAAGCTTGGACACTATCCAACGGGGTTAAATCCTCTGTCGGCACCCAAGCATCGGCTTTCGAGACCTTGACCTTCCCCATTCTGAAAGATCGGATCGACGACAGCCAGAAAAACAAAGACGCCACGGCGCGCGCCATGTCGATCTGGGACTTGCCGCGGGCAGCACGTGATGCCGAAGCTGCTGGCGGATCTCCCCAGCGCTATTGGTTGCAATTCCACCGGAAACTCGCGCTCCCCATTGCGCTGATATCCATGGCCATGATCGCCGCCGTCTTGTCGCTGAGTGGGGATCGGTTTGGACAACGCGCCATCATGGCGGCTGCCGCCATTTCAGCAGGCTTGGTCGTCTATTTTGTCAATGATATCTCTGGCGCTTTGGCGACAGCGGGCTATGCGCCGAGCTGGATCGCAGCTTGGTGCCCGCCGCTTGCTGCGCTCTTTATTGCCCTCGCAACAGTCTCTTATCGCGAAGATGGGTGAGCTTAGCCGCTAGACGTGGGGTGAGTCGCTCTTTACACCCGAAGAAGCACCTCCGCTCTGGCGACTCATCAAGGATCGCTTATGTCCCGC
This sequence comes from Hyphomonadaceae bacterium, assembly GCA_021299265.1. Classification (GTDB taxonomy): domain Bacteria; phylum Pseudomonadota; class Alphaproteobacteria; order Caulobacterales; family Aquidulcibacteraceae; genus Aquidulcibacter. Next base: position 5,871 of record JAJTGP010000097.1, on the reverse strand, counting down.
GCACTGCGCCGTCAGTTACTGGCCGTTTCGCTTGGTACCCTTCTGGTTCCAGCGCTGGCGGTTGCGCGTGAGAAACCCGATTGGAATCTGCAAGAGGCACCCGCCGCCAAAGTAGCGTCGAAAGCAACTGCCCCCGCGAGCGCCCCCGAAAAGCCGAAAGCAGAAGATCCCGTTTTGTTGGAAGCGGATTCGATCGAACAAGGCGATGAAGCGGGCGTCCTCATCGCAAAAGGCAACGTCACCGCCCGCAATAATGGCCGTACAGTTCGCGCTGACCAAATCAATTACAATCAGAACACCGGCATCGTCAAAGCCATTGGCAATGTCACGGTCCTCAATGCCGATGGCTCAACGACCTTTGCCGACGAATTGACCCTGGATGACGAGCTTTCCAGCGGCGTCGCGGGTAATTTTGCTTCACGTTTTGCCGACGGTTCAACCTTAGCCGCCAATGCAGTCGTGACCCGCGAAGGCGACCGCAAACTCATGTCGCAAGCGGTCTACACCGCCTGCACCGTCTGTAAGGATGGTAAGACCAAGCCATCTTGGATCATTCGTGCCCGGCGGGCTATGCAGAATGAGCGCGCCGAGTCGATCGTCTATAATGACGTCGTGTTTGAGGTGAAGGGCGTCCCCGTCCTCTACATCCCTTACTTTGAACATGGCGACCCCTCTTCAGGGCGGCGTTCGGGGTTCTTGCAGCCAAAGCCCGGCGAGTCGTCGCGAAACGGCTACTTCATTGAACAGCCCTATCTGCAGGTGATTGATGCGTCGTCCGACATCACGATTACGCCCATCATCAGCCAATATATCAATCCGGTTCTCCAATTAGATTATCGCCGGAAATTCTATTCTGGCGGCCTGTTCCTCAATGGCTCAGTCACCAAGGAACAATTCTTTGGCAAGCGCGGCGTGAAGTTTGGCGAGTCCGACTGGCGGGGCCATATTTTCGGCAATGGCGAATTCAAAATCAACAGCACATGGAACTGGGGCTTCACAGCTGAAAGCGCCAGTGATGATCTCTATCTTTTCCGCTATCGGATCGGCCAAGAAGCCCCGCAAGCAGGCCTTGTCAGGCCGCAAGCCTCGCGGCTTATGTCGCAGCTTTATGTGCAAGGCCAGTCGGATCGCTTCTATGTTCGCTCCCTTGGCGCCGTGTTTCAGGATTTGGTACCGGGCGAACGGCGTAAAAATGTCCCCCGCGTCGCGCCACTGGTAGACGGAACCTATCGCTGGCAAATTGGCCCCATGAATGGTCGCCTCGACCTATCTGGCTCCGCTGTCTCGCTGATGCGGACTGAAGGTCGCTTAGACTCGCTTCGCGGCACAATTGGTGCAACGTGGCGGGGCACACAGATTTTGCCCGGCGGGTTGGTTCTCGAGCCTATGGCCCTCGTGCGCGGTGATTATTTCGACTATAGCGAGGGTTCCAATACGGGTGCCGTCTCGACCATGCCTTTGAAAGCCGATTCGTTTGGACGTGGCTTAGGCCTCGCATCGGTTGACGTGCGTTGGCCGCTTATTCGTCCCGGCAACCGCTTCAATCTGACCTTAGAGCCGCGTATGTCGCTGACGGTTGCCAGCAAGGACGACCAACAAAGCCGCATTCGGGTCGAAGACGGCCTTGGCTTTGAAATGGATGCAACCAGCCTTTTCCGGCCCGTCGGTGCCGCAGGCATGGACCTGTGGGAGCCAGGGAGCCACATCAGCCTTGGGATGCGGGCGGGCGTCGATGTTGTGCCAACCTCTGGCTCAACGACCATGCCATTGCGCGCGACCGCGTTTCTGGGGCAGCGCATCCGTACCGATGATGCAGGCGCCTTCAGCCGGGCTTCTAACCTCGACCGCAAGCAATCTGATTGGGTCGGCGACTTTGAACTGCGCCACGGGGATTATGGCAGCTTGACGGGGCGCTTCCGGGTCGACGCTGAAACCGGAAAACTGGTCCACACCGAGGCGCTCGCGCGGTTGAAACTTTGGCGCACGGAAACAAGACTCCGCTATCATGAGTTTGATTCCAGTGCCGCAGGCCCAAGCCGGGCCAATAAGGAATTGCAAGGCTCTGTCATTCTGACGCTCAACAAAAACTTCAAACTGTTTGGTGCGCTCTATCGCGACTTCAATACAGACACGAATTTGAGCGCCTCTTATGGCTTGATTTATGGCGATGAATGCACCGACTTCCGGATCTTCTACGAAGAAATCGGAACCCGTAATCGCTTTATTGAGCCTTCCCAATCGATCCGCTTCCAAATCGCGTTCCGCACCTTGGGTGAGCTGACCGACGCCCCATTTGACTGAGGTGCGTCTGCCTAAAGATCGACAAATTTGCTGTGCATTGACTTGCACCTGATGAGTCCGTTGGTCATGAACGGATTTTCGGCTAGAAGACTTTGGTAAAACCAAAACAATCGCGCGCAGGCGCACGGAGTGAATGGATGAGCAAGGGGACAATCAGCGCATGTGCAGGCCGGGTCGCACTGGGTGCGTTTCTGGCGCTCTCTTGCGCGGTCTGGCTAAAGCCTCAAGCCAGTCTGGCTCAACAGCGCCCCTTAAGTGAAGGTGTTGCCGCTATTGTCAACGACCAGCCGATCACACGTCTTGATGTGCGCCAACGCGTCCAGTTTCTAATTGCAACTTCCGGCGCGCAACAAATCACGCCCGAATTGATTCAGCGCGCGACTTCGGCCGCGTTGAATGGCTTAATTGATGAGCGTCTGCAATTACAGGAAGCCGCCAAGTTTAAGGTCGATGCCTCTGACCGGGAAGTCGACCGGATTTTGACCAATCAAGCCCGCCAAAATGGTGCGACGCTGGATACATTCTTCCGCGATTTGGCAGAAATTGGCGTCTCGGCGCAAAGCTATCGCGACAAGACGCGCGCTGAAGTCGTCTGGCAGCGCATTGTCAGCGGTCGCTTTGGTTCGCGCGTGCGTGTCAATCGCGATCAGGTCAAAGCGGCTCTTGATCGTATTTTAGCCAATACAAACAAGCCACAATATCTGATATCTGAGATTTTTCTCGAAGACGAAAATGTCCAAAGCGCGCCTCAGACGCTCGAAGGGGCGAAGACTTTGGTGCAGCAATTGCGCGCCGGAACCCCATTCCAGCTGGTCGCGCAGCAATTTTCCTTTGCCCCTTCGGCCTCAACCGGCGGCGATATGGGCTGGATTACATTGGGTGAATTAAAGACCGAAGTGGCAGCCGCTGTAGAACAAATGGGTCCCGGCACTGTCAGCGATCCAATCGTCGTACCTGGCGGCGTCATGATTGTTTCAGTGCGTGAAAAGCGTGAGCCGAGCCCACCCAAGGCCAAGCTCAAGCTGAAAGAAATGACTCGCAAAGTGGCGGCAGGCTCGGACGAAGCAACGTGGAAGCGCGCTGAACAGGCCGCGCGCCTCAGCCGCGACGCTCTACGCAATGGCTGTGATGGCGTCACCCGCGCCGCGCAACGCAGTTCGCTGGAAGTCATTGAATATGGCGAAGTGCAAGACGAAGATTTGGGCGAGCCTTTCCGAACCCAAGCTCTTGGCCTCTCGAATGGCCAAGCCAGCGCGGTATTCCGTTCCGACTCCGGCGTCCATGTCATGGTCTTGTGTGACCGCGAGAATACGGGGTCTGACATCCCAACACTCGAGCAGTTGGAAGATCGCTTGTATGATCAGGAACTGGCCTTGATTGCCCGGCGCTATTTGCGGGATATCCGCCGTGAAGCGGCGATCATCCAGCCTTGATCGCGTGACGCTAGATCTCTCAGCACCTCCGCGGCCGCTGGTCATCTCCATGGGGGACCCCGCGGGTATCGGCCCAGAGGTCACCGCCAAAGCTTGGCAAGCCTTGCGCCAAGGCCCAACGCCCTTTTGCGTGCTGGGTGACCCTGCTCTTTATGGCGCAGTTCCAACACAAGTCGTTACGGAAGTCTCCCAGTCGGTTGCGGTCTTCGCGCAAGCCCTGCCAATCTTGCAGGGCTTTCAGGCGCCGGGCGTGGTGGTGGGACAGCCAAACTCTACCCATGCCGGCGTCATATTGACCGCGATTGAACGCGGCGTCGATTTGGTTCTTTCTGGTCAAGCTTTAGGCTTGGTCACCGCACCGATTGCGAAGTCTGTGTTAATGGCGGCAGGCTTCAGCCATCCGGGCCATACCGAATTCTTAGGGGCCCTATTATCGACCACGCCTTTTGAACAGACGCGCGGCCCGGTCATGATGTTAGCGGTGGAGGGTTTGCGCGTTGTCCCTGTCACCATCCATTGCGCGCTCTCAGAGGTTCCCAAACGGCTGACACAAGAGGCCATCATCCACGCGGCTCGCGTGACCGCGGAGGCGCTCGTGCGCGACTTGAGCCTGATGAAGCCGCGCTTGGTTGTCTCCGCATTGAACCCACATGCAGGCGAGGATGGGGCCTTTGGCGATGAAGAGGGCCGCGTGATCGCTCCCGCTGTTACTGCGCTTCAGGCGATGGGCCTCCATGTGCGCGGTCCCCTGCCCGCGGACAGTCTTTTTCATGGCGAAGCGCGCGCGACCTTTGATGCCGCCATCTGCATGTATCACGATCAAGCCCTAATCCCGCTCAAGGCGCTCGACTTTTGGGGCGGCGTCAATGCAACTTTGGGCCTGCCCATCATCCGCACAAGCCCCGACCATGGCACTGGGTTTGACATAGCCGGGCACAACATTGCGCGACCTGAATCCATGATCGCCGCTATTCAAATGGCCGCCACCTTGGCGCAGGGGCGGATGCAGTCATGAGCCGCGATTTACGCCAAGCATTGGAAGAATCCGATCTATTCGCCCGAAAAAGCTTAGGTCAGCACTTTCTATTGGATCTCAATCTCACTGGAAAGATTGGTCGCTTAGCGGGTATTCAGGCAGGTGAGACTGTGGTGGAGATTGGTCCAGGTCCAGGTGGCCTAACCCATGCCCTTCTGGCCAGTCCTGCCGCGAAAGTCATTGTGGTGGAAAAAGACCCCCGCTTTGTCGCCCACCTCAAAAGCTTTTTTGCCGACCAACTTGATCGCTTGGTGGTGATTGAAGCCGATGCGCTGGCGGTCGACGAAGAGGCGCTCTTGGCCAACCACGGAGCGACAGGCCCTACCCGCATCATTTCAAACCTGCCCTATAATGTTGGCACGCCCCTTTTGGTGAAGTGGCTCAAGGCTGGGTCGTGGCGCGGGCCGATGTGCTTGATGTTTCAAACTGAAGTGGCAGAACGTATTTGTGCGCGTCCAGGCAGCCCCCATTATGGACGACTGGCAGTGTTGGCTGCCGCGCGGTGCGATGCCCGCCTTGCCTTACATGTGCCACGCCTCGCCTTTGTGCCGCCGCCCAAGGTCGAAAGCGCGATTGTGGTCTTAGAGGATCACAACAAACCCTTTCAGGATTTGGCCGGGCTTGAACATGTCACCGCCCATGCCTTCGGCCAAAGACGCAAAATGCTGCGCGCTAGCCTCAAAGGTCTTGGCAATTGTGAAGCCATCTTAAACGCGGCCGGCATTGATCCAACCGCACGACCCGAGACGATAGAGCCGGAAGGCTTTTTTGCCTTAGCCAAGGCATGGCGGGCACAAAACTAGCCGATCCTACACCCGTTCAGTCCCTCGGGGACACATCGGCGCATGCGGCAGCGTTTCCGCTCTCCTCTCTCCCTTTGGGGTCGACCTACAGGTCGACCCTAAAGGGAGAGGGGCGTGCGTATCGATAAAAATCTATCCCCCCTCTTTTTGAAACCCCCTATCCTGTTCTCGTTCGCAACAAAGAGGCCTTATCGTTTTAGCGGCGGTTCTGGTTGCGGAATGGATAAGCGGGAGAAAGCGAGGCAGACGTGGCTGCTTTGTGGTGTCAGGGGGAGTAGCTAGCCCTCTGCCCGGTGCG